>NZ_JOBX01000071.1:0-29803 GCF_000720645.1 Streptomyces sp. NRRL S-378
ACACTCCGCCGTGTCCCCACCCCACGCCACGGCTCCGCCCCAGCAAAGACCACCGTTCCCGGAACCGGCTCGTACTGCTGGAGGGGGGACGGGGAGGGGGGTCCCCGCAGGACGAGGCGCGACCGGGGCCGTCTGGCCGGGCCAGGGCAGCACGCGCCGAGCCGAGGAGATACCCCTGCCCGGCACCCCGACCCACCCGCACCACACCCCTACCCCGCCCCGCCGCACACTCCGGCCGCGCCCCCCGCGAAGCAACCCCGCAGGGGCACCGCACCGTTCAAGCCCCGCCGGCGATTGGGGCGCGGGTCCGGGCAGCGCCCGGCACGCGGCCCGGCACCCGACCCGGCTCCACCGCGCCCGGACCCCGGCCCCGCAGCACGACTCCGTGGACCGCACCGCCGTCCAGCAGCCCCGCAGGGGGCCGCGGCACGGTTCGGACCCGGCATCCCGCCGGGCGACAAGGGCACGCCGGAGCAACCGGGTTGACCACTTTCCGCCGTTAGGCGGGCTCGGCGGACGGGCAGGGATGGACCGTCCGCCGGGGCGCCCCCGGCGGTGTGCGGGGAGGGAGCACGGCGATGCGGCGAGCGATCACGAGCGCCTCACCGCTGCCCGGGTTCACCGCCCCGGCCGCCGGCCACGGCCCTGCTCCCGTCAACGCCTCGGGCCCCGCCCGAGAACCGGCTTCCGGCCACGGCACGGGCCTCGCCCGCGGCTCCGGCGGCAGCCACGGCCCGGGCTCGGGCCAAGGGGCGGCGTCCGCCCGTGTCACGGCCCCGGGGCCCGCCCACGGGCCGGGCGGCGACGCTCGGCCCGGACTGGCCGTCTGGGCGTCCCCGCATGCCCGCCACGCGCCCTGGCCCCACACCCGGCTCGACGTCGCCGCCGCCCGGGCGGCGGGCCATCCGCCCCATCCCATCCGGCAGTTCGTGCTCAAGACCCGCAGCCGCTGCAACCTCGCCTGCACCTACTGCTACGTCTACGAGATGGCCGACCAGGGCTGGCGCGACCAGCCCGTCGTCATGGCCCCCGCCACCGCCACCCGCGCCGCGCAGCGGATCGCCGAGCACGCCGCCGCCCACGACCTGCCCCGCGTCGACCTCGTCCTGCACGGCGGCGAGCCCCTCCTCACCGCGCCCGCCGCTCTGGCCGCGCCCGTCGAAGCCGTACGGGCCGCCCTCGCCGCCACCGCCCCCCGCACCCGGGTCACCGCCACCGTCCAGACCAACGGCACCCTGATCACCCGCGGCCGTCTCGCCGCCCTCGCCGACGCCGGGATCCGCGTCGGCGTCAGCCTCGACGGCGGGCTGCCCGCCCACAACACCCGCCGCGTCGACCACGCCGGACGCCCCGGCTTCGGCGCAGCCGCCCGCGGCCTGCGCCTGCTGGCGCGCCACCCGGACAGCTACGCCGGGGTGCTCTGCGTCATCGACCTCGACCAGGACCCGGTGGAGACCTACGAGTCCCTGCTCGACTTCGCCCCGCCCACCGTCGGACTGCTGCTCCCGCTCGCCAACTGGAGCGCCCCGCCGCCGCCCGGCCCCGGCCGCCGCCCCGGCGGGACGCCGTACGCCGACTGGCTCCTCGCCGTCTTCGAGCGCTGGTGGCACGACGGACGGCACCGCACCCGCATCCGGCTCTTCGAGGAGATCATCGCCCTGCTGCTCGGCCTGCCCGCCACCACCGAGACCCTCGGGCTCGCGCCCGCCGCCACCGCCGTCATCGAGACCGACGGCTCCATCGAACAGGCCGATTCGCTGAAATCCGCGTACGAGGGGGCCGCCGCCACCGGCATGGCCCTCGACACCCACAGCTTCGACCAGCTCCTCGACCACCCCGGGTTCGCGGCCCGCCAGCTCGGCCGGGACGCGCTCGCCGCCGAATGCCGCTCCTGCGAACTCGTCGAGGTGTGCGGCGGCGGGCACTACCCGCACCGCTACCGGGACGGCGAGGGGTTCCGGCAGCCGTCCGTCTACTGCGCCGACCTCCAGGTCCTGATCCGGCACATCGCCACCGCGGTACAGCACGCCGCCGCCACCGCCACCGCGGGCCGGCCCCGCCGCACCCTCCCGCACCCCCCGGCGGCCGCCTCATGACCGCCGCCCTCGCCGCCTTCACGGTGTCCACCGACACCCTGCGCGCCCTCGCCTCCGCCGAGCCCTCCCCGGAAGGCACGCGCCTGGTGCGCGACGTGCGCCGCTCCAAGCGGCTGGTCCTGCTCCGTGCCGTCCTCGACGCCGCACCCTGCGGCCGTTCCGGCCGGACCGCCGACCACTGGGCCCTGCTGGAGGAAGCCGAACGCCACGACCCGGCCGCCGTGCACGACGTACTGCACTACCCGGCCACCGGCGTGTGGGCCGAGGAGACCCTGCGCCGCCTGCACGCCCCCTACGGCCCGCCGGCGGACCTCGCCCACCTCGGCGCCCTCGCCGCGGCCGCCGCCCTGCGCGCAGGGATCCCCTTCACACACACCCTGCGGCCCGTGCACGGCCGCCTCGTCCTGCCCACCCTCGGCCTGCTGCGCCCGGACCGCCCGGGTCCGCTCGTCCTCACCGAGCGGTCCTGGGACCCCGAGGACCCGCGCACGCTGCCCCTGCACGCCCTGCCCGGGGGCCGCACCGCCCTCGACGACCTCGACCCGTACCGGGCGCCCGGCCCCGCACAGCCCGCCCCCCTGCGCCCCGCCCGCCGCCTCACCCCCAAGGGCCACAAGCGCTGGGACACCCAGTGGTCCGGCGCGCTCACCCTGCTGCAGCGCTACGACACCGTCCGGGCCGAGGAGACCGCGCAACTGCTGCGTTCCCTCGTACCGCTGGCCGGCGGGTCCCGGTCCAGCGGCGCCACCCTCCCCGCGGCCGCCGGCTCCGTACTGGCCCGCGCGCAGGCCCCGCCCGCGCTCGCCGCGACCCTCGTCCACGAGGTGCAGCACGGCAAACTGACCGCCCTCGCCGACGTCCTGACCCTGCACACCGCCGACGCCGCGCCCCGCCACTGGGCCCCCTGGCGCAGCGACCCCCGCCCCCTGGAAGGGCTCTTGCACGGCGCCTACGCCCACCTGGCCCTGGCGGGGTACTGGCAGCGCGCCGCCCTCTACGGCGCCCGCGGCGCCTGGGCCCAGCACGCCCGGACCCGGGCCCAGGTCGCGGCCGTGCTGCCCGTCCTGCGGGCGCACGACCGACTCACCTCCGCGGGCCGGGAGTTCACCGACGCGATGGCCGCCGCCGAACGGGCCATGGACGAGCTCCCGCCCCCCGGCGACCAGCACGTCGCCGCCCGCCGGGCCGTCGACCGCGAGCGCCGCGCCTGGTGCGAGGCACACCCCGAACTCGCCCCGTTCGCACAGGTCTGACGGGCCGTCCGCTGCGGTACCTTTTCAGTCCCGTCCACTGCCCGCAGCCCAGGGAGACGGCCGCATGACCACCGGTAGCAGGCAGGACCGCGAATCGGCGCAACAGTCCCAGCAGCCGCACCATTCCCAACAGATGCCGCACCATTCCCAGCAGCTGCAGCAGCCCCAGCAGCCCCAGGCGCCGCAGCGTTTCGTCATCAGCTTCGCGGGCTTCAACCGCCCCTGGGCCGTATGGATCGCCCACCGCCTGGAGGAACACGGCCACCGCGTCGCCCTCCAGCGCTGGGACCCGCAGAACAGCCCCGGCCTCACCCAGGCCCTCGACGACCTCGCCCGCTCCGGCAGCCGCGTCCTCCTCGTCCTCAGCGAGCGCTACTTCTCCGCCGGCACCCACACCGACCAGGAGTGGAACACCGCCCTGCGCGCCGTCACCGACGACCACCCGGACCGGTTCGCCGCCGTCTGCCTCACCGACGCACCCCTGCCCAGCGCCGTCGCCGTCCTGGAGAAGACCGACCTGTGGGGCCTGGACGCGTACGAGGCCGAATACCGCGTGCTGCGCCGCCTCGAACTGCCCACCGAGCGCATCGGCACCGAGACCGGCCGCCGCGGCCCCCGCTTCCCCAACGACCCGCCCGAGATCTGGGGCCGCGTTCCACGCCGCAACCCCCGCTTCACCGGCCGCAACGACGTCATCGGCACCCTGCGCCAGGCCCTCGCCGAAGCCCCGCCCGGCGCGTCCACCGTCACCCTCCTCGGCCTCTCCGGCGTCGGCAAGACACAGGTCGCCACCGAATACGCCTACCGCTTCGCCTCCGAGTACGACGTCGTGTGGTGGGTCCCCGCCGAGGACCGGCCCACCCTGCGCGAGCGCCTCGCCGACCTCGCCCCCGCCCTCGGCCTCCCGCGCGGCGCCGGCAGCTACGGCGAGCAGATCCGGGCCGTCCTCGAAGCGCTGCGCCGCGGAACCCCGTACAGCCGGTGGCTGATGGTCTTCGACGGCTGCGACAACCCCGACGACCTGATCGACCTGCTGCCCTCCGGCGGCGCCGGCGACGTCATCATCACCTCCCGCAACCGCGAATGGGCCGCCCGGCACACCAGCCTCGTCGAGGTCCCCCTCTACGCCCGCCCCGAGTCCATCACCTTCATCCGCCGCCGGGCCCTGCGCCTCACCGCCGACGAGGCCGACCAGCTCGCCGAGGCCCTGGAGGACTACCCGCTCGCCCTCGACCAGACCGCCGGCTGGCTGGCCGACTCCCCGCTGCCCGTGGGCGACTACCTCGCCCTGCTCCAGCGCCGCATGGACTCCCGCGAGGCCGTCACCCTCTCCGAGGACTACCCGCTGCCCTTTCCCACGGCCCTCGCCATACTCCTCAACAACGTCCGGGAGAACTTTCCCGACGCCCTCGCCCTGCTGCGGCTGTTCGTCTTCTTCGCGCCGGGGCCGGTCCCGCTGCGCCTGCTGCGCGAATTCCCCGCCGACGACGTACCCGAACAGCTCGCCGGCCTCATCAACGACCAGATCCGCTGGAACGCCGCCCTCAACAAACTCGTCCAGTTCTCCGTCGTACGGCTGGAGTACTCCGACCTCCCCGTGGAGGAGGGCGGCGGCGGGCTGGAAACCGTACAACTGCACCGCATGGTCCACGGCATCGTCCGCGAGGACCTCTCCGAGGACGAGGCCGAACCGCTGGCCCGGGCCGTCCGCCAGGTCCTCGCCGCCGCCGACCCCGGCCGGCCCTCCGACTCCCGGCTCTGGCCCCGCTACGCCGAACTCGTACCGCACCTGGCCCCCTCCGGGGTCATCACCAGCAGCAACCCGAGGATCCAGAACTTCCTGCTGCACTGCCTGCGCTACCTGATCCTCGCCGGGGAATACCGCACCTGCCTGCGCCTGTGCGAGGAGACCGACCAGATCTGGCGGGCCAGGCTCGGCGAGGACCACCCCAAGGTCCGCGAGCTCAGCTACCAGTACGGCAACTCCCTGCGCAACCTCGGGCTGTTCCGCCGCGCCGAGATCCTCACCAGGTCCGTCGCCGACCGGATCACCGGGGAACGCGGCGACCAGGACCTGGAGAGCCTGCGCGCCACCAGCGCCTACGGCGGCGTCCTGCTGTGCATCGCCAAGTTCGAACCGGCTCGCGAGATCTTCGAGCACTGCCTGGCCACCTACCGCGAGCTCCTCGGCGAGGACGACTCCATCACCCTCGACGCCCAGAACAACCTCGCCGCCACCTACCGGCTGCTCGGCCGCTACCAGGACGCCTACGACCTCGACCTGGACACCCTGCGCCGCCGCGAGCGGGTCCTGATGCCCCTGCACATCTCCACCCTCGCCTCCGGCATCGCATGCGCCATGGGACTGCGGCTCATGGGCCGTTACCGGGAGGCCCAGACCCGGCAGGAGCAGGGCGTCAAGCTCAACACCCAGGTGCTCGGGCTCGGCCACCCCCAGACCCTGCGCGCCGAGCACAACCTCGGCCTGTGCCTGCGCCGCTCCGGCGACATCCCGGGCGCGGGCCTGCGGCTGCGGACCGTCTGGGAGCGGGCGACGCGGGTCTTCGGCGTGGACTACCCCTGGACGCTGATGGTCGCCTCCGACTACGCCACGTACCTCAGGGAGTACGGGGACATCGGCGAAGCCCGCCGGATCTCCGAGGACGTCGTCCGCGGCTACCAGTCACAGCTCGGCCTCGCCCACCCGTACAGCATCGGCACCGTCGGCAACCTCGGCCTGGTCCTGCGCGCGCAGGGCGAACGGGCAGAGGGCCTCTCCCTCGCGGAGCAGGCGCTGGTCGGGATGCGCGGCGCCCTCGGCGGCCGGCACCCCTGGACGCTGGGCTGCGCCCTCAACGCCACCGGGCACCGCAACATCACCGGCCGCCTGGAGGACGCGCTGGACCTGAGCCGGGAGACACTGCGCACCGCCGAGCGGGTCCTGGGCCCGGACCACCCGATGACGCTGAGCGCACAGATCGCCCTGGCGGCGGACCTGCGGTCGGTACGGGAGGACACGGAGGCGGGCAAACACGAGGACGCGGGCATCAAGGGCCTGACCCGCACCCTGGGCCCGCAGCACGTCCACACGGTCTCGGCGAAACAGCGGGCCCGACCTTACTGGGACTTCGAGCCCCAGCCGTAGGGAGGCCGGGTACGTGGGTGTGTGGGTGTGGGGGTGGGGCCAGTGCGGGGGCCGGTGCGACGGGGCGGTGCCATGCCCGGGCGGAGCCCGGAGCGCGTCACATCGCTACGCGCTCCTCGAAGACGGCGTCCGCGAGCCTCTTGGGCTGGTCATAGGCCGCCACCGATCGCTACGTGCTCCTCCGAGAGGGCGGCCGGCCCCAGTTGGAGGCCGGTCACCCGCTCTGACCCGGATGGAGTCCGGCCGACTCGATGGTGTCGACGGCTGGGGAGAACGCGCGGCGGGTCCTCGTGGCAGCTGCACATCCGTGTCTACGGTTCGACGATGGCCAGAAGTTCGGTGAGGGAGTCGATCGACCAGTCGGCGGCTGCCCTGACCTCCGGGTCGTCCGCCCACCAATGACCCCATGGGCCACGGCGGATGTGGGCGGTGCGCAGGCCTGCCGCGCGGGCCGGGTGGATGTCGTTGGCCGGGTGATCGCCCACGTACAGGGTCCGGTCGGCGGTGGTGCCGGATACGGTCAGCACCCGGTCGAAGAAGGCACGCGCGGGCTTGGAGACGCCCCACTCGCCCGAGGTGACGACGAGGTCGGCGGGCAGTTCCAGGGCGCGCAGCAGGTCACCGGCCCGACGGCTCTGCATGCCGGAAGGCCCGGCCCCCAAGTGGGGGCCGGGCCTTCCGGGTCGGTTCTCGGGGCGGTTACGCCTCGAAGACCTCGTTCAGCAGGAGCTGCTGCTCCGCCTGGTGGCGCTTCGCGGAGCCCACCGCCGGGGACGAGCCGTGCGGGCGCGAGATGCGCCGCAGGCGCTCGCCCGCCGGGACGTCCGCGCCGACCGCCAGGTCGAGGTGGTCGATCAGGTTCAGCGCGATGAACGGCCACGCGCCCTGGTTCGCCGGCTCCTCCTGGGCCCAGATGTACTTCGCCGCGTTCGGGAACTTGGCGATCTCGGCCTGGAGCTCCGCACCCGGGAGCGGGTACAGGCGCTCGATGCGGATGATCGCGGTGTCCGTGACGCCACGCTTCTCGCGCTCGGCCTCCAGGTCGTAGTAGACCTTGCCGGCGCAGAAGACGACCTTGCGGACCGCGTTCGCGTCCACCGTGGTGTCGCCGATGACCGGACGGAACGAACCGGTCGTGAACTCCTCCGCCTTCGACGCCGCCGCCTTCAGACGCAGCATCGACTTCGGGGTGAAGACGACCAGCGGCTTGTGGTGCGGGTTGTGGACCTGCCAGCGCAGGAGGTGGAAGTAGTTCGACGGGAGCGTGGGCATGGCCACCGTCATGTTGTTCTGCGCGCACAGCTGGAGGAAGCGCTCCGGGCGGGCGGACGAGTGGTCCGGGCCCTGGCCCTCGTAGCCGTGCGGGAGGAGCAGGGTGACGCCGGAGGTCTGGCCCCACTTCTGCTCGGCGGAGGAGATGAACTCGTCGACGACGGTCTGCGCGCCGTTGACGAAGTCACCGAACTGGGCCTCCCAGAGGACCAGCGCGTCCGGACGGGCCAGGGAGTAGCCGTACTCGAAGCCCATGGCCGCGTACTCGGAGAGCAGCGAGTCGTAGACGTTGTAGCGGGCCTGGTCGTCCGACAGGTACAGCAGCGGGGTGTAGTCCTCGCCCGTCTCCCGGTCGATGAGGACCGCGTGGCGCTGGCCGAAGGTGCCGCGGCGGGAGTCCTGGCCGGACAGACGGACCGGGGTGCCCTCCATCAGCAGCGAGCCGAAGGCCAGGGTCTCGCCCATGCCCCAGTCGATGGTGCCCTCGTCGATCATCGCCGCGCGGCGCTGCAGCTGCGGCAGCAGACGCGGGTGGACGGTGACGCCCTCGGGGATGTTGACCTGGGACTCGGCGATCCGCTTGACGACGTCCTGCGAGATCGCGGTGTTCACCGCGACGGGGAAGTCGGCCTGGTCGGGCGCCGGCGCCGGGGAGACCGCCGGCTGCGTGGCGGCCTCGCGGACCTCCGCGAAGACCTTCTCCAGCTGGCCCTGGAAGTCCTGGAGCGCCTGCTCGGCCTCTTCCAGGGTGATGTCACCACGACCGATGAGGGACTCGGTGTAGAGCTTGCGCACCGAGCGCTTCTTGTCGATCAGGTCGTACATCAGCGGCTGCGTGAAGGCCGGGTTGTCCGACTCGTTGTGGCCGCGGCGCCGGTAGCAGATGAGGTCGATGACCACGTCCTTGTTGAACGCCTGGCGGAACTCGAAGGCCAGACGGGCAACGCGGACGACCGCTTCCGGGTCGTCGCCGTTCACGTGGAAGATCGGCGCCTCGATCATGCGGGCCACGTCGGTCGCGTACATGGAGGAACGCGAGGACTCCGGGGCGGCGGTGAAGCCGACCTGGTTGTTGATGACCACGTGCACGGTGCCGCCGGTGCGGTAGCCGCGCAGCTGCGACATGTTCAGCGTCTCGGCGACGACGCCCTGGCCGGCGAAGGCCGCGTCGCCGTGGAGCGCGAGCGGGAGGACCGTGAAGTCCGTGCCGCCCTTGTTGATGACGTCCTGCTTGGCGCGGGCGACGCCCTCCAGGACCGGGTCGACGGCCTCCAGGTGGGAGGGGTTCGCGACGAGCGAGACCTTGATCTGCTCGCCGTCGAGGCCGGTGAAGGTGCCCTCGGCGCCCAGGTGGTACTTGACGTCGCCGGAGCCGTGCATGGACTTCGGGTCGAGGTTGCCCTCGAACTCGCGGAAGATCTGCGCGTACGACTTGCCGACGATGTTCGCCAGGACGTTCAGGCGGCCGCGGTGGGCCATGCCGATGACGACCTCTTCGAGGCGGGCCTCGGCGGCCGAGTCGATGACGGCGTCGAGCAGCGGGATGACGGACTCGCCGCCCTCCAGGGAGAAGCGCTTCTGGCCGACGTACTTCGTCTGCAGGAAGGTCTCGAAGGCCTCGGCGGCGTTCAGGCGGCGCAGGATGCGCAGCTGCTCCTCGCGCTCCGGCTTGGTGTGCGGGCGCTCGATGCGGTCCTGGATCCAGCGGCGCTGCTTCGGGTCCTGGATGTGCATGAACTCGACGCCGGTGGTGCGGCAGTAGGAGTCGCGCAGCACGCCGAGGATGTCGCGCAGCTTCATCATCGACTTGCCGGAGAAGCCGCCGACGGCGAACTCGCGCTCCAGGTCCCACAGGGTGAGGCCGTGCTCGGTGATGTCGAGGTCGGGGTGCTTGCGCTGCTTGTACTCCAGCGGGTCGGTGTCGGCCATGACGTGGCCGCGGACCCGGTAGGAGTGGATCAGCTCGAAGACGCGGGCGGCCTTCGTGACGTCGTCGTCGTGGCTGGCGTCGATGTCGCGGTTCCAGCGGACCGGCTCGTACGGGATGCGCAGCGACTCGAAGACGGAGTCGTAGAAGTCGTTCTCGCCGAGCAGCAGGTTCGCGACGATGCGCAGGAACTCGCCGGAGGCCGCGCCCTGGATGACCCGGTGGTCGTAGGTCGAGGTCAGGGTCATGACCTTGGAGATGCCCAGCTTGTTCAGGGTGTCCTGCGAGGTTCCCTGGAATTCGGCGGGGTAGTCCATGGAGCCGACGCCCATGATGACCGACTGTCCGGGCATCAGGCGGGGCACGGAGTGGACGGTGCCCAGGCCGCCGGGGTTGGTGAGGGAGCAGGTCACGCCGGTGAAGTCGTCCATCGTCAGCTTGCCGACGCGGGCGCGGCGGACGATGTCCTCGTAGGCCTGCCAGAACTCGAAGAAGTTGAGGGTCTCGGCCTTCTTGATGCCGGCGACGACGAGCTGGCGGTCGCCGTTGGGCTTCACCAGGTCGATGGCGAGGCCGAAGTTCACGTGGTCGGGCTTGACCAGGGTCGGCTTGCCGTCCTTCTCCGCGAAGGAGTAGTTCATCGACGGCATGGCCTTGATGGCCTGGACCATCGCGTAGCCGATGAGGTGCGTGAAGGAGATCTTCCCGCCCCGGGCCCGCTTGAGGTGGTTGTTGATGACGATGCGGTTGTCGAACAGCAGCTTCACCGGGACGGCGCGGACGGACGTGGCCGTCGGGACGTCGAGGGAGGCGTTCATGTTCTTGGCCACGGCAGCCGCCGGGCCGCGGAGCGTCACCAGTTCGGGGCCCGCGGGGGCCTCCGTGGCGGGCGCGGCCTTCTGCGGGGCTACGGAGGCGGGGGCGGGCGCGGCCGGTGCGGCGGCCGGGGCCTGGGAGGTGACAGTCACAGCAGGGGCACCAGAGGGGATGGCAGGAGCAGGGGCAGGAGCTGACACAGGCGGAGTGGTCGGCGTCGCGGTGTGCGCGGGCGCGGCGTCCGCCGCCCCCGTGGCGGCGTCGGCGACCTGCGGAGTCCCGGCGGCGGTGGCGGCCTGTGCGGAGGCGCCGTCCGTCGGCGTGGACTTGTCGGGACCGGCCGACGTCACCGGAGCGGCAGCGCCCCCCGGCTTGTAGTCGGCGAAGAAGTCCCACCAGGCCCGGTCGACCGACTGCGGGTCCTGGAGGTACTGCTGATAGATCTCGTCGACGAGCCACTCATTCGCGCCGAAGCCTGAGGCAGGGTTCTTCCCGCCCTCTGCTGCTTCGGTCGTGGTGCTCGAGTTACTGGGGGACTGTGGCGACACGGCGGCAACCGCCCTCTTCCGCTTCACAAGGTATGGACAGCGGGAATAAAGGCTACGCCTCCTCGGCCGCTGCATGCAGGCCGGGCGGGACTTACGTCATGCAGGTCACATCGAACGGCGGGTTTCATGACGTGGAATGGCGGGAAACCAGCCTGGTTCGGGTAGGGGGCACCCAGGTTGCGGCCCCCTTGGCTTCGCACCCCTGACGGACCCCGGGTACGTGTGGCCGAGATCATGTCCTTCCCAGTCGAACCCTACGTCAACACGAGACCTACGAGCTGCCCGGAAGCGTGACGAGGATGCGGCAGCCGCGTGACGATTCAGCCACTCCGATCCGGCCCCCGTGCAGTTCCACGGCCCAGCGGGCGATCGCCAGGCCCAGTCCGGTGCCGCCGTCACCGCCGCGGGCGCTGCCCCGGTTGAACCGCTCGAAGACCCGGTGGCGCTCGGCCTCCGGGATGCCGGGGCCCTCGTCCCGGACCTCCAGCGCCAGGCCTCCGGGCACGTCGCCGGCCCGGGCCCGGACGGTGACCCTGCCGTGCGGCGGGCTGTGCTTGACCGCGTTGTCGATCAGGTTGGCCACCACCTGGTGCAGCCGCTCGGCGTCCGCGTACGCGCACAGGTCGGGCGGGAAGACGTCCAGGTGCAGGTGCACGTCGTTGCGCGTGTGCCCGCCGGAACCGGAGAGCAGTCCCGGCCGTCCGGCGGCCGCCAGCCCCGACTCCTTCAGAACCCCGGACAGGTACGGCCACACCTCGAAACGGCGGGCCTTCAGCGGCACCACACCGTTGTCCACCCGGGACAGGTCCAGCAGGGTCTCCACGAGCCGGCCGAGGCGCTCGGTCTGCTTCAGCATGGTGCGCATGGTCTCCGGGTCGGCGGCCGAGACCCCGTCGACCACGTTCTCCAGCACCGCACGCAGCGCGGCGATCGGCGTGCGCAGCTCGTGCGACACGTTGGCGACGAGCTCCTTGCGGTGCCGGTCCACCGCCTCCAGGTCGTCCGCCATCAGGTTGATCGTGGAGGCCAGGTCACCCAGCTCGTCGCGCCGCCCGGCGCCGCGTACCCGCCGCGTGAAGTCGCCGTGGGATATCGCCCGGGCCACCGTCGTCATGTCGTCCAGCGGGGCCGTCAGGCTGTGCGCCACGAACTGCGTGATCAGCATCGAGGCGATCACCGAGAAGACGGTGATGAACCGCAGCTCGGTGTCCGTGCGCAGGGCCACCAGCAGCAGGCCGGTCGTGATGAAGACCGAGACCACCACGAGCGTGCCGAGCTTGGTCTTGATCGAGAACGGCGAGAAGGGCCGCAGCCCCCCGGTGGGCCGCTGGCGCGGGCGCTGGCGCGGCCCCTCCGCCCGGCCGGTCACGGCTGGGCCGGGGTCTCCAGGGCGTACCCGACCCCGTGGACCGTACGGATCCGCTCGGCGCCGATCTTCCGCCGCAGGGCCTTGATGTGGCTGTCGACCGTACGGGTCCCGGAGGCGTCGGCCCAGTCCCAGACCTCGGCGAGCAGCTGCTCCCGGGAGAGCACCGCCCGCGGGGTCCCGGCCAGGCACACCAGCAGGTCGAACTCGGTCGGGGTCAGGTGGACGTCCTCCGTCTGCACCCGGACCCGGCGCTGCGCGTGGTCGATCTCCAGGTCGCCCAGGCGCAGGGTGGCGCCGCGCGGGGTGTGCGCGGCGATCGTGGCCCGCTCCACCCGCCGCAGCAGGACGTGGACCCGTGCGGCCAGCTCGCGCATGGAGAACGGCTTCGTCATGTAGTCGTCGGCGCCGACGCCCAGGCCGACGAGCATGTCGGTCTCGTCGTCCCGGGCGGTGAGCATCAGCACCGGGACCGGGCGCTGCGCCTGGACCCGGCGGCAGACCTCCAGCCCGTCGAAGCCGGGCAGCATGACGTCGAGGACCAGCAGCTCGGGCAGCCAGCTCTCTGCCGCGGCGACGGCCGCGGGGCCGTCGGTGGCCGTCTGTACCTGGAAGCCCTCGGCGCGCAGCCGGGCCGCGATGGCCTCAGCGATGGTGCGGTCGTCCTCGACGACGAGCACACGCCGCTGGGCGCCGGGCGTTGCCGCGGCGCCGGTGTGGGTGGTGTGTGTCTGTTCCATGTCCGCCCCTGAAGATCCCGCTGAATGGGGTGCAGCGTAGAGGAGGCTCCGGCCTGCGGCTACGTGGGGTTCGGACACGGCATATGCGTTGGACCTGAGTAAATGGAATGGGTTGTACCGGGTACCGGCCCCCTCGCGGGACCGGCACCCGGCGGGCGGGGCGGTCAGGTGCCCCACTGGCTGTGACCTCGTCGGATCCCTCTTGGAGGGGCCCTACAAGGCCAGTCCGCGACCGTGGGCGAACACCGCGTCGTGAGTGTCGTTCGGCACATCGGGCCGGGAGGCGGTGACGGCCGCCATGGGATCCGGGAGCTCGAGGGGCAGCCGGCCCTCGGGGCGGCCCGGCCGAAGCCACGTCGAGCAGACGATGCCGTCGAAGCCGCATTCCTCCCGGAGCAGGCCGGTGACCACGCCCTTGGTGCAGCTGCAGATCCAGTGGGTGCTCGCGCCGGAGAGCGCGGACATGGCGGCCCGGCTGCAGGGGTTCCTGGACCGGCTGCTGCGCGAGCTCAGCCCGCGGTGAACGGAGGAAGCGCCTCCACGACCCTGACCAGCGCCGGCGGCAGGGACCCCTGCTCGCCCGCGACCTCGTACCCGCCGTGCACGAAGGCGTAGAAGAACCCGTCGTAGATCTTCGGTCCGCCCGTCGCGATCCGGGGCCGACCGGGGAAGTCCGCCTCCCGGAGCGCGGTGCGCAGGGCCGCCAGCTCCTGCTCCGACAGCTTCCCGGTGCCCTCCGCCTTCGCCTTTGCGTCCAGCCGGGACCACGAGCCGTCGCCCTTCACGACGAGGGTGTGGGTCTCGCCGGCGAAACCGCCGCTGCGGGTGACCCGGACCAGGGTCTCGCCGGGGGCGGGCACCGCGCTCGTAGGCGGGCTGGGAGTGTGGCTCGGGGTGGGGTTCGCGCTCGGGCTCGTACTGGCGCTCGTACCGGCGCTCGCGCCGGCGGTCGCAGTGATGGTGCCCGGTCCTCCGGAACCCTTGGGCGGCGCGTCGTCGCCCCCGGAACCGGACGGTCCGCACCCCGCGAGGACCACCGCGCCCAGGAGTACCGCCGCCACCGCCCGGAACGTGCGCACACCCACCTCCGCAGACACTCGGGTCCACCCCCGAGTATGGAGTCCGCACTCCCGATCCGACAGCTTTCCGACAGCTCCAGGAGGCCGCCATCCGCCGCATCGCGCCATGGCGCCTGCTCCCGCCGCTGCTCGCCGCGGCCCTCGGACTCTGCGGCCTGGAACGGGGCGGCAGCATGTGGCGCGACGAGTCCGTCACCTGGCAGGTGGCGCACCGCTCGCCCGGCGCGATCCTGGACCTCCTCGGCCGGGTCGACGCCGTGCACGGCCTGTACTACGTACTCATGCACGGCGTGTTCCAGGCCTGGGACGGCGGCCTGTGGGCGCTGCGGCTGCCCTCCGTCGCCGCCACCGCCCTCGCCGCCGCCGGGGTGGCGGCCGTCGCGCACCGGCTCGTGGGCGAGCGTGCCGCGCTCCTCGCCGGCTGCGTGTACGCCGTACTCCCGCCCGTCCAGATGTACGCCCAGGAAGGCCGCTCGTACGCGCTGGTCGCGGCCGCCGTGGTGTGGGCGACCTACCTGATGCTCCGCGAGCGCTGGGTCGCCTACACCGTCGTGCTGCTGACCGGCTGCTGGCTGCACGAGTTCGCCGCGCTGGCGCTGCTCGCCCACGCCTTCACCGCCCGGCACGCGCGCGGCTGGCGGTGGAGCGCCGCGACCGCCGCCGCCCTGCTGCTGCCGCTCGCTGCGGTGAGCGTGCGCCAGGCGCACCAGCAGCTCGGCTGGCTGGGCCGGCCGAGCTGGCAGGACTGGGCCGCGTACGCCGTGGTGGGCGGCGCCTGCCTGCTGCTCGCGCGGGGCGCCCCGAAGGACCTCGTCCGGGTCGCGCTCCCGCTCGTCCTGCTGCCGCCCGGACTGCTGATGGCGATCTCGCTGCTCAACCCCTGGTACGTGGACCGGTACGTGCTCTACGCGCTCGCCGGGCCCGCCCTGCTGGCGGGCGCACGGCTGGCCGCCGCCCGCGGATGGTGGCCGTGGGTGCTGGCGGGCGCCCTCCTCGTGCCGTTCGGCGTCTGGTCGGCATGGCTGCGCACCCCGGAGAGCCGCAAGGACGACGTCCTCGCGGTGGCCGCCGCGGTACGGGAGCGGGCCCGCCCGGGGGACGCCGTGGTGTTCATGCCGTCCCGCCGGCGCGAGTGGCTGCTGTCCTCGCCGGAGGTCTACGAAGGCCTCCGCGACCCCGCCCTCGCCGCCGGCCCGACCGCCTCGCGCAGTCTCCAGGGCACCGAGCTGCCCCCGGAGCGGATCCGCGCGGCCCTGCTCGCGGCGCCCCGCGTGATCGCCCTGCTGGACCCGGCGGACCAGCCGCTGGACCCCTACCCGCGCGAGGCGGCCAAGCGCGAGGTACTGGCGAGCCGCTTCGACCTGTGCTCGATCACCGAAGTCCGAGGCGCCCGCATCGCCCTCTACACCCCCCGGGGCCACTGCCCGCCCCCGTAGCGAAGCCCGGCGGACCAAGGCCCGCACCTGCTCGGCCAGCGCCCCGCGGGCCGGGCGCCGCTCCCTGATCCGGCCGCACCGACGAGCCCGGTGCCCTGCGGATCAGGGCCGTGCCGCGCCTTGGCCGTTGGCGTCGGCCGCCGCCGACGATGCGGCGCCGGGCCGGACCGGCGGCGCGCGGCATGGTCCGGATCCCGTCGGGAGGCCCCCGGCCCCGGGGCCTCGGGGTGCGGTCGTCCGTCCGTCGGGCGGGGCCCCGGGCGCCGGGCGGGTGGGGGGCGGGGCGGAGGATGGGGCGACCGCGTTGCGCAGCCGGCGGGCCGTGCGCGGACCGCCGACCCAGGAGGTGCCGTATGCCCACGCCCAACCACCCCGCGTCCCGCCGCGATCCCGGACCGCTGGTCGGGGCCGACTGGCTGGCCGCCCGGCTGGGAGGCCCCGGACTGGTCGTCTTCGACGCCTCCGTCGGCGCCCACCGCGCCGCCGGCCGGCGGATCCCGGGCGCCCGCCCCTTCGACCTCGACGGGGCCCTCTCCGACCACGCGGCCGCCGCCCCGCACACCATGCCCGGCGCGGCCGAGTTCACCGAGGCGCTGAGGTCCCTCGGCCTCGACGACACCGACACCGTCGTCGTCTACGACGGCGCCGGCGTCTACTCCAGTGCCCGCGCCTGGTGGATGCTGCGCGCCATGGGCTTCGACCGGGCCGCCGTCCTCGACGGCGGACTCCCCGCCTGGACGGCCGCCGGCCTGCCCGTCGAGGACGGCGGCCCGCAGTACGAGGGCGCGCGCGGCTCCTTCACCGCCCGGCCCCGCCCGGGCCTGCTGATCGACGCCGAGGAGGTCGCCGCCGCCCTCGCCGACCCGGCCGCGGCCGTCCTCGACGCCCGTACCCGCGAACGCTTCGAGGGCACCGCCCCCGAACCCCGTCCCGGCCTGCGCGGCGGCCACATGCCGGGCGCCGCCAGCCTGCCGTTCGGTGAACTCCAGCGCCCCGACGGCCGGATGCGCCCCGCCGCAGAGCTCCGCGCGGCCATCGAAGCGGCCACGGGCGGACGCGAACGCCTCCGCTTCAGCTGCGGCTCCGGGGTGACCGCCTGCGTGCTGGCCCTCGGCGCCGACCTCGCCGGCTACCGCGACCTGGCGGTGTACGACGGCTCCTGGAGCGAGTGGGGCCTGCCCTCCCCGCTGCGCCCGGTCGCCACCGGCCCGGCCCCCGTTCCGGTCGCGGCCCCGGACGCCGGATCAGCCGAAGACGACCGACCGCACCTTCAGCCGCTCTGACGCCCCGCCGGTGTAGGGCCGCAGGCGGAAGGAGGGGCCCTCGCAGCCGGTGTCGCCGAAGACGGTCGCCCAGGCGTCGGTGCGGTTCCTCGGCGAGTGGCCGGGCTCGGGGTTCTCCTGGCCGACGCCCGGAAGGGTGAAGCACTGGCCGTCCGCCGGGTCGTTGAGGAAGCCGGAGGCCTCGTTGCCCTCGACGGTCACGTACGCGTAGCTGAACCGCCCCGACGCGGCGGCGGATGCGGAGACGGAGGCCGGGACGGCGACGAGGAGCAGGGCGGCGCCGAGAGCGGCGGCGAGGGCGGAGCGGAGACGCATCAGCTGGTCTTTCTACGGGTGGGAACGTGTGCCGCAGCCACCTCTGCCCATGAGCAGGGCCCGCATCCGCGCGTCACGCGTACGGATGAGGAGGTAACGACCCTGCACGGCCGAACGGCCGAACGGCCGAATGCAGAACGGCGAACGGCGGTGGCCCCGCTCCGGGTTCGGCCCGTGCCGTGCCGGGGCGGGGGGGGGGGATAACCCGACCCCGGATCCGGGTACCGGCACCATCGGCCGGGCGGCTCCGGCGCCGGAGGATCAGGGCATGACTTCCCTCACCACGGCGGCCCGGGCCGCCCGCGCCACGGCCGTCACCCTCGCGGCCGGCCTGGTCCTGGCCGGATGCTCCTTCGGCGACGGCCCGCGCAGGACGGCCCGCGCCGACACCACGGTCGCCGAGGCGGTCACCGCCGTCGAGGTCACCGGCACCCGGTCCGGGTCGATCGAGGTCACCCCCGGGACCGGTCCCGGCGTCACGGTCCGCCGTACCGTCCACTACCGCGGCGGGACCGCCCCCACACCCGGCCAGCAGGTCAGCGGGGGCGTCCTCACCTTCACCCACGGCTGCTCCGGCAACTGCTCCATCGATTACCGCCTGGAGGTCCCCGCCACCGCGAAGGTCACGCTGGAGAGCGACAGCGGCGACATCACCGTGACGGGCGTGGCCGCCGCCGAGGTCGAGGCCGACTCCGGCGATGTCCGGGCCGAGGGCATCGCCGGAGCGCTGAGGATCAGCACCAGCTCGGGCGGGATCACCGCCACCGGGCTGTCCGGGCCGAGCGCGTCGGTGCACTCGGCCTCGGGCGACGCCCGGCTGGACTTCGCGAAGGCCCCCGCCTCGGTGCTCGCCGAGACCACCTCCGGCGACGTCACCCTGCGGGTGCCCGCCGCCCCCTACCGCCTCGCGGTCTCCACCACCTCCGGCGCCCGCGACGTCACCCTCCCCGACGACGCCTCGGCCCCGTCCCACCTCTCGGCCCGGACCACCTCCGGCGACGTCCGCATCACCTCCTTCCACGGCTGACGGTGGAGCAGGAGCCGGGGCTGTTCGCCCCCGGCGAACGGGGATTGGGGAACACCGGGGGGCGCAGATGCATTGAGTCGGCATAGCTCAACTTCACTGCCGGAGGGAAGATCATGGCT
Source organism: Streptomyces sp. NRRL S-378 (assembly GCF_000720645.1). Taxonomy (NCBI): domain Bacteria; kingdom Bacillati; phylum Actinomycetota; class Actinomycetes; order Kitasatosporales; family Streptomycetaceae; genus Streptomyces; species Streptomyces sp. NRRL S-378. The sequence continues at coordinate 18,423 of NZ_JOBX01000071.1, forward strand.
TCGACGTCCGTATCGCTCACCCTGCCCGTGCTGCCGCTCGACGACGAGGTCGTGCTGCCCGGAATGGTGGTTCCGCTGGACCTGTCCGACGCCGAGGTGCGGGGAGCCGTCGAGGCGGCCCAGGCCGCGGCGGGCAGCAGCGGCAAGCCCCGGGTACTGCTCGTGCCGCGGATCGACGGCAAGTACGCCGCGACCGGTGTGCTCGGAACCGTCGAGCAGGTCGGCCGGCTCTCCGGCGGCGACCCGGGCGCCCTCATCCGCGGCCTCGGGCGCATCCGCATCGGCGCCGGCACCACCGGGCCCGGAGCCGCGCTCTGGGTCGAGGGCGAGACCGTGGACGAGTCCGTCCCCGATCCGCTGCCGGGCGCCGTCACCGAGCTCGTCAAGGAGTACAAGGCACTCGCCACCAGCTGGCTCAAGAAGCGCGGAGCCTGGCAGGTCGTGGACCGGGTCCAGCAGATCGAAGGGGTCTCCGCCCTCGCGGACAACTCCGGGTACTCGCCGTTCCTGACGGTCGAGCAGAAGGTCGAACTGCTGGAGACGGCCGACCCCGTCGCCCGCCTCAAGCTCGCCGTCAAGGCCCTCAGCGACCACCTCGCCGAACAGGACGTGGCCGAGTCCATCGCCAAGGACGTCCAGGACGGCGTCGACAAGCAGCAGCGCGAGTTCCTGCTCCGGCGCCAGCTGGAAGCCGTGCGCAAGGAACTGCGCGAGCTGAACGGCGAGAAGGAGGGCGAGGAGTCCGACGACTACCGGGCCCGCGTCGAGGCCGCGGACCTCCCCGAGAAGGTCCGCGAGGCCGCCCTCAAGGAGGTCGACAAGCTGGAGCGGTCCAGCGACCAGAGCCCCGAGGGCTCCTGGATCCGCACCTGGCTGGACACCGTTCTCGAACTGCCGTGGAACGAGCGCACCGAGGACCAGTACGACATCCAGGGCGCCCGGGCGGTGCTCGACGCCGAGCACGCGGGCCTCAGCGACGTGAAGGACCGCATCACCGAATACCTGGCCGTGCGCAAGCGCCGCAGCGAGCGCGGCATGGGCGTCGTCGGGGGCCGGCGCGGGGGCGCCGTGCTCGCGCTCGTCGGCCCGCCCGGCGTCGGAAAGACCTCGCTGGGCGAGAGCGTGGCCCACGCCATGGGCCGCAAGTTCGTCCGCGTCGCACTCGGCGGCGTACGCGACGAGGCCGAGGTGCGCGGGCACCGCAGGACCTACGTCGGCGCCCTGCCGGGCCGCATCGTCCGGGCCATCAAGGAGGCCGGGTCGATGAACCCGGTCGTGCTGCTCGACGAGATCGACAAGGTCGGCTCCGACTTCCGCGGCGATCCCGCGGCCGCCCTCCTGGAGGTCCTCGACCCGGCCCAGAACCACACCTTCCGGGACCACTACCTGGAGGTCGAACTGGACCTGAGCGACGTCGTCTTCCTGGCCACCGCCAACGTCCTGGAAGCCATCCCGGAGGCACTGGCCGACCGCATGGAACTCGTCCGGCTCGACGGCTACACGGAGGACGAGAAGGTCGTCATCGCCCGCGACCACCTGCTGCCCCGCCAGCTGGAGCGCGCCGGGCTCGCCGCCGACGAGGTGGTCCTGGAGGAGGACGCCCTGCGCAAGCTGGCCGGCGAGTACACCCGCGAGGCGGGCGTCCGCACCCTGGAGCGGGCCGTCGCACGGCTGTTGCGCAAGGTCGCCGCCCAGCACGAACTGGGCGAACGCGAACTCCCCTACCGCATCGGGGCCGGCGAGCTACGGGGCCTGATCGGACGGCCGCACCACGTGCCCGAGTCCGCCCAGGACCCGGCCGAGCGGCGCACAGCGGTCCCCGGCGTGGCCACCGGTCTCGCGGTGACCGGCGCGGGAGGCGACGTGCTCTTCGTGGAGGCCTCCCTGGCCGACCCGGAGACGGGCGCCGCCGGACTGACCCTCACCGGCCAGCTCGGCGACGTGATGAAGGAGTCGGCGCAGATCGCCCTGAGCTTCCTGCGCTCGCACGGCGCCGAACTGGAACTCCCGGTCGCCGACCTCAAGGACCGCGGCGTGCACATCCACTTCCCGGCCGGCGCGGTGCCCAAGGACGGCCCGAGCGCGGGCATCACCATGACCACGGCCCTCGCCTCGCTGCTCTCCGGACGGCAGGTGCGCACGGACGTGGCCATGACCGGCGAGGTCTCGCTGACCGGGCGGGTCCTGCCGATCGGCGGGGTCAAGCAGAAGCTGCTCGCCGCCCACCGCGCGGGCCTGACGACCGTGATCATTCCGAAGCGCAACGAGGCCGACCTCGACGACGTCCCGGCGGAGGTGCTGGAGGGGCTGGAGGTGCACCCGGTGACCGACGTCCGCCAGGTGCTGGAGCTCGCCCTCGACGGGGCGCAGGTGCCGGTCACCGCCGTCGCCTGACGGCTGACCACCCTCGCCCGACGGCTTCCCGACGGCCCGCGTCCCCGCTGCGGCGGGGCCCCGGGCCGTCCGCGCACCCCCTGCGAAATACTGGCCCCACCCACCGGGGTGCCACACAGCGAAGAAGGAGCGGGACGTGCACGGGAGTGAAGACCAGGAGTTCCTTGCCCTGGAGCGGGAGCTGTCCGTCTTCCTCCGGCGGGCCCGCGCCTCCTCCGGCGAGATGGCCCGCGAGCTCCACCCCGAGCTGGAGCCGGCCGCGTACGGGCTCCTCGTCCGCCTGGAGGCAGCGGGTCGGCAGCGGGCCACCGACCTCGCCGCCTACTTCGGCGTCGGCAAGGCCACCATGAGCCGGCAGCTGCGGGCCCTGGAGGTCCTGGGCCTGGTGGCCCGCGAGCCGGACCCCGCCGACGGGCGGGCCTTTCTCGTCGGCCTCACCGAGGAGGGCCGCGAGCGCTTCCTGCGAGTACGGGGCGCCCGGCGCGAGCAGTACATGCGCAAGCTCGCCGGATGGGACCGCGGCGAGGTGGCGGAACTGGCCCGACTGCTGCACCAGTTGAACGTCGGCACCGAATAGCGGCACCGAATAGCGGCACCAAATAGCGGCACCGAGCGACGGCACCGAGCGACGGCACCGAGTGACGGCACCGAGTGACGGCGGCGGCTCACCGCGGCACCGAGCAGCCGCAGCCGGGTCCGGCCGCGCGCCCCGGCACTCCGCCGGACGCGGCCTCAGAGTTCCGCGTAGACCGCCGAGGCGTCGTCGTGCCGCTTGTACCGGGGGGCCGACGGGCGCGCCGGGCCGGACTCGACGGCGCGGACCCGGGCGATCAGCCCCTTCGCGCCCTCTTTCCGCAGCACCTCCAGGCACGCGGCCCAGTCGCCCTCCCCGAACGTGTCCGTCCAGCGGCTCGCCCCGTCCGTGAGCGCTGCCACCGCCCGCACCCGCCCGCGCGGGGTGCGCCCCGTGACCGCCCGGGCCGCCACCGCCGGGTCCGCGGCCGCCGTGAAGAAGCCGCCCTCGGCGTTGCGCAGGGCGTCCGTCGCGGCCACCGACCGCAGCACCTCCCGCGGCACCCGGTCCAGCCGGTCGTCGAGCACCGCCGTCACGTCGCCCCCGGGCGCCTGGAGGAGGAGTACCGAGTCCGAGAGCACCAGATGCTCCACGTACGCCTCGTCCCAGCGGACCACGACGACCGTCGCCTGCGGGGTCCTGACGTGAGAAAGGTCACACGTGTCGCGATGGGCCTCGGCCGTGGTGCGGACGGCCTCGGCCAGGATCCGGTCCAGCGGCATGTCCCGTCGCGATCCGGACAGTTCGGTCAATCGGCCGCCGAGCCGGGCCGTGAACCACGGCACTCCGTGCACGCATCCGTCCTCGCCCGCCGGCGGGGTGACCCCGTCCAGGACCACCAGCACCCCGCCGCCCGAAGCGGGCGCCGACGCCGACACCCAGTCCTCATTGGGGCGTTCCCGGTTGCCGGGGGCTGTCGCGAGGTCGATGCGCATACGGACATTCTGCCCGGCGGGGTCTGCGGAACCGGGGCAGGTACGGACCAAACCGGGGAGAGGTGGGGGCTCCGCGCACCCGGAGCGTCCCGCTCCGGACCGGCAAGGCCCCGGCTCGGGACGGCCGATGTGGGCGGGCATACTGCCAAAGGCCGCATCGATCTTTCAACCGCCTGTCCACGGAGCCGCTCCGGGGCCGGGTTCCCGAGTTGTTCGCCAACTCATCCGTGATGTTCACTCGTTCGAGTGGCCGGGTGGGCGATGTGCGGCTCTCTCCCCAACACGCTGCAAAGGTCTGAGGCGGTACGAGGGGGCAGGGGGCGTTTACTTGTTGACCGGCCGTTACCTCGGCCACACGAGTAGACGAGCAAAAGCACACGTACAGGATTGCGAGCACCGGTGCAGAAGAAGCGGTCTCGGAAGAACGGCACCGCCGCCGAAGGCCCGGCCCCCGCAGGACGCCGCGTCCGCGTGCGCAGCCGGCTGGTCGTCGGCGTCGCCGTCGCAGGGCTCACCGTCCTCGCGGCCGGCACGCCCGCCGTCGTCACCGCCGCGAGGGAGCTGAACGACTCCCAGCGGCTGGTCACCCTCGCGGAGCAGACCGGGCAGATCCTCACCCTCACGCACGTCCTCGCCGACGAGCGCGACGCCGTGGTCGAGTACGCCGCCAAGGGCCGCCCCGGTGCCGCCAAGGGCGCCCTCCAGGAACGCACCCAGCGCACCGACCGCCAGATCGCCGAGGCCGCGGCCGAGGTCGACGAGCCCCTCGCCCTGGCCCTCGCCCGCGTCGGGTCCGTCCGCACCGAAGCCATCGACGGCAAGGGCACCGCCCTCGCCGCCCACCAGGCCTACACGGGCGTCATCACGGAACTCCTCGCCCCGGGCGGCCGGCTCGCCGACCTCACCCCGCCGCGCGCGGAGGCCGCCCTCACCACCACCCGCCCCCTGGCCCCGCTCGGCCAGGCCGTGGAACAGGCCTCGGCCACCCGCGGACTGCTCCTCGCCGCACTGGCCGTCCCCCGCGGCGAACAGCCCCCGGGCTCGGCCGCGGTCGACGAACTCACCGCCGCCGCCCAGCGCTCGCGCGTACGGGAGCAGGCCGCCCTCGACGACTTCACGCGGGTCGCCCGGCCCGACGTACGCCAGACCCTCACCGCCACCGTCACCGGCCCCGAGGTCAAGGCGGCCGACGACTACCTCAAGCGGCTCACCGACCGGCCCACCCTGACCGGCCCCGACCGCAAGACCGACGGCGCCGCCGTCGGCACCGCGCTCACAGCCCGCATCGACCGGATGCGCACCGTCGAAGCCACCCTCGCCGGCCAGCGGGCCTCCGCCCTCGCCTCCCTGCGCGACGACGACGTGACCCGGCTGGAGATCATGGTCGCCCTGCTGGGCGTGCTGTTCCTCGTCGCCGTCGGCTTCTCCACGGCCGTCGCCCGCTCGCTCACCCGCCCGCTGTCGGTCCTGCGGCGCGGCGCGGAACGGCTGGCGACGCCCGAAGGCTCGGTCGAACCAGTGCGGTTCACCGGCCGCAACGACGAGTTCGCCGAGGTCGTCCGGCACCTGAACGCCGTACGCGACCAGACGGTCTCCCTGCACACCCGGATCGCCGGGCTCGACGCCGACCGGCGCCGCATCATCGGCCGCAACGAGGCGCTCGCCTCCGGCCGGGAGGCGCTGGAGGAGGAACTGACGACGCTGCGCGCCGGGCTGGAGGAGCACCGCCGCATCATGTCGACGACCTCCGTCTCGCTGTCGCTGCGCACGCTGGGCCTGGTGGAACGCCAGCTCGCCGTCATCGAGGAGCTGGAGTCCAAGGAACAGGACCCCGACCGGCTCGCGACCCTCTTCAAGCTGGACCACCTGGCGACCGTGATGCGCCGCCACAACGAGAACCTGCTGGTTCTCGCCGGGCAGGAGCACGGCCACGGGCAGGGGCTGCCGGTGGCGCTGGTCGACGTGATGCGGGCCGCCGTCAGCGAGATCGAACGCTACGAGCGCGTCGACCTCACCGCACTGCCCTCGTACACGCAGGTCGCCGGGCACGCCGCCGACGACATCTCGCACGTGCTGGCCGAACTGCTGGAGAACGCCACGACGTTCTCCCCGCCCGAGGTCAAGGTGAAGGTGTCCGGCTGGACCCTGGACTCCGGCGACGTCGTGCTGTCCGTGGTCGACCAGGGCATCGGTGTCACCGAGGACCGTCTGGAGGCCCTGAACGCCCGGCTTTCCACGCCCGAGGCGTACGACGAGGAGCCCGAGGAGGAGCACGGCCTGGGCCTCGGCCTGTACGTGGCCGGGCGGCTGGCGGCACGGCACGGGGTCACCGCGGAGCTGCGCGGAGCGCGGCACGGCGGGACCGAGGCCCTGGTCGTCGTCCCTGCGGCGCTGCTGCCCGCCACCCCGCCGGCCTCGCCGGTCCACACGCTGGCCGCGCCGGGCGCGCCCTCGCTGCACCTGCCGGGCGTGATAGCGGAGGCGAACGAGAACACCCTGCCCGCCCGCCCGCGCGGTGCGCACGCCGCACCCGAGGCCGAGGCCGAGCCCGAGGTCGCGGCGGCCGACTCCGCCGACGCGGTGGTCCCGACCGCGGAGCCCGCCGTCCCGGCGGAGCCGGTCACACCGGTCACCCTGGCCGAGGCCCTGGCGGCCCCCGCCGCGGCCGAATCCGGCCAGGAGCCCACCGCCGACCTCTCGTCGCCCGACGAGGTCTTCACGGCGGCCGACGCCCCGCCCGCCGACGTACCCGACGCGGAGCAGATGTTCACGGCGGCCCCGGCCGCGGACGTTCCTCCGGCGGAGCAGATCTTCACGGCCGCCCCGTCGGCCGACGTCCCGCCCGCCGACCAGGTGTTCACCGCCGAGCCCCCCGCAGGGGACGCACTGCCTGCCCGCATCACCCACGACACGGACCCGGTCGACTCCACGCCGACGGACCCCGCCGGGACCGACTCCACTGGGACCGACTCCACCGGGACCGACTCCACCGGGACCGGACCCGCCGGGACCGACTCCGCCGGGACCGACCCCGCCGGGACCGACTCCACCGGGACCGACTCCACCGGGACCGACCCCGCCGAGCCCCCCGCAGGGGACTCGCACGCCCACGCCCCCGCCGAGGCCGACTGGCTCCCCCGCCAGGGCAGCCACCCCTCCGACCCCGCCGACGGTGGCGGCCCCGTCACCGACAAGGGCCTGCCGAAGCGGACCCCGCGCACCGTGGCCGCCCCGCGCAGGGAGGACGTACCGCCCCAGCCGCCGCGCCGGGTCGACGCCGAAGAACTGCGGCGCCGGCTCGGGGGCTTCTACCAGGGAGCCCAGGACGGCCGGCGCGTCGTCGCCGCCGAGCTCGCACAGGACCGGGAGCCGGACCGGGGGCAGGAACAGAGCAAGACCGACCAGGGGGACAGCGCACAGGAGGCACGCACATGACCGCGCCCAGTACGTACGGACTGAGCACCCAGGCCCGCAACCTGCAGTGGCTGCTGACCGACCTGGTCGAGGAGGTGCCCGGCGTCAACTCCGTCGCCGTCGTCTCCTCGGACGGGCTGCTGCTCCTGTCCTCCGACCCAGGAGCGGGCGGCGCGGGCGAACCACAGAAGACGCCGAGGCCGAAGGGACCGCGGGGGGCGTCCGCAGACCTCGCCACCATCGTCTCCGGCCTCGGCAGCCTCACCACCGGGGCGGCCGCCCTCATGGAGTTCGGCGCCGTCAAGCAGACCATGGTGGCGATGGAGCACGGCTCGGTCTTCGTCATGGCCATCAGCGACGGCTCCCTCCTGGGCGTGCACGCCACGCCCGACTGCGACATGAGCGTCGTCGCCTACCACATGGCCCTCTTCGTCGGCCGCGCCGGCCACGTCCTGACCCCCGAAGTCCGCAGCGAGCTGCGCCAGTCGATGGAGAACACCCCGTGAGGAGACCGGCCGCCGACCGACTCCCGATACGCGGAGCCGACCGCCGTCCCGCCCGCGTCCGCCCGTACTCCCTGACGGGCGGCCGGACACGGTTCACCCAGGTCCTGCACGTCGAGACCTTCGTCGCCGCCCTGGACACCAAGGCGTCCGAGCCGCAGAAGCCCGACCGCATGCCCGAGATGCCCGCCATCGTCGAGGTCTGCCGCCGCATGCGCACGATCGCCGAGATCGCCGCGCTGCTGAAGCTGCCGCTCGGAGTGGTCCGCGTCCTGGTCAGCGACCTCGCCGACCAGGGCAGGATCCGTGTCTACGGAACGGGCCACGGCGCCGGCCGGCCCGAACGCGCGCTGCTGGAAAGGGTGCTCGGTGGTCTTCGCCGTCTCTGACAGACCGGAGCTGGACGACGAACCCGTCCAGCCCTGGCAGTACGACCGCTCCCGCGCGCCCGTCGCCGTCAAGGTGCTGGTCGCGGGTGGCTTCGGGGTCGGCAAGACCACTTTCGTCTCCTCCGTCTCCGAGATCACCCCGCTGCGCACCGAGGCGGTGATGACCCAGGCCAGCGTCCCCACCGACGACCTGTCCGGCACCCCGGACAAGCACACCACCACCGTCGCCATGGACTTCGGCCGCATCACCCTCGACGACGACCTCGTCCTCTACGTGTACGGCACCCCGGGCCAGGAACGGTTCTGGTTCATGTGGGACGACCTGGTGCGCGGGGCCATCGGCGGGCTCGTCATGGCCGACACCCGCCGCCTGCGCGACTGTTTCCCCGCCCTCGACTACTTCGAGAGCTCCGGGCTGCCGTACGCCGTCGCCGTCAACCACTTCGAGGGCTCGCAGTCGTACGAGCCCGAGGACGTGCGCGAGGCGCTCAGCGTCCCGCCGCACGTACCCGTGGTGATCATGGACGCGAGGGTGCGCCGGACGGTGATCGAATCCCTGCTGGCGCTGGTGGGCCACGCCCTGGACAGCACTCCCGAATAGAGGACTGAGAGATGCGCAGGATACTTGTCGTCGGAGCCGGCCAGTCCGGTCTCCAGCTCGCCCTCGGACTCCAGTCCAAGGGCTACGAGGTCACCCTCATGTCCAACCGGACCGCGGACGAGATACGCACCGGGCGGGTCATGTCCACGCAGTGCATGTTCGACACCGCGCTCCAGCACGAGCGCGACCTGCAGATCAACTTCTGGGAGCAGCAGGCCCCGAAGATCGAGGGCCTCGGCGTCTCGGTCGCCGCCCCCGACGGCAGCCGCCCCATCGACTGGCTCGGCCGGCTCAAGGGCTACGCCCAGTCCGTGGACCAGCGCCTGAAGATGTCCGGCTGGCTGGACACCTTCGCGCAGCGCGGCGGCCAGCTCGTCATCCACGGCGCGTCCGTCGCCGACCTCGACTACTTCTCCCGCACCTACGACCTGGTGCTGGTCGCCGCCGGCAAGGGCGAGCTGGTGTCGATGTTCGGACGGGACGCGGCGCGTTCCCCGTACGACACCCCGCAGCGCGCGCTGGCCGTCTCGTACGTGCACGGGCTCGGTCCGCGCCCCGAGCACCCGGAGACGGAAGCGGTCCGCTGCAACCTGGTGCCCGGCGTCGGTGAGCTGTTCGTGATGCCGACCCTGACGACCTCGGGCCGGGCGGACATCCTCTTCTGGGAGGGCCTCCCCGGCGGTCCGCTGGACGTCTTCAGCGGTGTCAAGGACCCGGCGGAGCACCTGGCGCTGACGCTGGGGCTGATGGAGAAGTACACGCCGTGGGAGTACGCCCGGGCGACGAAGGTGGAACTGACGGACGCGGGCGCCACGCTCGCCGGCCGGTACGCCCCGGTCGTGCGCAACCCCGTCGGACGCCTCCCCGGCGGCGGGCTCGTCCTCGGCGTGGCCGACGTCGTCGTCGCCAACGACCCGATCACCGGCCAGGGCTCGAACTCCGCGTCCAAGTGTGCCGCCTCGTACCTCTCCTCGATCCTCATGCACGGGGACAACCCGTTCGACGAGGCGTGGATGAAGGCCACCTTCGACAAGTACTGGTTCACCACGGGCAAGCCCGTGACCCAGTGGACGAACGCGATGCTGGGCGTGCCGCCGGAGCACGTGCTCAACCTGATCGGCGCGGCCGGGCAGCTCCAGCCGGTGGCGAATCGATTCGCCAACGGGTTCGACAACCCGGCCGACTTCGACGCCTACTTCTACGACCCCGAGGACGCGGCGGACTACCTGGCCGAGGTCACCGCCGCCGCGGACTCCTCGTCCGTGGGCGCCTCCTCCGCGGAGTAACCGGCGTCGTCCCCCGCCGCCGCGCCCGAGGACTCGGGCAGCGGCGGCGGGGTGAACTCCGCCAACGGGGTCCCGTCCGGGTCCGGCCGCACCGCCCCGAGCAGCGGATTCGCGGCAATCGGGGAGACCTTCACCACGGACCCGGGCCGCGGAGCCTGGATCACCTTGCCGTCGCCCACGTACAGGCCCACATGGGTGGCCTTGGGGAAGTAGACCACCAGGTCCCCCGGCCGCAACCGGTCCAGCGGCACCCGCGGCAGCCGGGCCCACTGCTCCTGGCTGGTCCGCGGAATGCTCCGGCCGGCGTGCGCCCAGGCCTGCGAGGTCAGACCGGAGCAGTCGAAGGACCCGGGCCCCTCGGCACCCCAGACGTACGGCTTCCCGATCTGCGCCGCCGCGTACCGGAGGGCCGCGCCACCGGCCGCCGTGGGCGTGCCCGTGCGCGTGGGGAGGGCACCGGAGGTCACCAGCTCCCGCTGCGCCACGGCGGTCTTCTCGGCCTCGCGCGCCCCGAGCCGGGCGAGCTGCTCCGGAGTCAGCGAGGACAGCAGCCGCTCCACCTGCTTGAGCTGCGAGGCGACCTCCTCCTTGTGGACCTTCTGCTGCGCGGCCAGGGTCTGCCGGGTGTCGAGGGCCTTGCGGGCCCGTACGGCCAGTGCGTCGGCCTCCTTCTCGCCCCGCGCGAGACGGCTGAGCACCGCGGCCCGGCGGGCGCCCTCGCGGGCGGCGAGCCGACGCTGCTCCAGCGCCGCCTGCGGGCTCCCGGCCAGCAGCATCCGGGCGTAGGAGGACAGGCCCTGGCTGCCCTGGTACTGCTCGCGGGCGAGCCGCCCGGCGAGGGCCCGCTCGGAGTCGAGGGCCGTACGCGCCCTGCCGAGCTCGGCGGCGCGCGAGCGCTCCTCCCGCCTGCTGGCCTCCAGGGCGTCCTCCGTGGACTTGTACGCCTCGGACGCCTCCTCGGCCTTCTGGTAGAGGCCCTGCAGGCGGGTGAGCAGCGCACCCACGTTCTCCCCTTCGGGCAGAACCGGCTCGGCGCCGGCGCCCTGGACCGGTCCGGCGACGAGGAGCGCTACGGCGACGCAGGCAGCGCGAAGCCCCCGATATGACATGGGATCACCTCCGAGACCGCCGATGCTGCCACGCCCGGTATGACAAATCCCCCAACAGGGCCGCCCACCCGCCCAGGCCCACCCGGTTGGCGGGGCGGGGCGGTGGTGGGGGAGCGGCGGCGTGGGGGCGGAGGTGCGGCGGGGCGGGGGTGTGAGGCGAGGGGGTGGTGTGGGGG
>NZ_JOBX01000072.1:0-36818 GCF_000720645.1 Streptomyces sp. NRRL S-378
GAGCGGCCACGGCGCGGGTCGCACGACGACGGGCACGCGGAGCCGGAGCAGCCGCAGCCTCCTCGACGGCCGGAGCCGGAGCAGCCTCGACGGCGGCCGGAGCCTCCACAACCGGAACCTCGCCGGCCTCAGCCACCGGGGCGGTCGCCGCACGGGTCGCACGACGACGGGCACGCGGAGCCGGAGCAGCCGCAGCCTCCTCGACGGCCGGAGCCGGAGCGGCCTCGGCGGCCGGGGTCACGGCGGCGGGCTCGACGACGGCGGCCTCGGCGGCCTGGGTCTTCGGAGCGGTCACGGCGCGGGTCGCGCGGCGGCGGGGACGGGCGGGGGCGGCGGTCGGAGCGGCCTCCTCGGCGGGGGCGGGCTCCGCCACCGGCGTCGGCTCAGCGGCGGCGGCGGTGATGCCACCGGGCGGACCGGCCGGCCGGGAAGCGGCGCGGCGACGCCTGCGCGGGGGCAGGTTGTCGCTGGGGCTGCCGCTGTCGGCGCCGGCGGGGGTGGTGTCGTTCTCGTTGTTGGGCATTGCGGGCGGTTCTCCCGTCACGCCCCCGGGCGCCGCGGCTGACTTCCGGTCCGGCTCGGCTCCGCGCGGAACGCGGAGCCGGCCTCCGGGGCGCGTTCGCCACACGGGAGCTGTAGTCCATGGCCGCCGGTTCCGTACGTGTGTGTTCGTACGGCCTGGCGGAAGTCTTCAGGTCTGTACGCGGCCCGACCCAGGTGGCTCCCGAGTGCCAGGGCTGCGCGACGACGACGATCCCTACGCGGCGGGACCTTCCGGCGCCTTCGCGTCGGCGGTCACGGCGGCCGTGGGTGGGGCGGCCGTGTCTGCCTCGCGGTCGGGCGCGAGCGGGTCGGTCACCGTGCCGGACTCCTCGTCGAAGAGCCCCTGCGCCAGCCTGGTCACCGCAGAGGGGACCGGCGGCGCCAGGTCGGCCACAGCTCGGAGACCGGACAGGACGTCGTCGGGTCGCACGGCAGGTGTCAGATGCCGAACAACCAGGCGCAGTATCGCACAAGCATTGTCCAGCGGCCTATCAGCCGGCGCGGGAAGCGCTTCGAGGCTGACGACCGCGCCGCGGGTGTCGAAGGTGCGGATGCCGTTCTTGGTCTTGCGCTGCACCTCGACGGTCTCGGCGGCGAGGAAGGCCTCCACGGCCCGCTCGGCCTCGGCGAGCTCCACGCCGTCCAGGCGCAGCTCCCACACGGAGGCGGTCAGCCGGTCGGCCAGGCCCGGGGTGCGGGCCTCGACGGCGTCGATGATGTCGAGTCCGACCGGCATCGACTCGTCGAGCAGCTCGCGGAGCTTCTCGGGGTCGCGCGGCGCGGCGAGGCCGATCTCCAGGTACTCGGCCTCGCTGCCGGTCCCGGTCGGGGCGGCGTTCGCGTAACTGACGCGGGGGTGCGGGGTGAAGCCCGCCGAGTACGCCATGGGCACCTCGGCGCGGCGCAGGGCCCGCTCGAAGGCGCGCTGGAAGTCTCGGTGGCTGGTGAACCGGAGGCGGCCGCGCTTGGTGTAGCGCAGTCGGATGCGCTGCACCACCGGTGCGGGAGGCGGGCCTTCGGGCTGTCGCTTGCCCAGTGGTTCTTCTCCTTGTGCGGGGCTCCGCGGCTCGCGCATCGCCCTGAGGTCCGTCGACCCGCTCCGGCTCACCCCTGCCGTCGGGCCAGGGAGATCTCGTCAGCGGGTGCCGCGTCGGCGGCTGTCGTACTACCCAGAGTACGCGCCCGTGACCTCGCCGGTTCCCCGGGAGGAGTACCGAAGAGCGCACGGCGTACGGTGGCGCGGGCCTCGCGGACCGCGGCGCGGCCCGTCCGCCAGACCTCGCGCACGGCGTGTCCCACCGGGGTGAGCACGTGCCGGTACACCCGGGAGGCGGGCCACCCGACCAGCACCCAGCCGACCAGCTTGAGCCCGCGCCACAGGGCGGCGACGATCCGCCCGGCCACGTGCCAGGCCCAGAGCAGAACCTGCCCGACCGGGGTGAGCACGTACCGGTACAGACCGGCGGCCAGCCAGGCGAGGCCCAGCCCGACGGGCCGCAGCAGGTACCGGTACAGGGCGACCACGAGCCAGGCCAGGCCCAGCCCGACGGGCCGCAGCAGGTACCGGTACAGGGCGACCGCGAGCCGTACCAGGCCGTGCCCGACGGGGGTGAGCACGTACCGGTGCACCGCCGCAGCCAGCCAGGCGATCCCGTGGCCGACGGGCGTGAGCACGTACCGCCACAGGGCGACCCACGGCCAGACGAACAGCGTCATGCCGACGGCCCATACGATCCGGGTGACGCCCTTGGCGAGGGGCGCGAGCAGGTAGCGCATGCCGCCCCGGCCCAGCCAGGCCAGCCCCGCCCCGAGGGGACGCAGCAGGTAGGTGGTCAGGAACCGGCCGGCCGGCGCCAGGACCTGGTCGTACAGCCCGCACGCCAGCCACGCCAGTCCCTGCCCGACCGGGGTGAGCACGTACCGCCACAGCCCGACCCACGGCCAGACGAAGACCAGCTTGAGCAGGGTCGCCAGCAGCCATCCCAGCGCACGGAGCAGCGGTTCGACGGCATGGACGTACAGCGGCCCGAGCACGTGCCGGTGCACGGCCCGGCCCGCGGCCACCAGCAGTTCCCACACCACTCGTACGGGCAGTACGACGAGTACCGCGACGATCTTCACGGGGATCCTGATGACGCCCACCAGGCACCCGTCGCCGCCGTCGGCGGGAGGCCGTTTGTCCATGTCCATGCCGTGAAGGACACGACGGAGGCCCCCACCCGTTGCGGGCGGGGGCCTCTCGTGACCCAAGGGTTACGTGACCGGCTGACCGGTCACTTCACGACCGACAGCGGCAGCAGCTTCTTGCCGGTCGGGCCGATCTGGATCTCGGTCTGCATCTGCGGGCAGACGCCGCAGTCGAAGCACGGGGTCCAGCGGCAGTCGTCGACCTCGGTCTCGTCCAGGGCGTCCTGCCAGTCCTCCCAGAGCCAGTCCTTGTCGAGACCGGAGTCCAGGTGGTCCCAGGGCAGGACCTCCTCGTAGGTGCGCTCGCGCGTGGTGTACCAGGCCACGTCCACGCCGTAGGCGGGCAGCGTCTTCTCCGCGGCCTCCATCCAGCGGTCGTAGCTGAAGTGCTCGCGCCAGCCGTCGAAGCGGCCGCCCGACTCGTACACGGCGCGGATCACGTCGCCGATGCGGCGGTCTCCGCGGGAGAGGAGGCCCTCGACGATGCCGGGCTTGCCGTCGTGGTAGCGGAAGCCGATGGAGCGGCCGTACTTCTTGTCGCCGCGGATCTTGTCGCGGAGCTTGCCCAGGCGGGCGTCCGTCTCCTCGGCCGACAGCTGCGGCGCCCACTGGAAGGGGGTGTGCGGCTTGGGCACGAAGCCGCCGATCGACACCGTGCAGCGGATGTCGTTCTGGCCGGAGACCTCGCGGCCCTTGGCGATGACGTTGACCGCCATGTCGCCGATCTGGAGCACGTCCTCGTCGGTCTCGGTGGGCAGGCCGCACATGAAGTACAGCTTCACCTGACGCCAGCCGTTGCCGTAAGCGGTGGCGACGGTCCGGATCAGGTCCTCCTCCGAGACCATCTTGTTGATGACCTTGCGCATGCGCTCGGAGCCGCCCTCGGGGGCGAAGGTCAGGCCGGAGCGGCGACCGTTGCGGGTCAGCTCGTTGGCCAGGTCCACGTTGAAGGCGTCCACACGGGTCGACGGGAGGGACAGGCCCACCTTGTCGTCCGCGTAGCGGTCCGCGAGACCCTTGGCGATGTCGGCGATCTCGGTGTGGTCCGCGGAGGACAGCGAGAGCAGGCCGACCTCCTCGAAGCCGGTCGCCTTGAGACCCTTCTCCACCATCTCGCCGATGCCGGTGATGCTTCGCTCCCGCACGGGGCGCGTGATCATGCCGGCCTGGCAGAAACGGCAGCCGCGGGTGCAGCCGCGGAAGATCTCCACGGACATGCGTTCGTGGACGGTCTCGGCGAGCGGGACCAGGGGCTGCTTGGGGTACGGCCACTCGTCGAGGTCCATGACGGTGTGCTTGGACACGCGCCACGGCACGCCGGAGCGGTTGGGGACGACGCGGCCGATGCGGCCGTCCGGCAGGTACTCGACGTCGTAGAAGCCCGGCACGTAGACGTTGCCGGTCTTGGCGAGACGCAGGAGGACCTCTTCGCGCCCGCCCGGCCTGCCCTCGGCCTTCCAGGTGCGGATGATCTCGGTCATGTCGAGGACGGCCTGCTCGCCGTCGCCGATGACCGCGCAGTCGATGAACTCCGCGATCGGCTCCGGGTTGAAGGCCGCGTGACCGCCCGCGAGGACGATCGGGTGGTCCACCGTGCGGTTCCTGGCCTCCAGCGGGATGCCCGCCAGGTCCAGGGCCGTGAGCATGTTGGTGTAGCCCAGCTCCGTGGAGAAGGACAGGCCGAACACGTCGAAGGCGGAGACGGGGCGGTGGCTGTCCACGGTGAACTGGGGCACGTTGTGCTCGCGCATCAGCTCTTCGAGGTCCGGCCACACGCTGTAGGTGCGCTCGGCCAGGACGCCCTCGCGCTCGTTGAGCACCTCGTACAGGATCATGACGCCCTGGTTGGGCAGCCCGACTTCGTATGCGTCCGGATACATGAGCGCCCAGCGGACGTCGCAGCTCTCCCACGGCTTCACCGTGGAGTTGAGTTCACCGCCGACGTACTGGATGGGCTTCTGCACGTGCGGAAGCAGGGCCTCAAGCTGAGGGAAGACCGACTCGGTCATCACGCGACTTTCGTGAAGCGGGCAGGGGGCAGCTATCTAGCGTACCCCGACGGCTCAGCCGCCCCCACCCGCATGATCACTACAGGGCCGTCCGCAGGGCGGGGGCCGACGCCTTCGCCCAGATGTCCGGAAGCTCCCGTTCGCGCCGCTCGGCCAGGGCCTCCTCGCGTCCGTAGAGCACGCCCCAGGTGAAGGCGGGCTCCCCCGCCTCGGTGGCCTGCGCCGCGAGGCCGCGCAGGGCGTCGCGGGCCACCACGCTGTCCTGGTGGTCGCCGAGCAGGGTCTGGACCTTCTTGACGGCCTTGGCCAGGTGTTTCGCCGGCTTGCCGAGTTCGGGCTCGGCCGACTCCGCCGCGTACCGGACCCGCTTGGCCGCCTTGCGCGCCTCGTGCAGGGCCAGGTCCCGCTCCTTGCCCTCGTCGAGGGCGAGGGCGCTGTCGATGCGGGTGGCGAGGCGCGCGTAGTCGCGGAGCACGGCCTTGGGGAGGACCTTCTTCGGGGACTTGGCTGCACCCCCCAGCAGCGGGGGCGCGTCCAGGAGGCCGTCCAGGGCGTTGAGCAGGGTGACGTAGCGGTCGCTGTCGAGTGCGGCCAGGACCCTGCGGCGCGATCCGGAGCGCCGGGCGGTGTTCCACGTCCGCAGCCGGGTGCGGACCGGGCCGGTCAGCAGGGTGCGCGGCAGTTCGGCGAGGTGGGCCTGGAGGCGCTCCATCAGGACCTCCTGGTCGCGGTCGACGCCGAGTTCGGCGGCCAGCCAGCGCAAGTCCTCGCCGATCGGGTCGGTGACCTCGCGGTCCAGGACCTTGCGGTACGTCTTGAAGGCGCTGCGCAGCCGGCGGGTGGCGACCCGCATCTGGTGGACGGAGTCCGGCAGGTCGCGGCGTACGGCGGGGTCCTGGGCGACGAGGGCGTCGCGCTGCTCGGCCAGGTACGCGACGACGTGCGCGCCGGCGGTCCCCCCGGGTCCGCCGCCGGAGGGCCGGGCCGGGGGCTCGGCGTCGGTCTCGGCGAGGGCGCGGGCGAGTTTCGAGGGGGAGTCGGAGACCTTGAGCCCGGCCTTGCGGAAGGTCTTCTCGACGGCGTCGAGCAGGCCGGGGTCGACGCCGTCGGCGAGCTCCACCTCGACCTCGGTCCAGCCGGCGGTGGTGTCGCCGCGCTCGGCCAGGACCTCGTCGGTACTCAGTTCGGCGAGGAGCGCTCCGTCTGCGTCCAGCAGGTGGCTGACGCGGCGCGAGGAGACCAGCCGGACCTGCGGTGCGAGTCCGGCGTCACGGACGCGGGAGCGGACGAGGGCGGCGAGGGCGGGCGGGACGGTGTCGCTGAGCTCCGCCCCGACCTCGTCGCGCACTCCCGGGGAGACGGGCAGTTTGAGGTGCCAGCCCTCGTCGGCGCCGCCCGTTCTGCGCCGGAGGGTGAGACCGTCGGCGGCGAGCCGTTGGTCGGGGGTGTCGTAGTAGACGGCGTCGAGGTCGACGGTGCCCTGGTCGGTGACGGCCGCGATCGCGGCCGTCCCCGTCAGGTCCGGCACCCCGCGCCGGGCAGCTTTGGCCTTGGAGAACTCGAATTTCCGCTCGATCTCGCGCTTTGTGTCCGCCATGTACCGAACTTAGTCCTGAACGGAACACGTCTGCAGGATGAACGGGACTTCAGGCTGACAATGGACGCTGGACCTTGATCGACTGGAGGAGTCCGACCGCTATCCACACGGCGAACATCGACGAGCCTCCGTAGGACACGAACGGCAGGGGCAGTCCGGCCACGGGCATGATGCCGAGGGTCATCCCGATGTTCTCGAAGGACTGGAAGGCGAACCAGGCGATGATGCCGGCGCACACGATGGTCCCGTAGAGCTCGGTGGTCTCCCGGGCGATCATGCAGGCCCGCCAGAGGATGACGCCCAGCAGCACGAGGATCAGTCCGGCGCCGACGAAGCCGAGCTCCTCGCCGGCCACGGTGAAGACGAAGTCGGTCTGCTGCTCGGGCACGAACTGGCCGGTGGTCTGCGAGCCCTTGAAGAGCCCGGAGCCGGTCAGGCCGCCGGAGCCGATCGCGATGCGCGCCTGGTTGGTGTTGTAGCCGACGCCTGCGGGGTCGAGTTCGGGGTTGGCGAAGGCCGCGAAGCGGTTGATCTGGTACTCGTCGAGGACGCCGAGCTGCCATATCAGGACGGCTCCGCCCACGCCGGAGGCGAGGAGGCCGATCACCCAGCGGTTGGAGGCCCCGGAGGCGAGCAGTACGCCGAGCACGATGACGACCATGACCATCACGGACCCGAGGTCGGGCATCAGCATGACGATGCCCATCGGGGCGGCGGCCAGGCAGAGTGCCTTGACGACCGTGCGGTGGTCGGGGTGGGCGAGGTCGCCCGCGTCCACGCGGGTGGCGAGCAGCATCGCCATGACCAGGATGATCGTGATCTTCACGAACTCGGACGGCTGGAGCGAGAATCCGCCGCCGATGACGATCCACGCGTGGGCGCCGTTGATGGTGGCGCCGAGCGGGGTGAGCACGGCGAGGATGAGCACGAGCGAGAGCCCGTAGAGGAACGGCACGGCTCCGCGCAGGGTGCGGTGGCCGAGCCAGACGGTGCCGATCATCAGCACCAGGCCGATGCCGGTGTTCAGGGCGTGCCGGGCGAGGAAGTAGTAGGGGTCGCCCTGGTTCAGGGTGGTCCTGTTGCGGGTCGCCGACCACACGAGCAGGGCGCCGAGGAAGGACAGGGCGAGCGAGGAGAGCAGGATCGGCCAGTCGAGCCGGCGCAGTACGGAGTCGCGGGCGGTGAGCTTGGCCATCGGGCCGCGCTCGGGCGCGTACCGGGAGACGGAGAACTTGTTGGCGGTTGGCATGTCGGTATGGGGTCCTCAGTCGTGCCGTGTCGGGGGAGGCCCGGCGAGCGCCGGCGGTTCCAGTTCCTCCGGGGACGGCGGTACGTACGGCCGGATCTCGGGGGAATCGATGGAGCCGTCGGGGTTGATCCTGGGCAGTTTCGTCTCCGGGGCCGGCAGCAGGGCCCTCTTCAGGTCCTGCTTCCCGTCCATGGTCAGACCGTAGATGGCGTTGTAGAGGTTGCGCACGGCGGGGCCGGAGGCTCCGGAGCCGGTGCCGCCCTGGGAGATCGTCATGACGATCGTGAAGTCCTTGGTGTAGGTCGCGAGCCACGAGGTGGTCTGCTTGCCGTAGACCTGGGCGGTACCGGTCTTCGCGTGCATCGGGATCTTGTCCTGGGGCCAGCCGCCGAAGCGCCACGCGGCGGTGCCGCCGGGCTCGACGACCATGCGCAGGCCCCTGTCGAGGTCCGCGATGGTCTGGGCGTCGATGGGGAGCCTGCCGTGGGACTGGGGCTTGACCATCTCGATGCGCTTGCCGTCGGGGCTGATCACGGCCTTGCCGACGGTGGGGTTGTAGAGGGTGCCGCCGTTGCTGATGGCGGAGTAGGCGGTGGCCATCTGGATGGGGGTGACGAGGACGTCGCCCTGGCCGATGGCGAAGTTGATGCTGTCGTAGGCCTTGAGCTGGTTGCCCTCGAGGCAGCTCTCGTAGGCGATCTGCTCGACGTAGGTGCCGCCCCGCTTGCCCTGCTTGCACCAGGAGTTCTTGTTGGCCGCCCAGAAGCTCTGCTTCCAGTGGCGGTCGGGGATGCGGCCCTTGACCTCGTTCGGCAGGTCGATCCCGGTCTCGGAGCCGAGCCCGAACTCCCTGGCGGTGCGGTAGAACCAGTCGTGGGCGTCCTTCTTGGGGCTGAGGCCGCCGTCGCGCTGCCACTCCTTGTGCCCGAGGGCGTAGAAGACGGTGTTGCAGGAGAACTTGAGGGCCTCGCCGAGGGTGATGGGGCCGTGCCCCTTGGACTCGAAGTTCGCGAAGCTGCGGCCGCCGAGGCTGTAGGAGCTGCTGCAGTTGTACCTGTCGTTGAACTTGTATCCGGCCCGGACGGCGGCGCTCGCGGAGACCACCTTGAAGATGGAGCCGGCGGGGGCCATGCCCTGGATGGCGCGGTTGAGCAGCGGGTAGTTGGAGCTCTTGCTGGTGAGCTTGGCGTAGTCCGCGCCGGAGATGCCGCCGACCCAGGCGTTGGGGTCGTAGTCCGGCTGGGACGCCATCGCGACGATGCGGCCGGTCTTGGCCTCCATGACGACGACGGCGCCCGAGTCGGCCTCGTACTTGCGGCCGGTGATGTTGTCGGTCTCGTTGCGGACGACCTTCATCGCCTGCTGGAGCTCGAACTCGGCGACGGCCTGGACCCGGGCGTCGATGCTGGTGACGAGGGTGGACCCGGCCACTCCCGGGTCGGACTTGGTCTGCCCCATGACCCGGCCGAGGTTGTCGACCTCGTACGAGGTGACCTGCGCCTTGCCGCGCAGCTGCCGGTCGTAGGTGCGCTCGATCCCCGAGCGGCCGACCTGGTCGGAGCGCAGGTGCGGGGAGTCGGTGTCCTTGGCCTTCTGGATCTCGTCGTCGGTGACGGGCGAGAGGTAGCCGAGCACCTGCGCGGTGCGGGCTCCGCCGGGGGCCGGGTAGCGGCGCACGGCGGTGGGCTCGGCGGTGATGCCGGGGTACTCCTCCGGGCGTTCGCGCAGCTGCAGCGCCTGCTGGGTGGTGGCTTCGAGGGTGACCGGGATCGGCTGGTAGGGGGAGCCGTTCCAGCAGGGCTTGGGCGTCTGGGAGTCGCAGAGCCGGACCTTGTCCATGACCTCCTTGGGGGTCATGTCCAGGACGCCGGCGAGGCGGGTCATGACGCCCTTGCCCTTGTCCTTCATCTTCATCAGCGCGGTGCGGCTGGCGGAGACGACGAGGCGGGTCTCGTTGTCGGCGAGCGGGACCCCGCGGGCGTCGAGGATCGAGCCGCGCACGGCGGGCTGGACGACCCGCTGGACGTGGTTGCTCTTGGCCTCGTGGTAGTACTCGGCGCCGTTGCGGATCTGGAGGAACCAGAGCCGGCCGCCGAGGGTGATGAGCATCGAGAAGACGAGGACCTGCATGATGACGAGCCTGATCTGCACCCGGGAGGTGCGGCCGGTCTCCGGGACGTTGGTCACGTCTGCTCCTCCCTCACAGCTTCTTGACGCTCTTCACACCCTTGGCGGGCTTGACGCCCTTTATGCGGACGGCCTTGTTGGCGCGGGACCGTGCGGTCTTCAGGCGCAGGCCGCCGCGCTGGCTGCCGATGCGCAGTCCGGTGCCGCCGGCCAGCCAGCCGGCGGAGACGTCGGCGGCCTTGCTGGCGGGACCGCCGCCGGCCTCGACGGCCATCGGGTCGTTCTCGGCGCGCCGGGCCAGCGCCATGATCCACGGCACGGTGAAGGGCGCGAGGAGCAGGTCGTAGAGGGTGGCGGTGAACACCAGCCCGGTCAGGCCGACGTGGCGGGCGGCGGTGTCGCCGACGAGGGCTCCGACGCCCGCGTAGAGCAGGGTGGAGCCGATCGCGGCGGCGACGACGGTCAGCATGGGGCCCCAGGCGGAGCGGAACCGCCCGCCGTCGGGGCGGACCAGGCCGGCGACGTAGCCGATGACGCACAGGACGAGCGCGTACCGCCCGGCCGCGTGGTCGGCGGGCGGGGCCAGGTCGGCGAGGAGTCCGGCGCCGAAGCCGATGAGCGCACCGCTGACGTGCCCGTACACGAGTGCGAGGGACACGACGGTGAGGAGCAGCAGGTCGGGTACGGCGCCGGGCAGTTGGAGCCGGCCCAGGACGGTGACCTGGATGACGAGGGCGACCACGACGAGCGTGGCCGAGAGCAGGATCCGGTTGAAGCGCATGCGGGGTCGGCTCCTAGTCGTCGGCCGGCTGGGCCGCCAGGCTGGCGGACCCGGACGGGGTGACCGTGACGGTGACCGTCGGGGTGGGCTTGGGGGCCTCGGGCTTGGGCGGCAGGACGGCGTCGCGCGGGTCCTCGCGCGGCGGCATCACCACGACGCCGACGATGTCCAGCCGGGAGAAACCGACGAACGGACGCACCCAGACGGTACGGGTCAGGTCGCCGCGCGAGGGGTCGACCTTGACCACCTCGCCGATCGGTACGCCGGGCACGAAGGGCTTGTTGCCGCGCGAACCGAAGGTGACGAGCCGGTCGCCGGGGCTGACCTTGGCCTTGCCGTTGAGCATCTGGACGGACAGGGCGCGGTCGCCCTGGCCGGTGGCGAAGCCGAGTTCGCCGGTCTTCTCCAGGCGCGTGCCGACGGTGAAGTCGGGGTCGTTGGCGAGGACGACGGTGGAGGTGTCGGGGCCGACGGTGGTGACGCGGCCGACGAGCCCGTCGCCGTTGAGGACGGTCATGTCGCGCTCGATGCCGTCCTTGCTGCCGGCGTCGATGGTGACGGTCCAGGAGAAGCCCTGGGCCGCTCCTATGGCGATGACCTCGGCGCCCTTGATGCCGTACTGTCCGGCGCCGGCCCGCTTGAGCATCTCGTCGAGCTCGTGGATGCGGCTGCGGGTCTGGTCCTCGCTGCCCAGCTTGGCCTTGAGGGCCGCGTTCTCGCGCTCCAGCGTGGCGATGCGGTTGTGGCGCTCCCCGGAGTCCCGTACGGCCCCTATGGCGTTGGCGACCGGATCGACCGCAGTCGCCACACCTTCCTCGACCGGCCCGAAGACCGCTGCGGCGGCCTGCCGGGCACCGTCGACCGGTGACTCCTCGCCTGCCCTGATGTCCACCGTGATCAACGCGAACGCGATGGCGATCAGAAGCACCAGGAGCAGCCGGCTTTCTCGTGTGTCCCTCACGTGCGGCGGCCGTGCCTTCCTCGTCGGAATTCTCTTTTGCCTGTATATCAACGATCCGCCGCACGGGTCCGGTAGCACCCGTACGGCGGATCCTTGTGTTCCGCTTAGCCCCTCCCCGGTCGGGAGGGGTGTTGTCAGCGACGGGGCTGCGCGTCCAGGACCTGCTGGAGGGCCTCGAACTCCTCGACGCACTTGCCCGAGCCGAGGGCGACGGAGTCGAGGGGGTCCTCGGCGATGTGGATCGGCATGCCGGTCTCCCGGCGCAGCCGTTCGTCGAGGCCGCGGAGCAGGGCGCCACCGCCGGTCAGGACGATGCCGCGGTCCATGATGTCGCCGGAGAGCTCCGGCGGGCACTTGTCGAGCGTGGTCTTGACCGCGTCGACGATGGAGTTGACGGGCTCCTCGATGGCCTTGCGGACCTCGGCGGCCGAGATGACGACCGTCTTGGGCAGGCCCGAGACCAGGTCCCGGCCGCGGATCTCGGTGTGCTCGTCCTTGTCCAGGTCGTACGCCGAGCCGATGGTGATCTTGATCTGTTCGGCCGTCCGCTCACCGAGGAGGAGCGAGTACTCCTTCTTGATGTGCTGGATGATCGCGTTGTCGAGCTCGTCACCGGCCACCCGGATGGACTGCGCCGTGACGATTCCGCCGAGGGAGATGACGGCGACCTCGGTCGTGCCGCCGCCGATGTCCACGACCATGTTGCCGGTGGCCTCGTGGACGGGCAGGCCCGAGCCGATGGCGGCGGCCATGGGCTCTTCGATGATGTGCACCTGGCGGGCGCCGGCCTGCGTGGACGCCTCGATGACCGCGCGGCGCTCGACTCCCGTGATGCCGGAGGGAACGCAGACCACGACGCGCGGACGCGCCAGGTAGCGGCGCTTGTGGATCTTGAGGATGAAGTACCGGAGCATACGCTCGGTGATCTCGAAGTCGGCGATCACGCCGTCCTTGAGGGGCCGTACGGCGACGATGTTGCCGGGCGTGCGCCCGATCATCTTCTTCGCCTCCGAGCCGACCGCCAGGATGCCGCCGGTGTTCGTGTTGATGGCGACCACGGACGGCTCGTTCAGGACGATCCCCCGGCCCCTCACGTACACCAGCGTGTTGGCGGTCCCGAGGTCGATCGCCATGTCACGGCCGATGAACGACATGTTGTTCCCCTTGTTCCCCATGAGGAGCGTCTGGCCTTCCAGTTGATAGCGGCTGCTGTCAGGTCGGCGAGGTGGGTGTGTGGGTGGAGGCCCCATCGTAGTGCCGGGGTACGGACACCGCGCGACGGGACTCCGGCAATCCCGCCGGAATGGATACCCGCCCCCTTACTGGTGACGACGTGTCCTGCCCAGGCGTTCCCGCTCGAGCCCGGAATTACCTGGGGGCGACCGAAATTACTTCGGTCGCCCCAGGTCATGAGCGCTATTCGGCTGATGTCTCGTCAGGAAAGACTGATCAGAGCGCGGGGAAGAAGAGCTTCAGCTCACGCTCGGCGGACTCCTCCGAGTCCGAGGCGTGGATCAGGTTCTCACGGGTGACGGTGCCGAAGTCGCCCCGGATGGAGCCGGGGGCCGCCGCGATCGGGTCGGTGGGTCCGGCCAGCTGGCGTACACCCTCGATCACGCGTTCCCCTTCGACGACCAGGGCCACGACCGGACCGCTGGACATGAAGCCCATCAGCGGCTCGTAGAACGGCTTGCCCTTGTGCTCGCCGTAGTGCGCCTCCAGGGTCTCCTGGTCGAGCGTGCGCAGCTCCAGCGCGGGAATGGTCCAGCCGGCCTTCCGCTCGATGCGGCCGATGATCTCGCCGACCAGGCCACGACGGACGGCGTCGGGCTTGAGCAGGACGAGGGTGCGCTGGGTCATGTTGCGGCTCCTTGCGGCATACGGGTGCGGTAGGGCGAATCTACAGGGCCGTCCGGGGCGGTCCGGCAGTCCGGGGTGCTCCGACGGTACGGGCGGCCGGGGGATCCGGGCGGCGCGGGCGGCCCGGGGATCCCTCAGGCCGTATCGGGCGCTCCGGACGCCGCGGGAGCCTCCTGCGCGGCGGCCCAGCGTTCCTTGATCGAGTCGATCTTCCGGCCGTAGTGCACGGAGCACCACCACAGGCCGGCGAAGACCGCGCCGAGGAAGAACATCGTGGGGACGACGAACCCGCTCGCGACGAGACCGATCTGCAGGGCCCAGCCCAGCTGGACGGCCCCGGGACGCGACAGCATGCCGCACAGCAGCACCGACAGCAGCATCGCGACCCCGCACACCGTCCAGACCGTGGCCTGGGTCAGGTCCGGGTCCTTCATGGCGACGAGTCCCGCGAAACCGATCACGAAGAACTCACCGATCAGCGTGCTCGCACACAGCGTGCGCATCCTCAGCCCCTCTTCAGCAGCAGGCGGGCCTCGCCCACCGTGATCACGGAACCGGTCACCAGGACCCCGGCCCCTCCGTATTCGGCCTCTTCCTCGGCCAGGGTGATCGCCGCCTCCAGGGCGTCGTCCAGCCGCGGCTCCACCTGCACCCGGTCCACGCCGAAGACCTCGACGGCGACGGCCGCCAGATCGTCTGCGCCCATCGACCGGTGGCTGGAGTTCTGCGTGACCACGACCTCCGCGAAGATCGGCTCGAAGGCCTCCAGCACCCCGCGCACGTCCTTGTCCTCGCTCGCCGCCACGACGCCGATGAGCCGGCTGAAGCCGAACGCCTCGGTGACCGCCTCCGCGGTGACCGCCGCGCCCGCCGGGTTGTGCGCCGCGTCCAGGATCACCGTCGGGCTGCGCCGCACGACCTCCATGCGGCCCGGCGAGGTCACCGACGCGAAGGCCTTCCGCACGGTGTCCACGTCCAGCACCCGGGCGTGCTGCCCGCCGACCCCGAAGAAGGCCTCGACCGCGGCGAGCGCCACCGCCGCGTTGTGCGCCATGTGGGCGCCGTACAGCGGCAGGAAGATGCCGTCGTACTCGCCGCCCACGCCGCGCAGCGTCAGCTGCTGCCCGCCGACCGCGACCTCGCGCGAGACGACGCCGAACTCCATGCCCTCGCGGGCCACCGTCGCATCGACCTCGACGGCCTTCTTCAGCAGCACCTGGGCCGCGTCGACCGGCTGCTGCGCCAGGATCACGGTGGCGTCCTGCTTGATGATGCCGCCCTTCTCCACGGCGATCTCACCGGGCGTGGAGCCGAGCCGGTCGGTGTGGTCCAGGCTGATCGGGGTGACCACGGCGACGGAGCCGTCGATGACGTTGGTCGCGTCCCAGCTGCCGCCCATGCCGACCTCGACCACGGCCACGTCCACCGGGGCGTCCGCGAAGGC
This sequence comes from Streptomyces sp. NRRL S-378, assembly GCF_000720645.1. NCBI lineage: Bacteria > Bacillati > Actinomycetota > Actinomycetes > Kitasatosporales > Streptomycetaceae > Streptomyces > Streptomyces sp. NRRL S-378. The sequence continues at coordinate 14,759 of NZ_JOBX01000072.1, forward strand.
CGCGTAGGCCATCCCGGTGAGCACCTCGAAGAAGGACAGCCGGAACTCCTCGGCGGCGTCGACCATCTCCACGTACGGCTTGATGTCGTGGTAGGTCTCCACGAAACGCTCGGCCTCGATCGGCGCCCCGTCGAGGCTGATCCGCTCGGTGATCGACTGCACGTGCGGGCTCGTGTAGCGGCCGGTGCGCAACTCGAAGGCGTTCAGCAGGGCCTCGATCATGCGGGCCGTGCTGGTCTTGCCGTTGGTCCCGGTGACGTGGATGGAGGGGTACGCGCGCTGCGGCTCGCCCAGCACGTCCATCAGCGCCGCGATCCGCGACACCGAGGGCTCCAGCTTGGTCTCGCCCCAGCGGGTCGAGAGCTCCTGCTCCACCTCCAGCAGCGCCTTGGCGACCTCGGGGTCGACGGGCCGGGCGGGCACCGGGTCGCCCTGGGGCGGTCCGGCGTGGGCGCGCAGGGTGCGGCTGCCGGCCTCGATCACCGCCAGGTCGGGGTCGCGGTCGGACTCTTCCGCCACGATCTGGTCGAACTCGTCGAAGGCGCCGGCGAGGTCGTCGTGGTCGTGTCGGTCGGGGTTCTCGGGCTGCTGGTCACTCACAGGGCCAGTCTACGGACGGTGGCCCGGAGGACTTTCGGCCCGGCCGTTTCGGGACCTTCGACGCCGGGCGCGACGTGATCGTCGTGCAGGCCTTGCGAGCAGCAGATAGGGGAACAAATGCCGCAGGCCAGCACCGACAGACCTTCCAGCCGCGGGATAGGGATCGACCTGGGGACCGCGAACACCCTCGTCCACGCCCGGGGGCACGGGATCGTCCTCAATGAGCCGTCCGTGGTCGCCGTCAGGGCGGGCACCACCAGCGCCCTGGCCGTCGGGGCGGACGCCAAGGAGACCGTCGGCCGCACCTCCGGGTCCATCACCGCGACGCCGGCTACGGCACCTCGCCGCGTTGTCGCAACGCCCGAATACGCCCCGTGAGGGCGCTCCTCCGCCTCGTGGTGCACCGCATCTGACGCCCTGCGCTGATCCACGGGGGACCACGGGACAGCCCTCAGCCTCTCGGAAGCGTGGCGACGACCTCGTAGGTGTCGTCCGTGCGGGTCGCCGTCAGGGAGCCGCCGAGGCTGCGGACGCGTTCGGACATGCTAGCCGTGCCGGATCCCGCCGAGACGGGGGCCCGGGCCGGGGCCCGGGCCGGCAGGGCGTTGCTGACGGCGATCCGCAGCCGCGGGCCGTCCACCGCGATCGACACGTCGATGGGCTCGCCGTGCGCGTGCTTGGCGGCGTTGGTCAGGCACTCCTGCACCACCCGGTAGACCGCCGCCTGCCGCAGTGGCGACAGCCCGCGCACGTCCTCGTCCATGGCCAGCCGGACGGGTGAACCGGCCCGCCCGCTCTCCTCCGCGAGCGCCGCCAGCCCGTCCACCCCCGGGGTCGAGGGCCGCTCGCCCCGCTGCACGATGATCTCGTTGAGCACCAGATGGGCCCGGCGCGCGGTGTCGGCCAGCTCCTCGAAGTCCTTGGCGTGCGCGCTCTCGCGGGCCCGTACCGACAGCACCTCGGACCGCACCGTCAGCAGGGTCAGCTCCCGCCCGACGAAGTCGTGCACGTCACGGGCGACGGAGGTGCGTTCCTGCTGGACGGCCTGGAGCACGGCGGACTCGGCCCGCCGGGCCGTGAGCTCCCGCACCAGGTCGTGCCGGTAGGCGGCGATCCCCACCGCGGAGGCCAGCGCGCCGATCGGTACGACGATGCTGAGGAAGCCGCTGAGCGTCTGTCCCGGGGGCTCGGGCCAGCCCGGCACCCAGAACATGACCAGCGCGAAGGCGATGTACCCGAGCGTCGCCAGGATCCCCGCCCGGCGCCCGCGGAAGCGGCCGACCGAGTAGAGCGCGAACTGGACCAGGGTCAGCTCGTGGAGCCATCCGATGAAGAGCAGCGCGGCCAGGTACGAGATCCAGGGCAGCCGGCGGCGCACCAGCAGGGTCGTGCAGCCCAGGGCGAGCACGACGACCGCGGCGGGCCCGCTCAGCGAGTTGTCGGCGGCGGCGAGGCCCGGCAGGTCGAGGGCCATCAGCCCGAGGCAGCCCAGCGCGGTGAGCACGTCGACGGCCCGCGGGGAACCGGCCCAGGTGCCGGTCAGCCGACGGCCGGCGGCCACGCATCGGTGGAACACCGGGGCGACGGGCTTGACGTGCATGCCCTCCATCATCCGTGGTCGGTGCAGCAGATGAGATCCAGCAGACCGGTAAACGCGGTGATGTAGGGCACTTCGGACAGGGCCGGAGGTCCCGGCGGCCAGCGACCCTGCGCTCTGCCGCGTCCGCCGCCCCCGCTCCTGGCCGGCTCCCCGATGCGGGCCTCCCCCACTGGCTGGAGCCGCGGGCTGCGTACGCGGTGGTGACGGGGCCGCCGGCCGCGGAGTCCGGCGACCGGATGCCGCGAGGCCCCGCGTACGGCGAAGGCCCCCGCCACCGGCGAACCGGTGCGGGGGCCTTCGCGTCGTACGAGGCCGTCGTACGAGGCCGTCGTACGAGGGGCTACGCGGCGGGCAGCGTCTCCAGCTGGGCCTGGATCCGGGCGATGTCCGCCTCGGCCTTGGCCAGCCGGCCCTTGATCTTGTCCACGACGTTGTCGGGGGCCTTGGCCAGGAAGGCCTCGTTCCCGAGCTTCGCCTCGGCCTGCTGCTTCTCCTTCTCGGCCGCGCCGAGGTCCTTGGTGAGGCGCTTGCGCTCGGCGTCCACGTCGATGGTGCCCGACAGGTCGAGCGCGACCGTGGCGCCGCCGACCGGGAGGGTCGCGGAGGCGCTGAAGCCGTCGCCCTCCGGCTGGAGGCGCAGCACCTGGCGGATGGCCGCCTCGTGCGCGGCCAGCCCCGTACCGGACAGGTCGAGACGGGCCGGGACCTTCTGCTTGTCGTCGAGGCCCTGCTCCTTGCGGAAGCGGCGGACCTCACGGACGAGGTTCTGGACGTTTCCGATCTCGGTCTCGGCGGCCTCGTCGCGGAAACCGCTGTCCTTCGGCCAGTCGGCGATCACGAGGGACTCGCCGCCGGTCAGCGTGGTCCACAGCGTCTCGGTGACGAAGGGGACCACCGGGTGCAGCAGGCGCAGCATGACGTCGATGACCTCGCCGAGGACCCGGCTGGAGACCTTGGCCTGCTCGCCGCCCGCGAAGAAGGTCGTCTTCGACAGCTCGACGTACCAGTCGAAGACCTCGTCCCACGCGAAGTGGTAGAGCGCCTCGCTGAGCTTCGAGAACTGGAAGTCCTCGTAGTACGCGTCGACCTGCGCGACCGTCTTGTTGAGGCGGGAGAGGATCCAGCGGTCGGTCGCCGACAGCTGCTCGGCGGGCGGCAGCTCGCCCTCGATCGTGGCGCCGTTCATCAGCGCGAAGCGCGTGGCGTTCCAGATCTTGTTGGCGAACTTGCTGGACGCCTGGACCCAGTCCTCGCCGATCGGGACGTCGGTGCCGGGGTTGGCGCCCTTGGCCAGGGTGAACCGGACGGCGTCGGAGCCGTACTTGTCCATCCAGTCCAGCGGGTCGACGACGTTGCCGAAGGACTTCGACATCTTCTTGCCGCGTTCGTCGCGGACCAGGCCGGTCAGCGCGATCGTCTTGAACGGCGCCTGGCCGTCCATGGCGTACAGGCCGAACATCATCATCCGGGCGACCCAGAAGAAGATGATGTCGTGGCCGGTGAGCAGGACGTCGGTGGAGTAGAACTTCTCCAGGTCCGGGGTCTTCTCCGGCCAGCCGAGCGTGGAGAACGGCCACAGGCCGGAGGAGAACCAGGTGTCCAGGACGTCGGTGTCCTGCGTCCAGCCCTCACCGGTGGGCACCTCGTCGTCGGGGCCGAGGCAGACGACCTCGCCCTCGGGGCCGTACCAGACCGGGATGCGGTGGCCCCACCACAGCTGGCGCGAGATGCACCAGTCGTTGAGGTTGTCGACCCAGTCGAAGTAGCGCTTCTCCATCTCCTGCGGGTGGATCGCGACGCGGCCGTCGCGGACCGCGTCACCCGCCGCCTTGGCGAGCGTCTCGACCTTGACCCACCACTGCAGCGACAGGCGCGGCTCGACGGTGGTGCTGCAGCGCGAGCAGTGGCCGACGGAGTGCAGGTACGGGCGCTTCTCCGCGACGATGCGGCCCTGCTGGCGCAGTGCGCCGACGACCGCGGAACGGGCCTCGTAGCGGTCCAGGCCGAGGAAGGGGCCGTGGACGGTGATGACACCGTGCTCGTCCATGATCGTCATGTTGGGCAGGCTGTGGCGCTGCCCGATGGCGAAGTCGTTCGGGTCGTGGGCGGGCGTCACCTTGACGCAGCCGGTGCCGAACTCGGGGTCGACGTGGGTGTCCGCGACGACCGGGATCGAACGGTCGGTCAGCGGGAGCTTGATGAGCTTGCCGACCAGGTGCTTGTAGCGCTCGTCGTCCGGGTGGACGGCGACGGCGGTGTCGCCGAGCATCGTCTCGGCGCGCGTGGTGGCGACGACGAGGGTGTCCTCGCCCTCCCCGTACTGGATGGAGACGAGCTCGCCCGCGTCCTCCTGGTACTCCACCTCGATGTCGGAAATGGCTGTCAGACAGCGGGGGCACCAGTTGATGATGCGCTCGGCGCGGTAGATCAGGCCGTCGTCGAAGAGCTTCTTGAAGATGGTCTGGACGGCCTTGGACAGGCCCTCGTCCATGGTGAAGCGCTCGCGGGACCAGTCGACGCCGTCGCCGAGACGGCGCATCTGGCCGAGGATCTTGCCGCCGTACTCCTCCTTCCACTGCCAGACGCGCTCGACGAACTCCTCGCGGCCCAGGTCGTGGCGGGACTTGCCCTCCTCGGCGAGCTGCTGCTCGACCTTGTTCTGGGTGGCGATGCCCGCGTGGTCCATGCCGGGCAGCCACAGCGACTCGTGGCCCTGCATGCGCTTGCGGCGGGTCAGGGCGTCCATGAGCGTGTGCTGGAAGGCGTGGCCCAGGTGGAGGGAGCCGGTGACGTTCGGCGGCGGGATGACGATGGTGTACGGGGGCTTCTCGCTCGCGGCATCGGCCGTGAAGTACCCACGCTCTACCCAGCGCTCGTAGAGCTTCCCCTCTACGTCGGCCGGCTTGTAGGCGGTCGGCAGTTCGGAGTCGGGGCTGCTGGGTGTCTGCGTGTTCTCGGTCACGGGGCTCAGTTTAGGGCCGTAACAGTCCAGTCATGAAACCGGTTGGGGAGGGGCCCGGCGCCCTGGGACGCTTCGGCTTCCGTCAGGATGTGAGGAACGCATAAGCAACCTCAGAGGGGGACGCGGGATGAGCTACAACCAGCCGGGGCCGTACGGACAGCAGCCTCAGCAGCCGGGACCGTACGGGCAGCAGCCCCCGCCGCCGCCCGGCCCGTACGGCCAGCCGGCCCAGCCGGGCCCCTACGGCCAGCCCGCGCCCCCGCAGCCGGGCTACGGCTACCCGCAGCAGCCGGGCGTCCCGCCGCAGGGCTACCCCCAGCAGCCGCAGACCCCGGCCTACGGCTACCCGCAGCAGGCCCCGTACGGCGGCCAGCCCCCGAAGAAGTCCAAGGCGGGCGTGATCATCGGCGTGGTCGTGGCGGTAGCGGTGATCGCGGGCGGCGGCTGGTACCTCCTGGGCGGCGGCAGCGCCGTCTCGGACGACACCAAGGGCTACAAGCTCGCCTTCCCCGCCTCGGTCGACAACTACCAGAAGGCTCCGGACACCGCGGGTGCTCCCCCGGCGGACGCCCCGGTCACGGGCGAGGGCAAGACCAAAGCCGATGCACTGGGCGTGCAGAACGCGCACAATTCGACCGCCAAGTACCAGGTGGGTACGGACGGGAAGGGCAAGCAGCTCGCGGCCAACGGCCTGTGGGGCGACATCGCCGACCCGGAGAAGGCGGTCGACGGCTACTACGCCGGCATCGGCCAGAACAACAAGGAGACCGAGAAGCTCGGTTTCAAGTACGAACTGGTCGGCACCCCGAAGGCGTTCACTCCGGAGGGGTTCAAGGGCGCTGTGATGAAGTGCGCCAACATCAAGATGATCAGCGTCAAGCCCACCACGGGCAAGACGCCCAAGGACATGGAAATCCCCTCGTGTGCCTGGGCAGACCACTCGACGCTGGTCGGCATCAACGCCGCCGACCCCGCCGCCCTCGTACTCGGCGGCAGCAGCGGCACCCTCGACGAGGTGGCGGCTCTGACGGCGAAGCTCTACAACACCGCTCGCGTTAAGCAGTAATCGGCTGGCGGGGCCCGCACACGACGGAGCCCCGCCTTGAAAGCACCCTTTTCTAGGCGGCGCCACAGGCCCAGTTCGCGGTACTCATGTCGACACCAATGCCGACGAGCCCTGCCAGGCAGTGAGGATTCTGCTGTATCGCGCCACCCGGCAGATGCAGCGCCGGCTCGCTACAGGCGGCCCTCACTTTGGGCCCCACTACGTAGCCGTTATGACGTACGAACGCAGAACAGTCGTTCACATTGGCCTGCGCCGGCGTCGCGGCAAGGACCGGAAAGGCTCCCGCGATCGCCGTTACCGCCGCCAGACCCATCACACGCTTGAACTTGGGCATTGCTCCCCTTTTCCTCAACGGCTCTTCGCCGCTGAGGAAATGAGATCAGCTTCCCCTCCGATCAGTCCACGCAATTAGAACAAACGGCCGAATACATCACTGATCTGTCCGATATTCGGAGCAAGCGCGAAAGGGGCGCCCCTGTGAGGGCGCCCCTTTCGCGTACCGGTCTACTGCCGTGCGGCTAGGCCGACTTCTCGTGCGGGCCCTGGTCCTTCGGGACGATCCGCGGGACCAGCGTCGGGTTGACGTTGGAGCGGACCACGTCCGCGGTGATGACCACGCGGGCCACGTCCTTGCGGGACGGGACCTCGTACATCACCGACATCAGGACCTCTTCCATGATGGCGCGCAGGCCCCGCGCGCCCGTCTGGCGGAGGATCGCCTGGTCCGCGATGGCCTCCAGCGCCTCGCGCTCGAAGTCCAGCTCGACACCGTCGAGTTCGAACAGCCGCTGGTACTGCTTCACCAGCGCGTTGCGCGGCTCGATGAGGATCTGGAGCAGGGCCTCGCGGTCCAGGTTGTGGACCGAGGTGATGACGGGGAGACGGCCGATGAACTCGGGGATCATCCCGAACTTCACCAGGTCCTCCGGCATGACCTCCTGGAACTGGTCGCTGGCCTCGATCTCGCGCTTCGAGCGGATCGTCGCCCCGAAACCGATGCCCTTGGCACCCGCACGCGACTCGATGATTTTCTCCAGGCCGGCGAAGGCGCCGCCCACGATGAAGAGCACGTTCGTCGTGTCGATCTGGATGAACTCCTGGTGCGGGTGCTTGCGCCCGCCCTGCGGCGGCACGGAGGCCGTCGTGCCCTCGAGGATCTTCAGCAGGGCCTGCTGGACGCCCTCACCGCTCACGTCGCGCGTGATCGACGGGTTCTCGCTCTTGCGGGCGACCTTGTCGATCTCGTCGATGTAGATGATCCCGGTCTCGGCCTTCTTGACGTCGTAGTCGGCGGCCTGGATCAGCTTCAGCAGGATGTTCTCGACGTCCTCGCCGACGTACCCGGCCTCCGTCAGCGCCGTCGCGTCGGCGATGGCGAACGGGACGTTCAGCATGCGGGCGAGCGTCTGCGCGAGGAGCGTCTTGCCGGAGCCCGTGGGGCCCAGCAGCAGGATGTTGGACTTCGCGAGCTCGATCGCGTCCTCACGGCCCTGCGCGCCGCCGTTCTCGCCGGCCTGGACCCGCTTGTAGTGGTTGTAGACCGCTACCGAGAGCGCCTTCTTCGCCGGCTCCTGGCCGACGACGTAGCTCTCCAGGAACTCGTAGATCTCACGGGGCTTGGGGAGCTCCTCCCACCGGACCTCGGAGGTCTCCGCGAGCTCCTCTTCGATGATCTCGTTGCAGAGGTCGATGCACTCGTCGCAGATGTACACACCGGGTCCTGCGATGAGCTTCTTCACCTGCTTCTGGCTCTTTCCGCAGAACGAGCACTTGAGCAGATCGCCGCCGTCACCGATGCGTGCCACGAGGTGCTTCCCCTTCGCCTGGGAGACGCCTGGTTCAGCGCTCCTGGTGCCTCATATCCGACGGTACCTTGCCGGGGGCCCCGTGCGGGGCCCCCTTGACGTGGTTCACACCGCCGAATCCGGTGGTGTGCCCGCGTCAACTGGCGGCAAGGGTCAGAGCTTGGTGCTCTTGCGGGTGGAGATGATCTGGTCGATCAGGCCGTACGCGAGGGCGTCCTCGGCCGTCAGGATCTTGTCGCGCTCGATGTCGTCGCGGATCTTCTCGATCGGCGTCGTCGAGTGCTTGGCCAGCATGGTCTCCAGCTGGTCGCGCATGCGCAGGATCTCGTTGGCCGCGATCTCGAGGTCCGAGAGCTGCTCACGGCCGGTGCCGCCGGAGGGCTGGTGGATCAGCACGCGGGCGTTCGGCAGGGCCATGCGCTTGCCGGGCGTGCCGGCCGCGAGCAGGACCGCGGCGGCGGAGGCCGCCTGGCCCATGCAGACCGTCTGGATGTCCGGCTTGACGAACTGCATCGTGTCGTAGATCGCCGTCAGCGCGGTGAAGGAGCCGCCGGGGCTGTTGATGTAGATCGAGATGTCGCGATCCGGGTCCATCGACTCCAGGCACAGCAGCTGCGCCATGACGTCGTTGGCCGAGGCGTCGTCGATCTGCACGCCGAGGAAGATCACGCGCTCCTCGAAGAGCTTCGCGTACGGGTCGTACTCGCGCACGCCCTGCGAGGTGCGCTCGACGAAGCGCGGGATGACGTAGCGGTTGTCCACCTGCGGACCGGAGTAGAGGCCGCTCGCGGAGCTCGCGGAGAAGTTGTTCTGCATCTGGGTGTTCACCATCCTGGTGGCGTTCTGCGGGCTGTCGGCTGCTGGGTACTGACGGTGGTTACCGGGATCAGGCCCCGGTGCCGCCGCCGCCCGGAACGTTGGACGCGGCCGAGATGATCTCGTCGATGAGGCCGTACTCCTTGGCCTCCTCGGAGGTGAACCAGCGGTCGCGGTCACCGTCGCGGATGATCGCCTCGACGGTCTGGCCCGAGTGGAACGCGGTGATCTCGGCCATCCGCTGCTTGGTGCGCAGCAGGTACTGGGCCTGGATCTTGATGTCCGACGCGGTGCCGCCGATGCCGGCGGAGCCCTGGTGCATCAGGATGTCGGTGTTCGGCAGGGCGAAGCGCTTGCCCTTGGCGCCACCGGTGAGCAGGAACTGGCCCATCGAGGCCGCCATGCCCATGCCGATGGTGACGACGTCGTTGGGGATGTACTGCATGGTGTCGTAGACGGCCATGCCGGCCGTCACGGAGCCACCGGGGCTGTTGATGTAGAGGTAGATGTCCTTCTCCGGCTCGGCGGCCAGGAGGAGGAGCTGCGCGGTGATCTTGTTGGCGATGTCGTCGTCGACCTGCTGGCCGAGGAAGATGATGCGCTCGCCGAGCAGCCGGTTGTAGACATGGTCGCCGAGGCCGCCACCGATGGACGGCTCACCCGCGGCGTAAGGCTTCAGATTCGTCACGTATCCACCTGCTCGTCTCCGACGGCCATGTGCCGTCTCAGCGTCTCGTTCTGGGGCGCGGTCGAGCCGGAGCGGACGGGTCCACCGGCGCCCGGGTACTCACGTGCCCTCGTATTCATGGACCCTAACGCGCAGGTCGGACAACGCCATCCCGCTTCCCGAACTGTTCGCTCGGAGCGCAAGCTCCGACGGCCTTGCGCAGCCCGCCCCGCAGCCATGCGGAAGGGCCCGGACGCGGCTGCGTCCGGGCCCTCCGGGGCACTGCTCAGCGGGCTTCGCCCGGAGTGTTACTTGGCCTCGTCGGCCTTGACCTCGTCGTCGCCGTCAACGGCGGCCTCGACGGTCTCGGCGGCCGTCTCGACCTCGTCCTCCTCGTCGGAGAGGTCGACGACCTCACCGTTGGTGTCGACGACCTTGGCGGCCTCGACGACGACCGCGAGGGCCTTGCCGCGGGCGACCTCGCCGACCAGCATCGGGACCTGGCCGCCCTCGACGACGGCCTGGGCGAACTGGTCGGGGGACATGCCGGAGGACTGCGCACGGCGCATGAGGTGCTCGGTGAGCTCCTCCTGGTTCACGCCCAGCTTCTCCTTGTTGACCAGGGCGTCCAGGACGAACTGGGTCTTGATGCCCTTGATCGCCTGCTCCTTGGTCTCGGCGTCGAACTCCTCGACCGTCTTGCCCTGGAACTCCAGGTACTTCGCCAGGTCCAGGCCCATCTGGCCGAGCTGGTGGTGCTCCAGGTTGTGCTTGCGGGTGTTGACCTCGTCCTCGAGCAGCTTCTCGGGGATCGGCACCTCGACGAGCTCCAGCAGCTTCTCCAGGACGCGCTCCTGGGCCTGCGTGGCCTGGTCGTACTGCTTCATGTTCTCGAGACGCGTGCGGCTGTCCGCCTTGAGGTCCTCGAGGGTGTCGAACTCGCTCGCCATCTGGGCGAACTCGTCGTCCAGCTCCGGGAGCTCCTTGGCGGAGACCTTGGTGACCTTGACGGTGACCTCGGCGTCCTTGCCCTCGGCGGAGCCGCCCTTCAGCTGCGAGGTGAAGGTGGCCTCGCCGCCGGCCTCGAGGCCGGTGACGGCCTCGTCGATGCCCTCGAGCAGCTCGCCCGAGCCGATGGTGTAGGAGACGTCGGAGGCGACGCCGTCGGGCAGCACCTCGCCGTCGACCTTGGCCTCCAGGTCGATGGTGACGACGTCACCCTCGGCGGCGGCGCGCTCGACGTCCTTGGTGGACGCGAAGCGGTTGCGCAGCTGCTCGACGGACTTCTCGACGTCCTCGTCGGAGACCTCGATGGCGTCGACCTCGACCTCGATGCCGGAGTAGTCCGGGATCTCGATCTCGGGGCGCACGTCGACCTCGGCGGTGAAGGCCAGCAGCTCGCCGTCCTTCAGCTCGGTGATGTCGACCTCGGGCTGGCCCAGCGGGTTCAGGTCGGCCTCGTTGACGGCCTCGGTGTAGAACTTCGGGAGGGCGTCGTTGACGGCCTCCTCCAGCACCGCACCGCGGCCGAAGCGCTGGTCGATGACGCGGGCCGGGATCTTGCCCTTGCGGAAGCCCTTCACCGTGACCTGCTGGTTGATCTTCTTGTACGCCGCGTCGAGGCTGTCCTTGAGCTCCTCGAAGGGCACCTCAACAGTGAGCCGAACCCGCGTCGGGTTCAGGGTCTCAACGGCGCTCTTCACGGTTCGGTCTCCTTGTGGCTGACTGCTGGGGGATCTGCCGTCTCGCTGGAATCAGCGGCCCGGCGGACTTCGGCCCGGTACATCAGACACACGGGCACGCAGCTTGCATAGTAGCCGCAAGCGGCAATCAGCCCACAACGCGATCTTGCGGTGGTCGGGGTGGCCGGATTCGAACCGACGACCTTCCGCTCCCAAAGCGGACGCGCTACCAAGCTGCGCCACACCCCGTCGGTGCGACACGTAGGGTACATGCCCGGAGACCCTCTGATGCGCGGTGTTTCCCGAGCCGTTTCGGACAGGCGACGGCGCGGGCACGGAATGGGGTGTGCGATCCGCCGGAACGACCCGCTAGGATGCTGTCCGTGCCAAGGTCCCGGACCTGCGGCGCACCCCATGCGGGCGTAGCTCAATGGTAGAGCCCTAGTCTTCCAAACTAGCTACGCGGGTTCGATTCCCGTCGCCCGCTCTGAAGCACGAAGGGCCAGGTCAGAGGATTTTTCCTCGACCTGGCCCTGATGCGTTTCCGGAGGCTGTGACGGGGGCTAGAGCGTGTCTCACTGATGCGATGTGGGACCGGATCGAGCCGCTGATGTCGGCCGATCCGGTCCGCGCCCGGCGATGGGCCGATCACCGCCGAACCTTGGAGGCCATCGCGTGGAAGTACCGCACATGCTCGCCTTGGCGGGTCCTGCCCAGCGAGCTCGGCTCGTTCCATGCCGCCCACACGGCTGATCGGTGGGGCCGTAGACGGCACCTGGGAACGCATCCTCGCCGCGGTTCTGTCAGCGGCCGACGACGCTGACGGCATCGGCTGGACCGTGTCGGTGGACTCCACCGTCTGCCGGGCCCACCAGCACGCTGCCGGAGCCAGGAAAAACGGGCTCCAGGCCGGGGCGAACCCGGCGACCACGCGCTCGGACGCTCCCGCGGCGGCCTGAGCACGAAGGTCCGTCTCGCCGACGACGGCCGTGCACGGCCCCTGGCCCTCCGTGTCACCGCAGGCCAGGCGGGCGACGCCCCGGCCCTCGAGACAGTGATGGCGGGCATCCGTGTTCCGCGAAGCTGACCCGGCGGTTCGAGGCATGCGAACGGACAAGCTCGCCATCGCCTACCAAGCCGCACTCCACCTCGCCGCCATCCTCATCTGGGCACGGCGACAACCCGCTCAGCGATCGACCACCCAACGCGCGTCCGCAGGCCAAGAGCCCGTACCAACGATGTGTTCCACGAGCCGGAACGCCTTACGGATGGGGACGGTGTCCTCATCCGGATACTCGTCGTCCTGCCCATTGGAGAGAACGAACCCGCCGCTCAACCCCTCAGCTCCGGGATCCACGGCATGCTCACCGGGATCGCCCTCTTCTTCGAGCAGCATCACCATCGCGCGCTCGGTGTTCGTCACGAAGGCCAGCAACCGTCCGGACGAACTGGCCAGCCACGTCTCAAGCTGCCCGCTGTCGATCCTCGACTGAAGAGCCTCCAGCACAATCTCGGACGACACAGGCCCAGAGCTGTCGTCATTGATCACCCAGGACTCGATCACGAGTACGACGATCTCACGGAGGGTTCAAAGAGACAGTCCCTACGTGTCCCCCGCGTGCTCCTTCCCCTCTCCTGCGCCCCGCCGGCCCTTCTACACAGGCCCGCTCAGCGCGCCGGCGGTCAGCCGGTCCCGTTCCCCGTCCCCTTCGCTTGTCGCCGACGGTCCTGTCGGCAGGCGGTTCGGCGTAGGCATCCGGGTGATCGCGGATCTCCGGAACGATCACCCCAGGACACTCTTGGGCCCCTTCTTCGGGGTTTAGACCTCCTCAACGGTGGCGGCCGGTCGCTCTGGGTGTGCACGTCAAGTCCATGACCTGTCGAGGGTGGTGTTCTGGGGGCACTCGTGGAGGAGCTGAGCCGGATGTTCCAGACCGGCCGGACGGCGACATCCCGTGCGCGCTCCGCGAGACGCAAGGTCCAAGTCCAGCCGATCATCCACAACGCTCACGATCCTTACGCCTAGGCCGTGTTTTAGAACTCGCTGACCTGCCTGGTTGGCCGTCCGGGGAAGTCGCGGGCGGCCATCCAGATGGTGAGGTCGCGGGCGATGTCGTTGATGCTGGTCGCCGTGGTGACCTCGTGCTCGTTGCGCGTGGTGTCACGGCGGACGATCTCGTAACCGCCTTCGTCCAGGACGGCCACGGAGGCGAACCAGACAGGGTCGTCCTCGTCGGGCTGGACGACCACGAAGGTGTTGTCGGAGTCGTTGAGTTCGCTGATCAGCATGAACAGCGCATCCTCGGAGGGGTCGTCGATGCGGTCGCCGCTCTCGCTGTCGGCGCCGTAGTACTGAGCCCCCATCGTTGCCTTCCCCTCGCCTGTTCACCTGGGTCGCGGTCAGCATGGCATGAGGAACCGACAGCTCAGAGCGGTCATAGCCATTCGCCGATCGCGGCGATCAGGACGGTGGCCTCGAAGCGGACCGCGAGTTTGTCGAACCGGGTGGCGACCGCCCGGTTGCGCTTGAGCCGGTTGATCCCGCACTCGACCGCGTGCCGGGCCTTGTAGTCCTCGCGGTCGAAAGCCGGGGGCCGCCCGCCGGCCTTCCCGCGCCGTTTGCGGTTGGCGGCCTGGTCGGCAGGCTCCGGGATCGTGCACCGGATTCCCCGCTTCCGCAGGTAGGCCCGGTTGGCGCGGGAGGAGTACGCCTTGTCGCCCCGCACTCGCAACGGCCGGACACGGGGACGGCCTCGTCCGGTGCGAGGGACTCGGATGCCTACCAGGACAGCGGCGAACTGAGGACTGTCACCACGCTGACCTGCGGTGACCAGCAAGGACAGCGGCCGTTGGCCTTGCTCGCAGGCGAGATGAATCTTGGTGGTGAAACCTCCCCGGGACCGGCCCAGGCCGTGGTCGTCGGGCTCGGTGCGGGTTCCGCCAGGCGGTTCCTTCTGGGCCTGCCCGTCGCGGCGGGCGCCTGCGGCGTGCTGATGGGCCCGGCAGATCGTGGAGTCGACGTTGATCTCCCACGTGATCAGCCCGGCTGCATCCGCCTGAGCCTGCAGCCGGGTCAGCAGCAAGTGCCAGATCCCGTCGCGCTGCCAGCGGCGGAAGAGTCCGTAGACCGTCTGCCACGGCCCGTATTCGAGTGGCAGATCCCGCCACGGAGCACCAGTCCGTGCCCCGCCACCGGATGCCGTCGATCAGCTTCCGCCGACCCAGCGACCGCCTGCCCACCACCGCCACCGGCAGCAACGGCTCCAGCACCGCCCACTGCTCGTCAGAAAGATCCCCTCGCCCCACCCCGAGATCATCACGGCGCGAGACGAGGGAACGAGCCCACTTCTAAAACACGGCCTAAAGGTTGTTTCACAAGGTGACCGAGCCCTGAGCGGCAGGCTCGGACCGACTCGACTAAGGACGATTTGCCCGCATTCTCGGCAGGCAAGCGCCGGGGCGGCCATAATTCCGGCCTGCCCGCCCTCCGGCGCAGCGTGGGTATGGGCGGACAGATTCCGGCCAAAGATCGCCGAGGGAAGCAAATTTGCGATCTTTGGCCATAGCGTTGGTTGTGTCTTGCGGCCTCTGGGGGGAGAGCTCGCGCATTTCCTCTACCTCCATGTGCCGCATCCATGGACCGGTACAAGAGAGGGGAATGCAGTGGGCGACAAACGTAAGTTGGCCGGCCTCATGGCCGGCATCGGGTTACTCAGCCTGGTGTCCGCGATCCCAGCGCATGCCGCTGAGGGCCAGTTCGAGTCCTACATGAAGTGGTGGACCGCGCCTCAGGAGTCACGTCGCTGGCACGACAGCAACTCGACATCGGACTACACGGGCATCTACTTCCAGGGCTGCACCGCCGACAGCGACCTGGGGTTCGCCTGGGCCGAATTGAAGCTCTACATCGACCGGCCCTCATTGCCCGACAAGGGCAAGGGCACAGAGACCAACCGCTGTGGGTGGGTCGACTACGGCGACCCGGACGAGGCCGGCAACTACTACTTCCAGTTGTCAGGCCTGGCCAACGGCGAGTTCATAAACATCGACTACGTGAAGGTCGCCTGGTAGCACCACAAGGGTCGGCTACGTCCTGACGAAAGCAGCGCCAGGAACGGCTGACTCCCTACCTGGACATCTCACGGACTCCCATCGGATGACCTCTCGATGGGCGACACACCTAGGACGGGCATTGAAGATCAACCGCAAGAAGGCTGCCGGCGTCATGGCAGGCCTGGCTTTGCTTGGCGTGACCGGCGCCGCACCGGCCCACGCCGCTGAAGGCCAGTTCGAGTCCTACCTCAGCGGCTGGAATCCTGGACAGGAGTCACGTCGCTGGTACGACAACAACAACACCGGCGACTACACCGGCATCTACTTCCAAGGCTGCTCCGCCGGTCACGACTTCTCCTTCGCCCGGCTCAGCCTCTGGGTCGACCGCCCCAGTCTCCCCGACTCGCACAAGGGCACCGAGAACAACTACTGCGGGTGGGTGGACTACGGGAACCCCGGCCGCGGCACGTTCTACTTCAAGATGGACGACGTGTTGAACGGCTATCCGCTCAACGTCGACTACGTGAAGGTCGCCTGGTAAGGCAAAGCACGGCGGGTGTCCCGGCGAAAGCAGCGCCGGGACACCCGTACCCCAAGTCTCCCACGAAGAATGCCGCCCGCAGACCGAGCGGCGGATTGTGCGTTGCTCCATGGCTCTTGTTCTCGACGGGATCTCCTTCCGCTACGGCAGGCAGGAACCCGTTTTCACGCGTTTTGGATTGATACTCGACGCCCCGGCCACCGTCCTCCTGGGTCCGAACGGCGCCGGCAAGTCCACGCTGATGGGGCTCGCAGCCTCACAGCTCCAGCCCTCCTCCGGCACGATCGCCTTCGGCCGCACAGCAACCAGCCGCCGCAACGTCGCCGCCTACCGGCGCAAGGTGGCCTGGATTCCACAACAGATCACCCCAGTACCCGGGCTGACCGTCCGTGAGCAGGTCGCCTATGCCGGCTGGCTCAAAGGCCTCAGCCGCTCCGCTGCCTGGGAGGCGTCAGCCGCCGCCGTCGAAAGGGTCGGGCTGAGCAAGCTCGCCGACCGTAAGAGCCACCAAGTCAGCGGCGGCCAACTGCGCCGCGTCGGCATCGCGGGAGCGCTCAGCCACCGCAGTGAACTGATCCTGATGGACGAACCGACCGCCGGCCTCGACCCGACCCAGAGGCAGATGTTTCGCGAGCTCGTCGCAGAGCTGTCGGCCGCCGTGCAGATCGTGGTCTCCACCCATCAGACTGAAGACCTTGCCGACCTCTACCAGCAGGTGGTCGTCCTCGATGCGGGCACGGTCCGCTTCCAGGGCACCCCGCAGGAATTCCACTCCCTCGCGCCCCAGGTTCCGGGCGGCATCCGGGAGCAGGCCGAAGCGGCTTACACCCGCCTGGTCGGACGGGAGGTGTGAGCGATGCGTCTGCGCACCTTGTTGCGAACGCCCTCCGCCACCGTCCTGCTTCCGTTCCTTCTGGCCTACGTGGTCGTGCTGCTCGGCGAAGGAATGACCGCATTCATCACGCCCGGCTACGGACCCTCCGTGATCGGACGG
This sequence comes from Streptomyces sp. NRRL S-378, assembly GCF_000720645.1. Classification (NCBI taxonomy): domain Bacteria; kingdom Bacillati; phylum Actinomycetota; class Actinomycetes; order Kitasatosporales; family Streptomycetaceae; genus Streptomyces; species Streptomyces sp. NRRL S-378. The sequence continues at coordinate 31,545 of NZ_JOBX01000072.1, forward strand.
ACCGTGCTGGCACTGGCACCGGCCGCAGCGGCCTGCTCGGCGGCCGGCGCGTGGGAGGCGGCCCGACTGCGCCGGGGTCGCATTTTCGACCAGGCACCCGTCCGCCGGCCCCTGGCCATAGCGCTGCCCGTCCTGCTGCCCGTCTGGGGTATGGGGCTGGCCGGCCTGACCACCGCTCTGCTGCTCACCTCACAAGCGGCCGGTGCGCTGCCCGCCCTCTCCCACGTCGGCATGATCGCCGCGCATGCGGCCGTTCTCGCTGCATCCACCCTGCTGGGATATCTGCTGGGCAGGATCCTGCCGGGGCTTGCCGCCGCACCGATCGCCATGGTCGCCGGTTTCTGCCTCATCGGGTTTCCCGTTTCGTTCGACCCGCCGTGGCTGCGTCACCTGGTCGCCCAGGCGTACGACTCGTGTTGCGAACCCGGCAGAGTGATAGACCCTGCGGCTGTCTGGTCTCCGCTAGTCCTGGCCACCGGTCTGTGCGCGGCCGCACTCTTGATCATCGACCCGGTCGTGAAGGCGCCCCGTGTCCTGGCCATCGGCATCACCGCCGTGGCCTCTTCAGTGGCCTTCTGGCTCGTTCGTGACCTGGGCTACGACCCTGTTCTCGCCCGCGACTCCTCCGATGTCGTGTGCGACACCGCAGGCCGCCCCACTGTCTGCCTCTGGCCGGAAACCCCGGACCGACGCAACGTTGTGGACCTCACCCGCACTCAGACCGCCCGCATCGAAGCGGTAGGGATCCCGCTGCCGGCCACCCTCAGCGCAAGTCCCCGGACCGGCGAGGGAGCCTTCGGCGCCACGGGAGTGGTGCGAAGCCAGGACGTGCCCCTCAGACTGGCCAACCTGCTGATGCCATCGGTGCCGGAGTGTGCGCGGAAGACCGGTCAGTACCCTGCCCTTCCCGCCCGAGGGCCGCTCACCGCCTGGCTCACCGCCACGGCCACAGCCCAGCTGCCCCAGCCCGCACCCGGCAGGTACACCTCCGAGGACCTGGCGGTCGTCAAGCAGGTCATGACACATCCTGGTCCCACACAGCTCGCCTGGTACGAGAAGAACCGGCAAGCTCTTTCCGGCTGCACTGAGACGCCACACCTCGAGCTTCCCGGGGCTGCCCGGTGATCTGGTGGCTCAAATCCCGCAATGCGGGTGTCGCCGCTTCGGCTACGGCCGTGACTGCCCTGCTCGGCATCGTCCTCGGCCGGACCGTGCTTCCTGTGCCGTCCCTGCTCGGCGGCAGTGGCGACTTCTTCTTGAGCGCTCTGGTCACCGTCGCGCCGGCAGTCGTCTGGCTGCACGGCACCGGACGGACGGCCCTGGCCACCGAGGCCACAGCCCTGCGCCCGGTGCACCGCTGGGACGTCGCCCTCGCGGCGGCCCTCTCAGCCGCCGCCTTGGCCGTGACCGCGGTTGCCCACCTCCTCGCCTCCGACGACATCGCACTCACCGTCGGCAGGAACATCACCTTCTACCTGGCGATTGCGATGCTCCTCAGCACCTTCGTCGGCCAACGGATCGCGGCGCCCCTGATCACAGCGATACCCATCGTCCTCGCCGTGGCGGGATGGCGTGGCCGCTTCCCGCAGCCCTGGGCCGTCGTCCTGCACCCGGGCGAATCCCACCGCGCCCTCGCGGCAACAGTGGCCCTGATGGCCGTCGCCAGTGCTGTCTCTGCGTATGTGGGACCCGACAACGGTATTTCCCGAGCTGTCGCCCGGCGATGACCACGTGCCGCAACCCCCGACCTGGCCCTGATGCGTTTTCCGGCCCTGTGGGTTTCGCGGGCCTGCCAGTACGATCATCGCGCACCGACCCGGGGGTATCGCATGAGCGCAGGTATGGCACTCGCCGTCAGCGGCGACCGGGAATGGATCATCCGTAACGCCAAGGGGCGGAAGTTCGTGTACGAGTCCGCGGAGGAGGCCTTCGAGGAGTTGCACGAGTACGGCGAGGGAGCCGTCGTGCTGACCCGCCTGGTCTACCGGGGCATGTTCCGCACCAAGCCCGTCACCGACTGGCAGGAGGTCCCGCCGCCGGCGGGCGACTCCGGCGCCGAAGGCTGATCCGGGCGTCCGGCCCCGTGCTGGAGCGTGACGGCTCGCTCCGGCCGTGAGGCAGCCGGTGGGTCAGTGGTCCTGGAGGCTTCGGGCGTAGCCCTCGCGGAGGGGGCCGCCCGCCAGGTCGAGGATCTCCGCCGCGGCGGACGCGAGGTCCTCGGGGTCGCCGTTCTCGCAGAGCCGGCGGTGGGCGTCCAGGAGGGTTCCGCCGCGCTCGGGGTCGGCCTGCAGCAGGCGGCGGGGCAGCCACTTTCCGCCACCCGTCCATGCCCGGTGGTGGTCGAAGAGGAGGTCGGCGGCGATGCCGAGGACGACGCCGGCCACGGCGAGCCGTTCGACGGCGTCCGAGGTGTCGGCGAGGTCGTCCAGCGCATCGGTGAGCGCGTAGCGGCGGTTCTCGACCGCGGTGGGTGCCATGGCGCCGGGGCCTTCGCGGAGCGCGTCCTCGGCTCGGCGCTTGAGGCCGTTGCCCGCTCCGTCCCGCTCGGTGAGGACCAGGCCCTCGGCGTACACGTGCTGCATGACGCCGCGCCGGGAGGCCCTGTCGGCGGCGAAGATCTCGTCGAGGCCGGCTCGGGTGTGGACGAACAGCTCGACCAGCCGTCCCTCGAAGCGGAGGGTCTCCCGGCGGGACGTGCCGCCGTCCTCCGTCAGGACCGCTATGTCCAGGTCACTGGTGTCGGTGGCCCGGCCTGACGCGGTGGAACCCGCGAGAACGACGCTCAGGGCCTCGGGGAATCGCTCGGCCGCGAAGCGCCGCGCCTGGTCGACGGGGTGGTTCGGGCGGTTGGCGTCACCGCTCATGCCGCCGGTCAGAGCTTGATGTTGGCGATCATCGTGGCCAGGGAGTTGAGGAAACGGTTCACGTCGTCCGCGATCGAGCTGGACGCCAGGAAGAAGCCGAAGAGGGCCGCGACGATGGCGGGGCCCGTCTTGATGTGGTTGCCGCGGATCAGCACCACCAGGATGACCGCCAACAGAACCACCACTGACAGCGAAATGGCCACTACTGATCACACCTTCGGTCGTCCCCTGGTCGGCCGGGGGCGCACGGCCGGGAATGCCCCCACATGGACCATCCTCCCACCAACCGGCCACGGTCATACGCCCCGTGACGAAAGCCCATGGTTCCGTTTTCGTCAACCGCCTTGGACGAGGGGGCTCAGGGGGCGGTGAGGCCCAGGAGGGAACGGACATACGCATACTTCGCGGACAGCCGGTCGCGCGTGGGGGCGTCCAGTACGGAGAGGCGCACGGGGTCGGCGTTGTGCGCGAGGTCGGCCTCCTTCACGAGCAGGGCGCCCGGGGTGGCCAGGATGCGGGCGGCGTAACTCTCGACCGGCTCGCCGGGGCGCTTGGTGACGGCGAGGACCATGTCCTTGACGGACTGCGGGAGAGCGGCGGAATCCAGCCAGGTGAGGCTGAGCGCCTCGTCCTCGATCGCGTCGTGCAGCCAGGCCGCCGCCTGCTGTTCGGGGCTGCCGCCGCGCACGCGCACGCCCTCGGCGACGGCCGCGAGGTGTTCGGCGTACGGTCGGCCGGCCTTGTCGGTCTGGCCCTCGTGCGCGTCGCGCGCCAGGGCCTCGACCTCCAGGAGGGTCAGGGGACTGCCGGTCATGCGATCTCCCTCGCTGCCGTGCGCAGGGCCCGGGCGGCCCTGTGGACATCTGCCTGCGTCGTACGCCAGTTGGAGAACGCGGCGCGCAGCCCGGCGGTTCCCTCGTGGACCGTCGGGGTGACGAACACCTCGGCGGACACGGCCTCGCGCAAGGCGGTCAGCCGGGCCGGATCGGGGGCGTCGGCGAGGGTGAAGCAGACGACGTTGAGGCGGACGGGGGCGAGGAGGGTGAAGGCGGGGTCCTCCTCCAGGGCCGCGCCCAGCGCCCGGGCCCCGGCGATGTTGCGTTCCACGATCTCCCGGTGCCCCTGGCGGCCGTAGGCGCACAGCGTGAACCAGGCGGCGAGGGCGCGCAGCCGGTGGGAGTTCTCCGGGGTGAGGTGGACGAGGTCGGGGTGTTCGCCGAGGGGGCCGAGGTAGGCGGCGGCGTTCTGGAAGACGCGTGCCTGGAGGTCGCGGCGGCGGGTGAACTGGACGGCGCTGTCGTAGGGGACGTTGAGCCACTTGTGCAGGTCGACGCAGACGGAGTCGGCGGCGTCGAGGCCTTCGGTGAGGTGTGCGTGCTCCGGGGAGAGCGCGGCGAAGGCGCCGAAGGCGGCGTCGGTGTGGAGCCAGAAGTCGTGCCGTGCGCGGAGGGCGGCGATGGCGGGGAGGTCGTCGAAGTCGACGGTGTTGACGGTGCCCGCGTTGGCGACGACCACCGTCGGTCCGGGCGTGTCGGCCAGCGCCCGGTCCAGGGCGGCGGGGTCCACGGCCTCGCGGCCGGGCAGGGTGGGGACGCGGACGAGGGAGCTGCGGCCGAGGCCGAGGAAGGAGAGGGCCTTGGCGATGGAGGAGTGCGGGGCGCCGGAGAGGACGCGGACCGGGCCGAGGGCCGCGGCGCCGTCCTCGGCCGGGGAGACGCCCAGGCGTTCGCCGAGCCATTCGCGGGCGATGGCGAGACCGGTGGTGTTGGACATGGTGGCGCCGCTGACGAAGGTGCCGGTGTGGGCGTCGGAGAGGCCGAAGAGTTCGCGCAGCCAGCCCACGGTCTCGCGTTCGAGGTCCTGGCCGGCGCCGTCCATCGAGGAGTTGGAGTTCTGGTCGTGGGCGGCGGTGAGCCAGTCCCCGGCGAGCGCCGCGGGGGTGGCGCCGCCGGTGACGAAGCCGAGGTAGCGGAGGCCGAGAGCCGCGGCTCCCAGCGGGCGCGGAAGGCCGCGAGGGCGGTCTCGGTGCCGCACCCCTGCTCGGGGAGCGGTTCGGGGTCGGCCGGCTTCGGGGCGGCCGGTACGACGGCGCGCTCGTCCAGGGTGGCGAGCGCTTCGGCGGCGGCGCGGCGGGTGGCGTCGAGGAGGTCGGGGAGCCGGGCGAGGTCGGCGGCGAGCGTGCGGTCCATGGGGGCACGGTAGGGCCGCGCGGGCCTGCCGGGGCGGGCCAATCCCGGGCGAGTGGCCCACGTACCGCCCGGGGGCCGGGTGGGGCGTCGTAGGCTCGACGGATGATCGCGAAGCGGCGGGGTCGGCGGGTGCGGTGGGTTCGGCGGGTGCGGCGGGTGCGGGGCGTGGTCGGGGGCGCGGTGGCCGCGGGGGTGCTCGTGGGGGCCGTGGGGTGCGGTAC
>NZ_JOBX01000073.1:0-30982 GCF_000720645.1 Streptomyces sp. NRRL S-378
GCCCCCGGCAACCCCGTCGCCTCCACGCCCCCGCCCGCCGCACCGCCCGCGAGCGGCACGCCGTCGGCCGGAGCGCCCGCGGCCGGAGCCCCGGCCACCGGGACGCCCGCGCCCGGCGCGAGTCCGTCCGCCCAGCCCGAACTCGGCTCCCGCGTACTGGAAGGGCTCGGCACCGAGGCGTTCCTGGACGACAAGCTGAGCCCGGCCGGGGCGACGGCCGCGCAGTCCCGCACCGTGCGGATTGTGTTCCGTACCTCGAATGTCATCGTCAAGGTCGAGTACAGCGTGCAGCCCACCCTGCCCGGCACGGTCCCGCCGAGCGGTGAAACCCAGGAAAAGGCACGGCAGTTGGCGCAGGCTCTCGCCGAACGGTTCAACGAGTGAGCCGTGCGCGCCACGCCCGGGCGTGACGGCGCGCACAGCAGTCGGCCACCCGATCGGGCTACCGTTGACCGGGTCCCGCGTCCGAAGAAGACCCCCGAAGCACAGAAGGAACCATGCACCGATCAGCCTCGCGCCTCACCCGCGTTCTCGCCTGCGCAGCCGTCCCGGTGATCCTCACCGTGGCCGGGTGTTCCTCCGACTCGGGCAAGGAGTCGACCGCCAAGGGCGACAAGAAGTCCGGTTCGTCCGCTTCCGCGAAGCCCGGCGAGAAGAAGGCCAAGCCGGAGCTGGAGAAGGCGGCCTTCGCCACCCTCCCGGACCCCTGCAAGGCGATCCAGACGGGCACGATAGACACCCTCGTCCCGGAGGCGAAGGACAAGAACGGCACGGCGACCAAGTCGAACGACCTGGCCAGCCGCGCCAGCTGCTCCTGGAACGGCCTGGACGAGGACGGACTGAAGGGCTCGCAGTACCGCTGGCTCTCCCTCTCCTTCTTCCGCACCGACTCGCACGCCTCGCTCGGCGGCGCGAACAAGCGGGCCGAGGAGCAGTACGGCAAGCAGGTCGAGGGGGCGAAGGCCACCGAGGGCGCGCAGAACGTGAAGGCCGAGGCCGCGGAAGGCCTGGGCGACCAGGGCACGTCGATCGTCTACTCGGTGAAGAAGGACGTCGACTTCTTCAACACGACGATCGTGGCGCGCACCCAGAACGTGGTGATCACGCTGGACTACAACGGTGCCGCCTACGAGGGCGCCGGCGCCCCGGACCAGGCGAAGCTGCTGCAGGACGCGCTCGCCGCGGCGAAGGAGGCCGTGGGCTCGGTGGCGGGTGCCAACAAGCCGGCGGAGCAGCCGCAGTCCCCCCAGCCCCAGTAGGAGCGGCGGCAGTCGGGGCCTCCTGGGGCGCCGACTTCCGGTCACCCGTACGCTGTGCCTGCCGCAGCTCTGTAAAGGCTCGGTAAGCGCTCGGCGCGCAGCGCGCTCGGCACTCGTCGCTCAGCGCTCGGTTTGTGCTCGACAAGGGGAGGGGATCGCGGGTGGCCGCGATGCAGCTGACTCGTACGCACCGAATACTCATCGGTGTCGTGGTCGCCGGAGCCGTCGTGATCGCGGGCATCGGCTTCGCGGGCTCGTACGCCGCCGTGCGCGAGCTGGCGGAGAAGAAGGGCTTCGGCAGCTTCTCCCTGGTCTTCCCGATAGGCATCGACGCCGGTATCTGTGTCCTCCTGGCACTGGACCTGCTGCTGACCTGGCTCCGGATCCCCTTCCCCCTGCTGCGTCAGACGGCGTGGCTGCTGACGGCGGCGACGATCGCGTTCAACGGTGCGGCGTCGTGGCCGGATCCGCTCGGTGTGGGCATGCACGCCGTGATCCCGATCCTGTTCGTGGTGACGGTGGAGGCCGCCCGGCACGCGGTGGGCCGGATCGCGGACATCACGGCGGACCGGCACATGGAGGGCGTGCGCATCACCCGGTGGCTGCTGTCGCCGGTGCCCACGTTCAAGCTGTGGCGCCGGATGAAGCTGTGGGAGCTGCGCTCCTACGAGCAGGCGATCGGCATGGAGCAGGACCGGCTGATCTACCAGGCGCGGCTGCAGGCGCGGTACGGGCGTTTCTGGCGGCAGAAGGCGCCGGTGGAGGCGCTGATGCCGCTGAAGCTGGCACGGATCGGTGTCCCGCTGTCGCAGACGGCGCCGGACGCGCTGGCGGCGACCGGGATCGACCCGGCGGTGCTGCCGCCGCTGGAGCAGCAGCTCGCGGGCGCGGGTGCGGCTGCGGCCCTGGAGGCCTCGGCGGCGGGCGGCCCGGAGTGGGACGGGCAGGGGGTGCAGGGAGCGCAGACCGTCCAGGCCCAGCAGCTCCTGCAGCCGCAGCAGGGCCAGCAGGTTCAGCAGGTCGCGCCGGGCCAGCAGGTCGCGCAGGCGGCGGCGGTCACCCACGCCCCGCCGGCGTTCGCGGTGGACCCGACGGCGATGCCCGCGGCTCACAACAGCGCCTGGTTCGCCGCGCCGAAGGCGCCGCAGGCGGCGTACGAGGGCGGCTACAACCCGCAGTACGTCGAAGGCCTGGAGCCCACTCCGGTCCTGCCCCCGATGGGCCCGGACGAGCAGCAGGTGCAGCAGCTCCCGGTTCCGGAGCCGCGCCACGAGGGGGCTCCGGACGGGTACGTCCCGGAGCAGGTGCCGGAGGCGGAGTCCCCGGACGAGGTCGAGTTCGGGCAGATCGCGTACAAGGTGTTCTGCGCGATGGCCGAGGAGACGCAGGACTATCCGACCGCAGAGGCCCTCGACATAGTGCTGGCGGACCGATACGGCGTGACGCACCCGCGCAGTGGTTCGCTCCTGCGGCGGATGATCCCGTCGTTCCGGCAGCAGCACCACAAGGACCGGGAGGCCGAGCCGGCGTAGCGCGCAGGCAGGTACCCGTACGCGGAAGGGCCCGCACCCCTCGGGGTGCGGGCCCTTGTGCGTGCCGGGCACGGCCCGTGGCGGGATCTCAGACGGCGAGCAGCTTGCGCACGCGGTCCGCGCCCACCGCCAGCAGCAGCGTGGGCAGTCGCGGCCCGGTCTCCCGGGTCACGAGGAGCCGGTAGAGCAGGGCGAAGAAGGTGCGCTGCGCGACCTTCAGTTCGGGGGTGGGCTTGGCGTCGGGCTCCAGTCCGGCCATGACCTTGGGGACGCCGTAGACGAGGGTGGTGAGCCCGTCGAGCGACCAGTGGGAGTCGAGGCCGTCCAGGAGGAGGCGCAGGGATGCGCGGCCCTCGTCGTCCAGGGAGGACAGGAGCTCGGTGTCGGCGTCCTCGCGTACGAGGGTGCGCTGGTCGGCCGGGACCTGGGTGGTGATCCAGTTCTCGGCGCGGTCCAGGCGCGGCCGTACCTCGTCGAGGGAGGTGAGCGGCTTGTCCGGCTCCAGGTCGGAGAGGATGCGCAGGGTCTGCTCGTCGTGTCCGGCGGTGATGTCGACGACCGACGCGAGGGTGCGGTAGGGCATCGGGCGCGGGGTGCGCGGCAGCTCGTGGGAGGCGACGCGTACGGCGCGGGCGTGGGCGGCGGCGTCGGCGGGCAGCACGCTGCCGTCCGCGACCTTGCCCTCCAGCTTGTCCCACTCGTCGTAGAGCCGCTGGATCTCCTGGTCGAAGGCGATCTTGAAGGACTGGTTGGGCCTGCGGCGGGCGTAGAGCCAGCGCAGGAGCTGCGGCTCCATGATCTGCAGGGCGTCGCCGGGGGTGAAGACCCCGCCCTTGCTGGAGGACATCTTGGCCATGCCGCTGATGCCGACGAAGGCGTACATCGGGCCGATGGGCTGCTCGCCGCCGAAGATGTGGACGATCTGCCCGCCGACCTGGAAGGAGGAGCCGGGCGAGGAGTGGTCGACGCCGGAAGGCTCGAAGATCACGCCCTCGAACGCCCAGCGCATCGGCCAGTCGACCTTCCAGACGAGCTTGCCGCGGTTGAACTCGCTGAGCTTGACCGTCTCGGTGAACTCGTCCTCGGTGCAGACGTAGGTCATCTCGGTGGTCTCGTCGTCGTACGAGGTGACCTTGGTGAAGTCCTTGCCGCACTGGCCGCAGTACGGCTTGTACGGGAAGTAGCCGCCCTCGCCGGCGCTGCCGTCGTCCTCGGCGGCGGCGCCGGAGCCCTCGGCGGCCTCCAGCTCGGCCTCGTCGACCTGCTTCTGCTGGGGCTTCTTGCCGCCGGGCTTGACCTTGGTGCGGTACTGGGCGAGGACGGCGTCGATGTCGCCGCGGTGCTTCATCGCGTGCAGGATCTGCTCGCGGTAGACGCCGGTGGTGTACTGCTCGGTCTGGCTGATCGGGTCGTACTCGACGCCGAGCTCGGCCAGGGACTCGGCCATGGCGGCCTTGAAGTGCTCGGCCCAGTTCGGGTACGCGGAGCCCTCGGGGGCGGGGACGGCGGTCAGCGGGCGCCCGATGTGCTGGGCGTGCGACTCCTCGGTGACGCCGGGGATGCCCTTGGGGACCTTGCGGAAGCGGTCGTAGTCGTCCCAGGAGATGAGGTGGCGGACCTCGTGGCCGCGGCGGCGGATCTCGTCGGCGACCAGGTGCGGGGTCATGACCTCGCGCAGGTTGCCCAGGTGGACCGGGCCGGAGGGGGAGAGTCCGGACGCGACGACGACTGCTTTGCCCGGGGCTCGGCGCTCCGCCTCGGCGATGACCTCGTCCGCGAAACGGGAGACCCAGTCGGTCTCGGTGCTGCTCTGCGCGCTCTGAGCCACGACACGTCCTTCTATCTCGAATGCTGGCTACGGCCATTCTCCCAGACGGAACGGGCCGCTCCGGGGTTGCTTCCACCCAGTGATATCCCGAGAAACGGATGGCGGCCGCGTGGGATACTCGGCACTTGTCGGAAGAGCCAAGTCCGACCCGAGTACGACCCCAGCACGATCCAGCACGACCCTGCACGACCCCAAAGCAAGACCCCAGCACGACCCCCGGTAGAGAACCTCACAGGAACGGCAGCTCATGGCCTCGGTCCCTTCGCTCGCTTCGTCCGTCAACCAGCGCGTCGCCGACGCCCTCGCCTCCGCGCTGCCGGAGGCCGGTGGCGCCGACCCGCTGCTGCGACGAAGCGACCGGGCCGACTTCCAGGCCAACGGCATCCTGGCGCTCGCGAAGAAGGCCAAGGCCAACCCGCGCGAGCTGGCCGCGACCGTGGTCGAGGGCATCCCGACCGGCGACCTGATCGAGGAGATCGAGGTCTCGGGCCCCGGCTTCCTGAACATCACCGTCGCGGACGCGGCGATCATCTCGACGCTGGCGGCCCGCGCGGCGGACGACCGGCTCGGTGTCCCGCTGAACGCGGCCGCCGGCACGACGGTGATCGACTACGCGCAGCCGAACGTCGCCAAGGAGATGCACGTCGGGCACCTGCGGTCCGCCGTGATCGGCGCGGCGATGGTGGAGATCCTGGAGTTCACGGGCGAGAAGGTGGTCCGGCGCCACCACATCGGCGACTGGGGCACCCAGTTCGGCATGCTCATCCAGTACCTGCTGGAGCACCCACACGAGCTGGACCACAGGTCCGGCGACGGCGACGAGCAGGCCTCCGGCGAGGAGGCCATGTCCAACCTGAACCGCCTCTACAAGGCCTCGCGCGCCCTCTTCGACTCCGACGAGGAGTTCAAGACGCGGGCCCGGGCGCGGGTGGTGGACCTGCAGGCGGGCGAGCCGGAGACGCTGGCCCTGTGGCAGCGGTTCGTGGACGAGTCGAAGATCTACTTCTACTCCGTCTTCAACAAGCTGGACATGGACATCCAGGACGCGGACGTGGTCGGCGAGTCCGGCTACAACGACATGCTGGTCGAGACGTGCAAGCTGCTGGAGGAGTCGGGCGTCGCGGTCCGCTCCAACGGTGCGCTGTGCGTGTTCTTCGAGGACATCAAGGGCCCGGACGGCAACCCGACCCCGCTGATCGTGCAGAAGTCGGACGGAGGCTTCGGCTACGCGGCCACCGACCTGTCGGCGATCCGTGACCGCGTGACCAACCTCGGCGCCACCGAGCTGATCTACGTGGTCGATGCGCGGCAGTCGCTGCACTTCAAGATGGTCTTCGAGACGGCGCGCCGGGCGGGCTGGCTGAACGACGAGGTCAAGGCCGTACAGCTGGCCTTCGGCACCGTCCTCGGCAAGGACGGCAAGCCGTTCAAGACCCGTGAGGGCGAGACGGTCCGGCTGGTGGACCTGCTGGACGAGGCAGTGGAGCGGGCGACCGCCGTGGTCCGGGAGAAGGCCGAGAAGGTGGGCCTGACGGAGGCGGAGATCGTAGAGAACGGCCAGTACGTCGGCATCGGCGCGGTGAAGTACGCCGACCTGTCGACGTCGGCGTCGCGGGACTACAAGTTCGACCTGGACCAGATGGTCTCGTTGAACGGCGACACGTCCGTGTACCTGCAGTACGCGTACGCCCGGATCAGGTCGATCCTGCGCCGGGCAGGGGACCGCAAGCCGGTCGCCCACCCGGAGCTGAAGCTGGCCCCGGCGGAGCGCGCGCTGGGCCTGCACCTGGACGGCTTCGGCGAACTGATCGCCGAGGCGGCCGCGGAGCACGCCCCGCACAAGGTGGCGGCGTACCTCTACCAGCTGTCCTCGCTGTTCACGACGTTCTACACCGAGTGCCCGGTCGTGAAGCCGGAGCCGGAGCTCGTCGTGGGCGAGAACCGCCTGTTCCTGTGCGAGCTGACGGCCCGCACCCTCTCGAAGGGCATGTCCCTCCTGGGCATCCGCACCCCCGAGAAGCTCTGACGCACCGCGTGCGCCGACGGCCCCGTCTCCTTCCGGAGGCGGGGCCTTCCGCGTCCCGTCGCGGCGCGGACGCCGTCGCCGGACGTGTCAGGAAACGGGCGGATTGCTCCTGCTGCGGCTGGGGTTCCGCTGCGAGTCTGCGGGCGTCCATCCGGATCACACCGCACGGAGTCCGCATGAACCGATCACGCATCCGCCCGACCCTGGTGGCTGCTGCCGCGATCCTCGTCCTGGCCCCGACCGGGCAGGCCTCTGCCCGTAGCCGTCTGCGCCCACTGATGCCTGCCCGGGTTCACCCGTACGGCCCGATTCGGACCGTACGGGCCGGGTAGGGGACGGCGCGTCCTTCCCCCATCCACCAGCGGAGGCATCCGTGCCCGACATGAACGGCCCCTACAAGCCCGGCACCCCGTGCTGGATCGACCTGATGGTCCCCGACCAGCAGGCGGCCCTCGACTTCTACTGCGACCTCTTCGGCTGGCAGGGCGAGGTCGGACCGGCCGAGCAGGGCGGCTACTCCGTCTGCCTCCTCAAGGGCAAGCCCGTCGCCGGCATCATGAAGGCGTCCAACCCGGACGGGACCGTGCCCGACCCGATGCCGCCGACCGCGTGGACCACGTACCTCGCCACCGACTCCATCGACTCCACCCTCAAGTCGGTCACCGACGCGGGCGGTTCGGTCATGATGGGCGCGATGGACGTCATGGACCTCGGCCGGATGGCCGTGATCACCGACCCGACCGGCGCCGCCGTCGGCCTGTGGCAGGCCGGCACCTTCGACGGCGCGGGCATCGTCAACGAGCACGGCGCCCTGATCTGGAACGAGCTGAACACCGGCGACGTCCCTGCCGCAGCCGCCTTCTACACCTCGATCCTCCCCGTCACCACGGCCAAGTCCCAGATGCCCGACGCCGGCGAGTACACCGAGTTCAAGGTCGGGGACCGTGCCGTCGGCGGGATGATGGACCTCGCCAAGCTGCCGGACGGCGTGCCGCCGCACTGGATGCCGTACTTCCACGTCGACGACGTCGACGAGATCCAGGCCGCCGCGGAGCGCGCCGGAGGCAGCGTCATGGCCCCGGCCTTCGACATGGTGGCGGGCCGCATGGCCGTCCTCGCCGACCCCCAGGGCGGCGTCTTCTCGGTGATCAAGGCGACCGCGCCGGAACAGCCCGCCTGACCGGCCCACACGGCCGGCGGTCGGCGGCGGGCGTGGCGGCGGCCGGCGGGCGTGTGGGCGGCGGCCGGCGGTCGCCGGTCACCTCAGGCGCGAATGCCCCCGACTGATTTCGGCAGTCGGGGGTATTCGCCTCCATCACGGTCCGCGCATCATTCCGCGCTCACGCAATCGGCTCAGATGGCCTCGCTGGGGTTGGCCGGGAGGTAGAAGTTCCAGCTCCCCTGGCCGTGGTGCTGCCCGTCCGGGGAGTTGCCCGAGGGGCAGGCGCCGTTGTCGGGGCGGCCGTTCCACCACAGGCTGTAACAGTGGTTGCAGAAGCGCCAGTTGTCCTGGAACGTCGTCACGTCGTTGGGGAGGGGGATGGCCATGGCAGCCTTCTTTCCGGAGTGAAGATGGCGTGAACCCCTGCGCGGTCGACCCACCACGGGGTTCGCGATCCGAGCAAGGGAATGCTCTCACCGCACACCTGGAATTCGGGCGCGCCGCATTGCCGTGTCGGCATTTCCGGACGCCACTTGGGCTACCATTTGCGGAGAAACGAATCTCTTGGACCTGGAATTCATTTCCGCATATGAATTCCATGAAAGCCTATTCAGGCAAAGCGTCATCGGCATCCGTTCCGGAACTCGCACCAAACGATTTTTCCGGGCGCCCGGCCCACCACCCCCCAGTCGTCGGCGAGCGCCTCGACGAGGGTCAGCCCCCGCCCGTGCGGCCGCCCGGCGATCCGCGACCGCCCGGGCCCGCTGTCGTGCACCTCGGCCCTGACGGTCGCGTCCTCGAAGCCGAAGAGCCGCAGCAGGTACCCGCGGCCGGGCGGGACGCCGTACCGCAGGGCATTGGCCGCCAGCTCGCTCACGCAGAGCAACACGTCGTCGAGGCGCTCGTCCACACCCCCAGGCATGCACGGTGTCACGTGTGAACTGGCGCGCAGCTGCGACGGTTCGGGGCGAGCGCAAGTAGAGGCGCTCGCGCACGAGCGCCGCCTGAATAGTGGGATTCACGGGGCGATCGTCGCGCTGCGTGACTAGCGTGTGGCTGAGCGCCGACCCGTACTCCTTGATGAGTACGGGTCCGCACGGGGTAGCCCACGTGTACAGGCGGGGAGTTCGCAGTCATGCCACCGAGGAAACGAGTACGGCCGAACGCGACGACCATGAAGATGGTCGGCTCGCAGGTGGCCGCCGGCCGAGTCGCCAAGAACCTGACCCAGCGGCAGCTGGGTGAACTGGTTCGCCTGGACGCGGAGACGATCGCGTCGATCGAGCAGGGTCGGCGCGCCCTGATGCCGAACGTCGCGGAGCTGATGGATCTGCACCTGGGGCTGCCGGGGTTGTTGACGCTGGCGGCCAACGGCATGCCGGCGATCGACGCGACTCCGCCGTGGGCGGAGGAGTACATGGACCTCGAGCACCGCGCGATCGCGCTCTCCTGGTTCGACAACCAGGTGGTACCGGGCCTGCTCCAGACGGAGAACTACGCCCGGGCCGTCTTCCGGTGCCGCGTCCCCGCCCACCCGGAGGCGGAGATCGAGGCCCTCACCACCCATCGCCTCGCCCGCCAGCAGATCCTGCGCCGCGGCACTCCACCGACGCTGAGCTTCGTGGTCTGGGAGGCCGTACTACGCGACCGGCTCGGCGGGCACGAGGTGTACGCGGAGCAGCTTCGCCACCTCCGCACCTGCGCCGCTCTGCCGGACGTGAGCCTCCAGGTGCTGCCACTGGGCCGGACCTCTCACGCCGCTCTCGACGGCCCGTTCACCATCGTCGAAACCCACGACCACCGGCACCTCGGCTACACCGAGACCCAGCGCGGCAGCCAGCTCATCTCCCACCCCGATGAAGTCAGCATCCTGGCGCGCAGGTATGCGATGCTGCGGACTCAGGCCCTCAACACCGAGCAGACATGGGGCCTGTTGGACCGCCTGGCAGGAGAGACATGAGTGCCACCACCGGACTGAAGTGGTTCGAGTCCAACTACAGCGGCAGCGAAGGCGGCGCCTGCCTGGAGGTCGCCGTGGGCTGGCGCAAGTCCTCGTACAGCGGCAGCGACGGCGGCCAGTGCGTGGAGGTGGCCACCGGCCCGGACGCGGTGCACGTCAGGGACTCGAAGGTCCAGGACGGCCCGGTCCTGGCGCTCGCCCCGGCGAGCTGGGCGGCACTGACGGGCTGGCTCGCTCGATAACGCGGCACGCGGGGGCGGAGCCTGCGCCGTGCGGAGCCCGGAGCGCCGCAGATCG
Source organism: Streptomyces sp. NRRL S-378 (assembly GCF_000720645.1). Classification (NCBI taxonomy): domain Bacteria; kingdom Bacillati; phylum Actinomycetota; class Actinomycetes; order Kitasatosporales; family Streptomycetaceae; genus Streptomyces; species Streptomyces sp. NRRL S-378. Next base: position 10,065 of record NZ_JOBX01000073.1, read on the forward strand.
CTACGCGCTCCTGCCGGAAGGCGGCTGCAAGCCCCTTGGGCTGGACATAAGCCGCCCATTCGCTACGCGCTCCTCGACCACGGCGACTGCGAGCCTCTGGGGGCCGGGCACAGGTCCGCCATCGATCGCTACGCGCTTTCTCGATCACGCGACTGCGGCCCGTCCGGGGGCGGGCCCCCTGGGGCGTCACTTCGGAGCGCCCGAGTACCGGACGTACTCGGGCGCTGCGGCCGGCAGGGTCCGCACGGGACGGTCCGGGGCCGGAGGGCGGCGGTCGCCGTCGTCGGGGTGGACTACGCCGGTAGCAGGCCGCTGCGCGGGCCCGTAAGGATCCGGCGCAGGTGCCCGAGCACGGTCGATGTGTGCTCGGTGAGGTAGAAGTGGCCGCCGGTGAAGGTGTGGAGGGCGAACGGGCCGGTGGTGTGATCCGCCCATGCCCTGGCCTCCTCCGCGGTCACTTCGGGGTCGCTGTCACCGGTCAGGACGGTGACCGGGGTGCTCAGCGGGGGGCGGGGGGTGGGCCGGTAGGTCTCGATGGCCTCGTAGTCGCTGCGCACCGGGGGAAGGATCATGGCGCGCAGTTCCGGGTCCTCCAGGAACTCCGTCTCCACGCCGCCGAGCAGGCGGAGCCTGTCCACGATCCCTTCGTCGGAGGCCAGGTGGAGGTGTTCCTCGCGTCTGCGCGAGGGGGCCCGGCGGGCGGAGGCGACCAGGGCCAGGGGCGTGGTGCCCATGGCTTCGAGCCGGGAGGCGACCTCGTAGCCGACCAGGGCCCCCATGCTGTGGCCGAAGAGGACGAGGGGGCGGTCGGTCCAGGCGGAGAGCGCGTCCGCGATCCGGTCGGCGAGGTCGGTGAGGCGTGTGATGCCGGGTTCGGCGCGCCGCTCCTGCCGCCCCGGGTACTGGACGGCGAGCACGTCGACGTCGGGGGCGAGGGCCCGGGCGACGGGGAAGTAGAAGGTGGCCGAACCACCGGCGTGCGGCAGGCAGACGAGGCGCACCGGGGCGTCGGGGGCGGGGTGGGAGCGCCGGATCCAGGGGTCGTGGTCGGTCATCGGGCGCCGGCCGCCGTCTTGTGGACCAGAGCGCGCGCCGCGAGCCGGTAGCCGTCGGCGCCGAGGCCGGCGATGAGTCCGCTCGCGAGCGGGGCGATCACGGATTCATGGCGGAAGGATTCCCGGGCCCAGATATTCGAGATGTGCACCTCGATCCATGGATTCGGGTAATTGGCGAGAGCGTCCCGCAGGCTCCAACCGGCAATCATGAGGGCGCCAGGATTGACGATCGCGCCCACCGTGTCATAGCTGTCCTGGATCACCCCGATGATTTCACCCTCCGAGTCGGACTGGAAGGACCTCACTTTCCAGCCGTGGTCGGACACCTCGTCAGCAACGGCCGCCGCGATGTCGTCGAGGGTCTCCGTCCCGTACACATCGGGCTCACGTCGCCCCAGTATGCCCAGGTTAGGCCCGTTCAGAAGCAAGAGCTCGCTCATCTTTTCCCCAACAGTGAAAAGTCGTCATCCGCTGTCAGCAAGCTATAACACCGTGATTCATCAGACGTTGACCGGCCGCCCCGGAAAGCAAGGACCAGGGATATATAGGGGACGCCATAGGGGGATGACCGAACCGCTTCCGCACAGTAAGTTCTCGCTGCAGCATTTGACGCAGAGGGAGCAGAAAAAAATGAGTCAGCTTTCCCGGCCGCGCCCCGAGTTCCCCGTGTGGCCCCAATTCGGGGACGAGGAGCGCGAAGGTCTCATCCGCGCGCTCGAGCAGGGCCAGTGGTGGCGCATGGGCGGCAGTGAGGTCACCACCTTCGAGCGCGAGTTCGGCGCGTACCACGGCACGGAACACGCGCTGGCGGTGACGAACGGTACGCACGCGCTGGAGCTCGCCCTGCAGGTGCTCGGTGTCGGCCCCGGAACCGAGGTCATCGTCCCGGCGTTCACGTTCATCTCCTCGTCCCAGGCGGCCCAGCGCCTCGGCGCGGTGGCGGTGCCGGTGGACATCGACCCGGGCACCTTCAACATCGACCCGGCCGCGGCCGCGGCAGCGATCACCTCGCGTACCGCGGCGATCATGCCGGTCCACATGGCCGGTCAGATCGCGGACATGGACGCGCTCGGCAAGCTGTCGGCGGACAGCGGTGTCCCGCTGATCCAGGACGCGGCACACGGGCACGGCGCGGAGTGGGACGGCAAGAAGGTCGGTGAGCTCGGCGCGGTGGCCGCGTTCAGCTTCCAGAACGGCAAGCTGATGACGGCGGGTGAGGGCGGACTGGTCACCTTCAACGACGCCGAGCAGTTCGAGATGGCGTTCCTGCGCCACAGCTGCGGCCGTCCGCACAGCGACCGCTACTACTTCCACAAGACCTCGGGCTCCAACTTCCGGATGAACGAGTTCTCGGCCGGCGTGCTGCGCGCCCAGCTCGCGCGTCTCGGGAGCCAGATCGACACCCGGGAGGCCAACTGGCCGGTGCTCTCGCAGCTGCTGTCCGAGATCCCGGGAGTCCAGCCGCAGGTCATCGACGAACGCGTCACGCGCAACCCGCACTACATGGCGATGTTCCGGCTTCCCGGCCTCACGGCCGAGCGCCGCAACCAGGTCGTCGACGCGCTGATCGAACGGGGGCTGCCGGCGTTCGCCGCGTTCCGCGCGATCTACCGTTCGGACGGCTTCTGGGAGACCGGCGCGCCGGGCGAGACCGTCGACCAGATCGCCGCGCGGTGCCCCAACACCGAGGCTGTGTACGCCGACGCGATCTGGCTGCACCACCGGACCCTGCTCGGCACCCGGGAGCAGATGCACGAGATCGCGAACATCGTCTCCGACACCCTGGCTGCGCTGTGAGTTCCCCGGTCAGGGTGGCCGTGGTGGGCCTCGGCTGGGCGGGACGCGAGATCTGGCTGTCCCGCCTGGCCACCCACCCGGCGTACCGGGTGGTCGCGGTGGTGGATCCGTCCCCCGCCGCGCAGGAGGTCGCCTGCGGTATCGGCCCGGAGGTGCTCTCCCTCGCCGATGTGGACGGGCTGGCCCCTGACCTGGTCGACCTGGCCGTGGTCGCCGTTCCCAACCATCTGCACAGTGCTGTCGCCTGCCGGCTGCTGCGCCGGGGCATACCGGTCTTCCTGGAGAAGCCGGTCTGCCTCAACTCGGCCGAGGCGGACGAGCTGGCCGCCGCCGAGCGGGAGGGCGGCGCCCTGCTGCTGGCCGGCAGTGCGGCGCGCCACCGCGCCGACGTGTGCGCCCTGCGGGAGACCACGGACAGGGAACTGGGCCGGATCCGGCACATCGACATCGCGTGGGTCCGGGCCAGGGGCGTCCCGGACGCCGGCGGCTGGTTCACGCAGAGCAGCCTCTCCGGCGGCGGCGCACTGGTCGACCTGGGCTGGCACCTGCTGGACACGGTCGCTCCACTGGTGGGCCCGGTGGCGTACGAGCAGGCCGTCGGGACGGTGTCCGGGGACTTCATCGAAGCCGCGACGCACGGTACGGCCTGGCGGCACGGCGGGGCGCGGCCGCGTCCCGGCGGCGGCGACGTGGAGGACACCGCGCGCGCCTTCCTGGTCACCGAGAGCGGTGTCTCGGTGTCCCTGCGGGCCAGTTGGGCCTCGCACGAAGCGCTGGACAGCACGGTGGTGCGGGTGGAGGGCAGCGAGGGGACGGCCTCCCTGCGGTGCACCTTCGGCTTCAGCCCGAACCGTGCGGGTGGCTCGGAACTGACCCTGACGCGGTCGGGCCGCACCACTGCGGTCGCGTTCGACGAGGAACCGATCGGTGCCGAGTACGACCGTCAGCTCGACGCGATTCCCGCCCAGCTCGCGGATCCGTCCGCCCGGGGCCGAGCGGTCGAGGAGACCCGGCGAACCATCGCCGTCATCGAGCGGGTGTACGGGTCGGCGCGCCCGGCACGCGCTCTCGACCGGGAACGGACCGTGGCCGGCGCGGGCGTCTGACCGACGGCCCGGGCCCCGTGCTCCTTCCTTCGAACCAGCCACACCATCTTCTGGGAGACCCCCGTGAACACTGGTACTGTCGCCAACTTCAGAACGCAAGACTCCGCTTTCCTGCACCCCAAGAGCGTGGTCGTCTTCGATCTCGACGGTGTGATCGTGGACAGCTTTCCCGTCATGCGGGAAGCGTTCTCGATCGCCTACGCCGAAGTCGTGGGAGACGGCGAGGCGCCGTTCGAGGAGTACGAGCGCCATCTGGGCCGATATTTTCCCGACATCATGAAGATCATGGGGCTGCCGCTGGCGATGGAGACCCCCTTCGTCCGCGAGAGCTACCGGCTGGCCGGCCGGGTCCCGCTCTTCGACGGTGTCACCCAGGTCCTGGAGGAGCTGCGCGAACGCGGCTTCCGTACCGCGATCGCGACGGGCAAGGCGGGCGACCGGGCCCGGCACCTGCTGGACAAGCTCGGTGTGATCCACCTCTTCGACCACGTGATCGGTTCCGACGAGGTGGCCAACGCCAAGCCCGCACCGGACATCGTCCTGCACGCCCTGGACCTGCTGGGGGCCCGCCCCCAGGACGCCCTGATGCTGGGCGACGCGGTCACCGACATCGCGGCTGCGCGCGGAGCGGGGGTGACGGCGGTGGCGGCGCTGTGGGGCGAGTCGGACACGGCGGATCTGCTCGCGTCCGGCCCGGACGCGGCCCTGCACCACCCGGCCGAACTGCTGGCGTTCTGCCCGGCAGTGGCCGGCGTCGTCTGATCCTCCCGGCCTCCCCCGCCGACCGCCCTCCCCCGGCCTTCGGGCTCGTGGGGGCGCGAGTGGATGGCCGATTCCCGTCCGATGGCAGTCGCGGCCCGATAGTGGGCCGCGCGTCCATCGGACGGGCAGCCATTTATGGGGGACTGAGCAATGCTTGTGGAACGCGAGGAACATCTCGGCCGTCTGCACCAGATACAGGAGTCCGCGCTGGCCGGAAAGGGCCGCGTCGTCCTCCTCGAAGGACCTACCGCCGCGGGCAGGACGGAGCTCCTCCACGCCTTCGCCGACCAGGCCGAGGCCGCCGGGTTCCGGCTGGTGCACGCCATCTGCTCGCGTTCCGAGCAGAACCTCGCGTTCGGGATGCTGAACCAGCTCCTCCGGTACGCCGGGCTGCCCATGACCACGGACACCCGGGAACCCGGATCCGGACCGGACGGACCGTCCGTGCGGGCTCGGTCCGCCGACGAACTGTGCGCCTCGCTCCTGGAGCAGTCCGCCGACGAGCCCCTGCTGCTCGCCGTTGACGACTCCCAGTACGCCGACGCCGACTCCCTGAGCGTCCTGCTGCGCCACTCCCGCCGCCTGCGATCCGCTCGCGTGGTGGTGGTCCTGGCCGACAGCGACTTCCCGTCGTCGAACCTCCCTCTCCGGGCCGAGCTCCTGCGCCAGCCCAACCTCTCCCGCCTCCGCGTCTCCCTCCTCACCCGGTCCGGCGTGCGCGAGTTCCTCACCGGGCGGCTGGGAGCCGACGAGGCGACACGTCTGGCCTGCGACTTCCACGCGCTGACCGGTGGCAGCCCGCTCCTGCTCGGCGCCCTCGCCGACGACCACGCCGCTCCCGACGGCCCGCTCGCGGCCCGGGGCTACGGCCTCGCCCTCCTGAGCTGCCTGCACCGCGGCGATCCGGCCGTGCTCGCGCTGGCTCGCGCCCTGGCCGTACTGGACGAGGACGCCACCGAGGACGGCTTGGCCTCGCTCGCGGGCGGCATCGACGTACGGGCCGTGTCACGGGCCATGGCGGCGGCCGGGCTCCTCGCCGACGACGGCGGCTTCCGCCACCCCGACGCGCGGCAGGCCGTGCTGGAGGACCTGTCGCCGCGGGAGCACTCCGCTCTGTACGGCAGGGCCGCCCGGCTGCTGCACGCCGCCGGCGCGGAGCCGGTACGGGTGGCCCGCCACCTCCGGGAGGCGGGCCGGGCCGACGGCCCCTGGGCGGTACGGGCCCTGGTGGAGGCGGCGGAGTACGAAGTGCTCGCCGACCGTCCGGAGGACGCGGCAGCCTGCCTGGAACTGGCCGAGCGCTCCAGCGGCGATCTCACCGAGCGCGCCGAGGTCCTCGCCCGGCTCGCCCACACCGGTTTCCAGTTCGATCCGGCGACGGCCTCCCGGCACCTCGCCCCCCTCGTCACGGCAGGCCGCGCGGGACATCTGAGGTTCCGCGAATCGGCTTTGCTCGTACGGCAGTTGCTGTGGAACGGACGCGCGGAGGAGGCGTCGTCCGTCCTGGACCGGATGCGCGAGAGCGCTGACGAACCCACGGCGGACCCCGGCTCCGAACTGGCCGACCTCGAACAGTGGCTGGCCTGGGCCCATCCCCCGCTCGCCCGCCCCCTGGGGACGTCGGGGGCGGCCTCGCGCCGGCCCGGCACCACGGGCGAGGCCACCGGCACCGTCGTGGCGCTGCGCAGCGAGCCGTGGCTCGGACGCGCGGCCACCCTTGCCAATCACCTGGCACGGGACAGGCCGGGCGCGGCGGAGCGGGCCGAGCAGGTGCTGTGGGACCTGCGGCTGAGCCGTACGGAGTGCTGGACCGGGGAGTCCGCGATGCTCGCACTGCTGACGCTGCTGCACTCCGACCGGGCGGACCTCGCAGCGGACTGGTGCGAGCGGCTGTCCGCGGACGCGGCGAACCACTCCGCACCCACCTGGCAGGCCGTGTTCACGGCGATCCGGGCCGAGGTGGCGGTCCGCCAGGGCGACCTGGAGTCCGCGGTGGAGAAGGCGCAGGAGGCGTTCGCGCTGCTGCCCCCGAAATCGTGGGGCGTGGCCATCGGCCTGCCGCTCGCCAGCCTGATCGTCGCGACGACACGGATCGGCAGGCACGAGGAAGCGGCGCGCTGGTTGTCGTACGCGGTACCGACGGCGATGTACGAGAGCTGGTACGGACTGTCCTTCCTGCAGGCCCGCGGGATCCACCACCTGGCCACGAACCACGTCCACGCGGCCCTCGGCGATTTCCTGTCCTGCGGTGAGCTGCAGCGGAACTGGGGAATGGACTCCCCCGGCCCGGTGGCGTGGCGGGCCGGTGCGGCGGAGGCGTGCATCCGGCTGGGAAACCCGGACCGGGCCAAGCAATTGGTGCACGAGCAGCTCGCGCGGCCGGTCGGCGCCAGCTCCCGCATCCGCGGGATGTCGCTGCGGCTGTACGCGGCGACGTGCGCGCCGGGGCGGGCCCTGCAGCTCCTGACGGAGGCGCTGGAGCTGCTGGAGTCTGCGGGCGACCGCTTCGAGCAGGCGCGGGTGCTGGCCGACATGAGCCGCATGTACTACGCCCTCGGCGAGCATCGCAGAGCCCGGATGATGTTCCGGCAGAGCCTGCACGTGGCGAAGGCGTGCGAGGCGCACCCGCTGGCGCAGGAGCTGCTGTCCGGTTCGGGCGAGTACGAGCGACCCCGGATCTCGGCGGCGGAGGCGCCCTCTCCCGGACACAGCGAACTCACCGGCTCCGAGCGGCGGGTGGCGTCACTGGCGGTCATGGGCTACACCAACCGGGAGATCGCGTCCAAGCTGTACGTCACCCCGAGCACGGTGGAGCAGCACCTGACCCGCGTGTACCGCAAGCTGAACATCCAGCGGCGTCAGGATCTGCCGTCGGATCTCTGGCCGAACGCCTCCCGCGCGGGCTGAACCGGTACGGGAGGCGTCGGGGGCCCGGTGGCCACGCACCGGGGCCGGGAACCGTCAGTGCGGGAGGCCGGCCGGGGCGGGTGCGGAGGCGGGCGACCCGGGGCCGGCGGCCAGCGAGCTCGCCAGCAGCATCGCCCCGCCGAGGGAGGACAGTCCACCCAGCCGCGCCGGACGGATCCGGGGGGCCGGGTGGCCGGCCCGGGCCAGCCTGCGGGTGTGGCACTCGACGGCCTGGATGAAGCCGGGCAGCCCTTCGGCGAAGCCCCCGCCGATGATGAAGACGGAGGGACGGAAGAGTTCGTTGGCGCCGGTCACGGCGGCGGCGAGGGCGGCACAGCCCTCGTCGACGGCGAGCACGGCCCAGGATCTGCGGTCCTGCCAGGCTTCGACCAGTTCGTCGTATCCGACGGGGTCCTCCTCCCCGCGCAGCCGGGTGGCGCGGCGCAGGATCGCGCGGCCCGAGGCGAACGCCTGGACACAGCCCTGTCGTCCGCAGTCGCAACGGGCGGCGCCCGAGCGGTCCACGATCAGGTGGCCGAGTTCGCAGGAACCGCGCCGGGGGCCAGGGGCCGGCTCCCCGCCGAGGATCACGCCACCGCCGACGCCCGTCCCGATGCCCAGGTAGACCACGTCGTCGCAGTCCGCCGCCCGGGCCTCGGCCAAGGCCGCGAGGTCGCCGTCGTCGGCGCATTCCACGGCGGCGCCGGGCAGCATCCCGGACAGTTCGGCGCGCAGGTCCAGGCCGACCCAGCCGGGCCGGTTGGGCCAGGCGGTCACGCGTCCGGACCGGTCCAGGGTGGCGGGCACCGCGACCCCGGCCGCGACGATCGGGCCGGGGGCGTTGCGGCGCACCCCGTCCAGGAACGCGGCGAGCGCCCGGATGTCCGCGCGCACGTCGTCGCCGTCGCGCCACCGGAACGTTGATTCGTACGGCTGCGCGCCGTCGCTCTCCAGCCTGATGGCGACTTTTGTTCCGCCCACGTCCATACCGAGACAGCCGCTGCTCCTCATCATTCTCGTGAGTTTCCGCAGGGGCACCCACTGTCCGGTAACCGAGCGCCCACCGGCGGTGCGGCACGAGGCGCGGGCGGCCTCGGGCAGCACCCTCCCAGTGAACCCCCCTATGTGCTCCCTATCTTTCCGCGGAAACGCACCGGCGACGCCCTCCCCGGAATCGAGTATTGATACGACCCTTATCCTCCTCGAGATCAGGCTTTTCACGGAGCTTTCACGAGGTGAATTCTGCAATGAACCGTCAATGGCTATTCATTCGCCTGCCTAATCCGATGAGGAGCCGCTCCGAGGAACATGTCTCGCGGGTGGTCTCCACGATGGCCGCCGACCTGGTCAGTCATCTCAGGGCGGCGGACCCCGCCGGTCACTGGCAGTTCCGCCGCCCGGGCTGCGGCACCGGACCGGAGCTCACCCTGTCGTTCCACTCCACCGCGGACGTGCTGCGGGAACTCGAACGGCGCCTGCGGTCGGACACGGCGGCGTACAACTGGCCGATGATCACCGACCGGTACGTGCCGCCGACGGACAAGTACGGCACCCGGCAGAACCTGCGGGTGGCGGACCGTCTGGCCACCGAATCCAGCGAGTTCGCCCTGTCCCTGCTCCAGGACGGCGAACTGTCCGCGGCGGAGCAGCGGAGGCTGGCGACCCTGCACCTGTGGCACCTCAGCGGTCTGACCGCGCCCGGCGACCGGGCTGCGTTCCTCTTCCACTTCTGGCAGTTCGGGACCGACCGGATGGACCCTGCCGGGCGGATGGAGCTCGCGACGGAGGCGGACACGTACGCCGACGCCCTGATCGACCGTCCGCTGGACGGCGACGAGGCCCTGTGGGAGCGGTACGTGCCGGCGGTGCGCAGCGCCGTCGAGGTCCCGCAGGAAGGCGTGGTGCCGGTGAACTACTTGCTGTACGACCACGTCCAGCTCACCCACGGCCGCCTCGGCATCCCGGTCCAGACGGGCGCCCTGGCCGCCCGCGCCCTGCGGTCCGCCCTGTCGGCCGGAGCGCCCGTGTCCGGCGGCAGCGGGGTGCGCGCCCTCCAGTCGGTCTGAGCGGGCCACCCCGCCGGGCCCGCGCCCATCACTTGACCGGACCCCCTCGGAAAGGACCCTCACCGTGACTGCCGTGACGACCACGGACACCTCGACCAGACGGCGGATCGACGTGGAGCTGGGCGACCGCTCCTACCCGGTGCACATCGGCCCCGGCGTACGCCATCTGCTCGCCGGGACGATCGCCGCGACCGGCGCCCGGCGGGTGGCCGTGGTGTCGGCCCGGCCCCGGGACGTCCTCCCGGAGACCGGTGTGCCCACCCTGCACCTGGAGGCCCGCGACGGCGAGGAGGACAAGACCCTCGCGACCGTGGAACGGATGTGCCGGGAGTTCGCCGGCTTCGGGCTCAGCCGTGCGGACGCGATCGTGTCGGTCGGCGGCGGTACGACCACCGATTCGGTGGGTCTGGCGGCCGCCCTCTACCACCGGGGCCTGCCGGTGATCCACCTGCCGACGACGCTGCTGGCGCAGGTCGACGCCAGCGTCGGCGGGAAGACGGCGGTCAACCTGCCTCAGGGCAAGAACCTCGTCGGGCAGTACTGGCAGCCGTCGGCGGTGCTGTGCGACACCGACTACCTGCAGACCCTGCCGCTGCGGGAGTGGACGAACGGCTACGGGGAGATCGCCCGGGCCAACTTCATCGGCGCCGGCGACCTGCGGGGACTGCCGCTCGTCGAGCAGATCGCCGCCAGCGTGGCCTGCAAGGCCCGCATCGTGGCGGCCGACGAGCGCGATGCGGGGCTGCGGCACACCCTCAACTACGGCCACACCCTGGGCCACGCCCTCGAACGTGCCACGGACTTCGCGCTGCGCCACGGTGAGGCCGTCGCCATCGGCACCGTGTTCGCCGGGCGGCTGGCGGGCGCGCTAGGCCGGATCGACGGGGCCCGGGTGGCGGAGCACCTCGACGTGGTCCTGGCCTACGGGCTGCCCCACCGGCTGCCTTCAGGGGTCGACGTGGCGGAGCTCGTGACGCTGATGCGGCTCGACAAGAAGGCCATGACCGGGCTGTCGTTCGTCCTGGACGGACCGCGCGGGGCTGAACTCGTCACCGATGTGCCTGAGGCACTGGTCGCCGAGGTACTGGAGGGGATGGAGCGCGAGGGCTGAGCGGAGCCGACCGGAGGCGCCCTGCGACGCGGCCCGGCCCGGGGGACGGACACTTCCGTCCCCCGGGCCGGGCCGCTCGGGCGTGCGGGTCCGCCGGCCCGCGCACGGGAAGCACGGTCCGCAGCAGGAGGAGCCCCGTTGGGGCCCACGGCCTGAGAGGCCGTGGGCCCCAACGGGGCTCCGGGGTGGGGGCAGCAGGTCCGCGGCCGTCAGGCGGCCCGGCGCAGGATGGTGCGCACGACGGAGTCCATGTCGTCGGCCTTGACCAGGACGCGGAGCGTCTCTCGGCCGTCCTCGACGGTCAGGCAGCGGCGGCCGACCAGCATGACCGAGCCGTTCTCCAGGGCGCGGGCACGGATGACGGTCCGGTTGGAGACCAGCTCGCCCGCCCAGTTCCACTCGGGGCTGACCGGGACCGGCTGGGAGGGGTCGCGGTCCCACTCCGAGAGGGTGCGGGCGGTCGGCTTGAAGCGGTAGACGTTGTGCCAGTCCGTCTCCCGGGTCTTGCGCTGGAGGACCTGGTAGCCGTTCTCCTCGATGACCCGGTAGGCGCAGCCGTACTGCTCCTGCACCTCGGGGGAGACCTTGACGGGGTCGATGAACGACGGTCCGGCGAAGCCGGTGTCGGCCAGCCAGACGTCGCCGTCGATGTTCACGCCGATGAACAGGTGCTCCAGGTCCGGCCCGAAGCCGCCGTCCGGGCCCCGCACGCCGGCCGCCAGGATGTCGACGTCGTAGCCCAGGTCGGCGAGCAGCCGACGGAACAGGCCGCTGAGCTCGAAGCAGGTGCCGCCGGCGCCGCCGATGACGATCTCGTCGAATGCCTTGTCCGCGTCGATCTCGACGTAGTCCCAGATGTAGTCGCCGCGTTCGGCGTTCGCCGAGTTGTCGAACGGGATCGTCCGCAGGTGTGCGGCGTGCAGGCTGCGGAGGGTCTCCACCGTGGGCTCGAGCGGTCCGGTGTGGCCGAGGTGTGCCAGGTAGGCCTCGACGTTATACATGTTCGGCGTCCTTCGTTCGTCGATAGATTCCGGCCGAGTACGACGGCCCTTCACCTTCGCAGCCAACACTTCCATTCAGGGGCACAAGGCAGCACCCCATTCAACCCCCTATTGATGTCGGTGCAGGAAATGCAAATTCGCCCTCCCGGGGTACGGAAGGGCGAATTGCGGACCGACGGAATTCCGTGCGGCTCGTGTTCCGGATCAGGCAGCCGGGACGTTCTCCCTCTCGGCCGCCGGCTCGGCGGCCACGGGTGCCTCGGCCTGGGCGGACGACTGCGCCTTGAGGAAGAAGGCCAGGAACGAACCGGCGATCGCGGCGATACCACCGACCAGCGCCGAGTTCTGCAGGCCGTCCAGGATGTCTCCGGCTGTGTTCTGGGCCCCCTCTCCGAGGTCGAGGCCCGCGTTCGCAACGGCGATCAGCGCGGCCATGCCCATGCCGCCGCCGAGCTGGGCGATGGTCTGGGTGAGACCCGAGGCGACACCCTGCTCCTGCGGGGCGGCGTCGGAACCGGCGGCCATGAAGATCGCCGGGTAGAGCATGCCGGCGAACAGACCCCAGATCAGGACGCCCGGGAGCAGCGGCCAGAAGCTGGTGCTCTCCGACATCGTGAAGGCCAGCACGATCATCGAGACGCCGAGGCCGGAGAGGCCGCCGAACAGGGCGTAGCGCACACCCCACTTCTGGACGACGAACGGCAGCAGCTTGCCCGAGCCGAGCATCGCGATGACGCTCATCGGCAGGAAGGCCAGGCCGGCCTGGAGCGGGGAGTAGCCGATGACGTTCTGCAGGTGCACGAAGAACAGGTAGTTCAGCGTGTTGATGACGCCCTGGAAGACGAAGACGACCAGGATCGCGGTCACCAGGCCGCGGTAGCTCCACATGTGCGAGGGAGCCAGCGGGTCCTTGGTCCGGGCCTCGGTGACGAAGAACAGGATGCCGAGGACGGCACCGACGGCGAGGGTGGTGATGGTGCTGGTGGAGGTCCAGCCGTTCTCCGGGCCGCTGATCAGGCCGTAGACGAGCAGGGTCGAGGCACCGGTCGCGATGAGCGCGCCGGGGATGTCGAACTTGCCCTTGTCGCGGGAGCGGGCGTCCGGGGCGATGAAGACGAGGATGCCCACGACCGCGAGGATGCAGAGCGGGACGTTCACGTAGAACACCGAGCTCCAGCCCAGGTAGTCCGTGAGCACACCGCCGGCGAGCGAACCGATGATCGAACCGGAGGCACCGGCCGAGCCCCACAGGGCGTAGGCCTTGTTCCGCTCGGGACCCTCCTTGAAGGAGCTGTTGATCAGGGAGAGGGTGGCCGGGAAGAGCAGCGCGCCGCCCAGGCCCTGGACCACGCGCATCGCCACGAGCAGGCCCGGGCTGCCGGCGAGGCCGCCGACCACGGACGCGACGCCGTACAGGCCGAGTGCGACCACGAGCATCATGCGGGCGCCGAGGCGGTCGACTGCACGGCCACCGAACAGGATCGCGCCACCGAGGCCGACTGCGTACGCACTGACGACCCACTGGAGCGACTGCGCGGTGAAGCCCAGGTCCTTGCCGATCTCGGGCAGCGCCACATAGACGATGTTGTAGTCGATCGAGAAGATGAGCATGCAGAATGCGATGAAGGCCATCGCGATCCCCGGGCGTGCTGCGGACGCCGGGGACGGGGACGAAGTCAATTGCCTATCCTTTTCTGTGCAGTTGAGATGATGTCGTGGGTGCGGGTCGGCTCGACGTGCGAGCGGCTACTCGCCGAGGCTGCCGATGCTGCGGGGGTGGCGGAAGAAGTTGTACGGGTCGTAGGCGTTCTTGACCTTCTTCAGACGCAGGTAGTTGTCGCCGTAGTACTGCGTCGCCCAGTCCGGGAGGCTGGAACCGGGGAAGTTGACGTAGGCACCGTCGCTGAGCGGGTTGAGGACGCCCGCGCCGGTGCCGACGAAGGCCGAGGCCGCCGCTTGCGCCTCGGGCGTCGGTGCGTCGAGCTGGGCGACGTAGCCGATGACGAAGTTCGCGTCGCGGTGGGGGTAGGCCGTGGCCGTCGGGGAGGTGTGGTTGCTGTTGCCGCCCACGGCCATGCAGTGCAGGACCCGGCGCTGGCCGGCCACCCGGTCGGCGTCGAGGGTGCTGACCAGGGTGTTCAGCTGGGACGGCGTGAACGGCTGGTTGAACACCCGGTACGCGTCGCGCTGCCAGGCCGTGCGGTGCAGGTGCGCCTCCGGGCCGGTGCCCTCGCGGTGGCACTGGTCCTGGGTGAGGTCACCGCAGCCGTAGGCGGTCTTCATGGCCTCGTGGTACGGGAGGTCGGCGACGTAGTTGCTCGTCGGCTGCGCGCCGATCAGCGAGGTGAGCTGCGCCAGGGCGGCCTGGGCCTCGGACTCCGGACCGTGGTAGCCGCCGGTGATGATCACCATGGGGACGGTGCCGGGCGCGGCGTCGGGCAGGTTGAGGATCAGGGCGGAACCGAGGTTCACGGAGGCGTTCATCTGCCAGGTCTGCCAGGCCGCGAAGACCTGCTCCGCCTTGTCCCAGGCCCACGTGGTGCTGAAGAAGACCATGCTGGGCGCGTCGATGGGGGCGACCTCGAACTCGGTGATGACGCCGAAGTTGCCGCCGCCTCCGCCCCGGATGGCCCAGAACAGGTCGGAGTACTGGGTCGCCGAGGCACGGATCAGGCGGCCGTCCGCGAGGACGATCTGAGCGGACCGGAGCCGGTCGCTGCCCAGGCCGAACTTCCGGGTCTGGTAGCCGATGCCACCGCCGGATATGAAACCCCCGGGGGCGACGGTCGGGCAGGTGCCCGCGACGAGCTGCTTGTTGGACGGCGCCAGGGCGTGCAGGGCGTCAATGGCCTGCAGGCCCGGGCCGACTCTGACGGTGGAGGAGCCGACCGTGGCGTGGTTCAGGCGGGAGGTGTCGATGACGAGGCCGTCACCGGTCGACCAGCCGTTGAAGTTGTGGCCACCGCTGCGGATGCGCACGGAGATCCGCTTCGTACGGGCGTAGTTCACGAGCGTCTGCACGTCCCGAGGAGACTCGGGATAGGCGATGGCCTGGGGGTGCACCGCGTCGTACTCCGCGATCTGCAGCTCCTTGGCGGCGGCGTAGCCCGCATCGGCGGGGAGCACGATGTCGCCCTGGATCTGCTGGGCGAGGCCGGCCCAACCGGTCGCCGTGGTCTCCGCGAAGACCGTGCCCGTGGCGACCTCGAGGGACACGGCCGTGAGGGCCAGTCCGGCACCGGCACGGAGGATCGTTCGCCTGCTCTGCATGGGTGTTCTCCAAGTCGCCATCGGACAGCGGTAACTAACCGTCATTAATGCAGCCGCCGGGAACTGTCCGCCCATTGCGCGGTAGGTGGGTCCGGCGGACGCGGGTGCGGACGCTCCGCCCGTGACGGGGAACCCTCGGTGCACCCGCCCGCGGACGGGCGGTGACCCAGGGGGTCACCGCCCGTCCGCAGGGGGCGCGACCCGGTGGGTCAGACGCCGGCCGGGACGCGGGCGCCCGACAGGGCCGTGCGCAGCTCGCCGACGAGGGCGGCGGTGTCCTCGCGGCCGGCGGCGGCGCCGTAGACGTAGTAGTCGGGGCGGATGAGTACGGCGTCGGCCCCCGCCTGCGCGAGCAGCTGGAGGTAGACCCCGTCGACGTCGACCACGGCCGACGTCCCGACCAGCGCCGGGTCGGTCCCGGCCGGGAGGACCTGTACGACGTGCGCGCCCAGCCCGGCGAGGAACCCTCGCTCCGGCCCGTCCAGGAGCGCCGCCGGATCCTGCGTGGTCAGGAGGACGAAGCCCAGCCCGACCACGCTGTCGAACAGGCCGGTCCGGTCGCCCCGCGTCACCGTCGCCTGCGGGGAGAGGATCCCGGCCGGCTTCGCCGGTCTGCCGTTGGCGCCGCGCCGCATGAAGCCCTTGGTCAGCGGCTGCAGCGGGGAGCGCTCCGGCGGGGCCACGCCTGCGGCGGCCGCGCGGTCGGCCGCCGCCTTCATCACCAGGTCCCGGTCGGCCGCGGCCTTCGGGTCGGTCTGGCAGATGATCCGGCCGAGGTTGACCGACATCCCGATGGCGTGCTTTACGTGGGTGCGGCGCTCCTCCTGGTAGTCGTCGAGCACCTCGGTGCCTGCGCGGCCGGTGATGAGCGCGTCCAGGCGCCAGGCGAGGCCGCCCGCGTCACGGAAACCGGAGGACATGCCCTGGCCCGCGAACGGGGGCATAACGTGCGCTGCGTCCCCCGCGATCACGAGCCGGCCGCGGTGCCACTGCTCGGCGCTGCCCGCCTTGAAGCTGTAGACGTGGTGGCGGCGCAGGGTGGAGTTCTCCGGGGTGACGTCGAAGAGCTCCAGGAGCTTCCAGGAGCTCTCCTCGGTGTTGAGGCCCTCGATGGTCTCGCCCTCGACGCGCATGAATTCGTAGCGCCGGTTGCCGGGGCCGGCCGACACCGAGGTGCGCGGCCGGGCGGGGTCGCAGATCTGCAGGTTGTTCGGCGTGAACGTGCGGCCGTCGTGGTGGACGACGTCGCACACCAGCCAGTCGTGGGAGAAGCCGAGGTCGGAGAACGGGGTCCCGATCGCGCGGCGGACGAAGCTGTTCGCGCCGTCGCAGCCGACGACCCATGAGGCGGCGAACACCTGCTGGTTGCCGTCCCGGTCCACCGCGGTGACCTCGACGGACCGTGGTCCCTCGGATATGCCGACCACCTCGTGGCCCCGGTGCACGGTGATGTTGTCCAGCCGCTCCCCGCGGGCCTGGAGTTCCGCCTCCAGCAGGGGCTGGTACATGGAGGTGGACTCCGGCCACCCGGCCAGCCGGCGCTCGGATCCGTCGATCCGGAGCAGCTGCTGCCCGTCGGCGTTCTGCCACAGGTACTCGCCCGAGGGCTCGCCGATCCTGCCGATGAGCCCGCCGATGCCGGCGGCGGTGAGCGTGCGGGCACCCTCGCCGTCGAAGGCCACGGCGCGGGGCATCGGGTAGGCCTGCGGCCAGCGCTCGACGACGGTGACCGCGTGGCCGCGGTCTGCCAGGAGCAGGGCGAGGAGCTGGCCGACCGGGCCGTATCCGACGATCAGGACGTCGGCCGCCCCGTCCGGGTCCTTGTGCGTGTCCAACATCAGTGTGTTCCCTGGGGTGTGGTGGGGATCGGTGACGGGTGCCGGGTGGGGACCCTCAGGCGGCGTCGGCCGCCAGGAGCTCCTGGAGGTGCTCCGCGATGAAGCCGGGCGTCGGGTAGTCGAACAGCAGCATCGGGTCGAGGCTCAGACCGGTTGCCTCGACGAGGCGGTTGCGCAGTTCGACGGCGCTCAGCGAGTTGAAGCCGACCTCGAAGAGCGGGCTCTCCTCGTCCAGCTCGTCCTCGAAGGGCTCGTCGGTGTTCTGCTCGGTGCGGGCGATCTCGGCCTCGGCGACGACCAGGTCGGTGAGCAGGGTGATCTGCTCCACGGGGGAGAGTCCGGCGAGGCGGCCCTGGAGCGCCTCGCGGGTGGTCCGCGCGGGGTCGGCGGTCTCGGTCTCGGTCTCGGTCTCGGCAGCGGTGATGGTCTCGGTCATGACGGTTCCGGCCTCCAGCCAGTAGTTGCGGCGCTGGAAGGCGTACGTCGGGAGTTCCACCCGGCGGCCGCCCTCGAACAGGGCCGTCCAGTCGACGGCAACGCCTCGGGCGAACAGTCCGCCGAGCGCGCTGATGGTGCTCTGCGCCTCGGTGGAGTCGGTGCGCAGGGCGGGGATGAAGGCGATGCCGTCGGCATCGCCGGTGAGGCAGGCCGGGCCCATGGCGCTGAGGACTCCGGCGGGGCCGAGCTCCAGGAAGGTGGTGGTGCCGCGTTCCTGGAGGGTGCGGACGCCGTCGAGGAAGGCGACCGCCTCGCGGACGTGGCGCACCCAGTAGTCGGGCGAGGTCAGCTCGTCCGTTTCCGCGACGTCGCCGGTGAGGGTGGAGACCACCGGGATCGTGGGCGCGTTGTAGGTGAGTTCGGCGGCGATGTCGCGGAACTCGGCGAGCATCGGGTCCATCAGGGGCGAGTGGAAGGCGTGGCTGACCACGAGCCTCTTCACGCGGCGGCCCAGCAGGGAGAAGTGCGTGGCGACCTCGTCGGCCGCGGCCGACGCGCCGGAGACGACCACGGACGACGGGCCGTTGACGGCGGCGATGCCGACGCCTTCGACCAGGCGCGGCAGGACTTCTTCCCTGGTCGCCTGGATCGCGATCATCGCCCCGCCGGCCGGCAGGGCCTGCATCAGCCTGCCACGAGCTGCCACCAGGCGCGCCGCGTCCGCAAGGTCCCACACACCGGCCACATGGGCGGCGACCACCTCTCCGATGGAATGCCCGGCGAGGAACCGGGGGCGGATGCCCCAGGACTCCACCAGGCGGTAGAGGGCGGTCTCGATGGCGAACAGGGCCGGCTGGGTGAACTCGGTGCGGTTCACGTCGGTCGCGTCCGCGGCTTCGAACACGACCTCCTTCAGCGGCTTGGCCAGGTGCCGGTCCAGCTCGGCCGCGGCCGCGTCGAAGGCCTCGGCGAACACCGGGTAGCTCTCGTACAGTTCGCGGCCCATGCCCAGGCTCTGGGAGCCCTGGCCGGTGAAGAGCACCGCGAGCTTGCCCTTGGCGCGGTGGTCGCGGACGATCCCCGGGACCGTGGCCCCGGTGGCGCCCTCGGTGAGCGCCTGGAGCTGCTGGCGCAGGGTCACCTTGTCGGAGGCGACGAGGACGGCCCGCTTGTCGAAGGCGCTGCGGGTCAGGGCGAGGGAGTGTCCGATGTCGTACGGGTCGAGGTCCTGCGGGGCGGTCTCGAGGAACGCGTCGAGGCGGGCGGCCTGGTCGCGCAGGGCGTCGTCGGTCTTGGCGGAGAGCACCCAGGGCAGCGGGGCGCCGGAGCGGCGCGGGGTGGCCTGCTCGGCGGTGGCGGCGTCCCGGGCGGGGGCCTCTTCGATGACGACGTGGGCGTTGGTGCCGCTGATGCCGAAGGAGGAGACGGCCGCGCGGCGGGCGCGGTCGTCGCGGCGCGGCCAGGGGCGGGCCTCGGTCAGCAGCTCGACGGCCCCCGACTCCCAGTCCACCGTGGAGGTGGGCTCGTCGACGTGCAGGGTCTTGGGGAGTTCCTCGTTCTGGAGCGCCATGACCATCTTGATGACACCCGCGACACCCGCCGCGGCCTGGGCGTGCCCGATGTTGGACTTCAGCGAGCCCAGCCACAGCGGGTCACGCTCGCCGCGGTTCTGCCCGTAGGTGGCCAGGATCGCCTGCGCCTCGATCGGGTCACCGAGCACGGTGCCCGTGCCGTGCGCCTCGACCACGTCCACATCCGCCGTGGTCAGACGACCGTTCGCCAGCGCCTGACTCCAGGAGCAGGACCCCGGCGCCCTCGGCCCAGTTGGTGCCGTCCGCGGAGGAGGAGAAGGCCTTGATGCGGCCGTCGGGGGCGAGGGCGCGCTGGCTGGAGAAGCCGACGAACGCGTCGGGGGTGGCCATGACGGCGACACCGCCGGCGAGGGCCATCGAGCACTCACCGGACCGCAGGGCCTGGGCGGCCATGTGGAGGGTGACCAGGGAGGAGGAGCAGGCGGTGTCGACGGTGACCGACGGGCCGCTCAGGTCGTACAGGTAGGACACCCGGCCCGAGAACACGCTGCCGGACTTGCCGAGGCCGAGAAAGCCGTCGACTCCCTCGGGGAGCTTCTGCACCGCGTTGGCGTAGTCGTGGTACATCAGACCGGCGAAGACGCCGGTGTCGGTACCGCGGGCGGTCTGCGGGTCGATGCCGGCCCGCTCGAAGGCCTCCCACACCAGCTCCAGGAGGATCCGCTGCTGCGGGTCGGTTCCCAGCGCCTCGCGCTCGGAGATCCCGAAGAAGGGGGCGTCGAACTCGCCCGCGCCGTGGACGAGTCCGGCTTCCTTGACGTAGGTGGTGCCGGGGTGGCCGGGCTCGGGGTGGTAGACGTTCTCCAGGTCCCAGCCCCGGTCCTTGGGGAAGTCACTGACGGCGTCGTGCCCGCCGGCGACGAGCCGCCAGAGCGCCTCGGGCGAGTCGACCTCGCCGGGGAGCCGGCAGGCCATGCCCACGATCGCGATGGGCTCGGTGGCGGCGGCAGTGATGCGTGCGTTCTCCTGGCGCAGCCGCTCGGTCTCCGTGAGGGACGCGCGCAGCGCGGCGACGAGCTTGTCGTCGGAAACAGTCATGATCTTCTCTCCCGGTGTGAGACCGAATCAGTTGCTGGAGGTGGCGAGGGCGCGCGCCACGAGGCTTTCCACATCAAGGCCGGCGATCAGGTCGGCTTCCGCCTGGACGTTCGCCCCCGACTCCTCGTCGGCCGCTTCCCGGGCGCTGTGCGGCTCCTCGGTATCCGGCAGGAGTTCCTGCTGGATCCGGCGGGCCAGGGCGAGCGGCGTCGGGTGGTCGAAGACCAAAGTGGCGGGGAGCCTGATGCCGGTGGCCGTCGCGAGCTGGTTGCGCAGCTCGACGGCGGTGAGCGAGTCGAAGCCCAGTTCCTTGAAGGCCTGGTCGCTCTCGACCTGTTCCGCGCCGGCCAGGCCCAGTACCGCCGCAGCCTGCTCGGCGATGAGGTCCAGCACGGCCTGGGTCCGCTCAGCGGCGGGCAGGGCGGTCAGCCGCTCCACGAGGGACGCTCCGGTAGCGGCAGCGGCCGCCTGGGCAGTGCGGCGTGCCGGGCGGACCAGCCCGCGCAGGACCGACGGCAGGGCGGCGCCCGCCGGCCGGTCGCGCAGGGAGGTCAGGTCGAGCAGGGCGGGCACCAGGACGGCGTGAGCGGTCTGCAGGGCGGCGTCGAAGAGGGCCATGCCCCCGTCGGCGGTCAGCGGCCGCATTCCGCTGCGGGCCATCCGCTCCTGGTCTGCGCGGCCGAGGGTGTCCTGCATGCCGCCCGTCTGCTCCCACACGCCCCAGGCGAGCGAGGTGGCGGGGAGACCCGCACCGGTGCGGTGGCGGGCGAGGCCGTCGAGGAAGGCGTTGGCCGCCGCGTAGTTGCCCTGGCCGGCGCTGCCGACCGTACCGGCGACGGAGGAGTAGAGGACGAAGGCGGCGAGGTCGAGGTCCCGGGTCAGCTCGTGCAGGTTCCAGGCCGCGTCCACCTTCGGACGGAACACCTTGTCCAGACGC
>NZ_JOBX01000074.1:0-28801 GCF_000720645.1 Streptomyces sp. NRRL S-378
CACCACCGCCCACCACCGCCCGGCC
The DNA here is from genome assembly GCF_000720645.1 of Streptomyces sp. NRRL S-378. Taxonomy (NCBI): domain Bacteria; kingdom Bacillati; phylum Actinomycetota; class Actinomycetes; order Kitasatosporales; family Streptomycetaceae; genus Streptomyces; species Streptomyces sp. NRRL S-378. The sequence goes on from NZ_JOBX01000074.1 coordinate 26, forward strand.
CGGCCCGGCCCGGCGTTAGCCTTGATGTCGGAAAACCGCCAGCCGCCGGGGATCACGCCCCGGATCCTGGAGCCATGCACACCGACACCGAGCGCTGCGTAAGGGCCGTGCAGTCGAAGGACGCCCGCTTCGACGGCTGGTTCTTCACCGCCGTCCTGACCACCCGGATCTACTGCCGGCCCAGCTGCCCCGCCGTGCCCCCCAAGGTCGAGAACATGACCTTCCTGCCCAGCGCCGCCGCCTGCCAGCAGGCCGGGTTCCGGGCGTGCAAGCGCTGCCGGCCCGACACGAGTCCCGGCTCCCCCGAGTGGAACGCCCGCGCCGACGCCGTCGCCCGGGCGATGCGGCTGATCCAGGACGGGGTCGTCGACCGCGAGGGCGTCCCGGGCCTGGCCGCCCGCCTCGGCTACTCCACCCGCCAGGTCGAACGGCAGCTGGGCGCCGAGCTCGGCGCCGGCCCCCTCGCCCTGGCCAGGGCCCAGCGCGCCCAGACCGCCCGGCTGCTCATCGAGACCTCCGAGCTGCCGATGGGCGACGTCGCGTTCGCCGCCGGCTTCTCCTCCATCCGCACCTTCAACGACACCGTCCGCGAGGTCTTCGCCCTCTCGCCGAGCGAGCTGCGCGACCGCTCCGTGAAGGCCGGGCGGAAGAAGGACGCCCCGCCCCGGATCCCCGGGACGATCAGCCTGCGGCTGCCGTTCCGGGCCCCCCTGAACCCCGACAACCTCTTCGGGCACCTCGCCGCGACCGCCGTCCCCGGTGTCGAGGAGTGGCGCGACGGCGCCTACCGCCGCACCCTCCGCCTCCCCCACGGCACCGGCGTCGTCGCCCTCACCCCGCAGCCCGACCACATCGGCTGCCGGCTCGCCCTCACCGACCTGCGCGACCTGACCATCGCCATCAGCCGCTGCCGCTGGATGCTCGACCTCGACGCCGACCCCGAGGCCGTCGACGAGCAGCTGCGCTCCGACCCCCTGCTCGCGCCGCTGGTGGACAAGGCTCCCGGCCGCCGGGTCCCCCGTACGGTCGACGCGGCGGAGTTCGCCGTACGGGCCGTGCTGGGGCAGCAGGTGTCCACCGCGGCGGCGCGCACGCACGCCGCCCGGCTCGTCACGGCGTACGGGGAGCGCGTCGAGGACCCGCTGGGCGGGCTGACGCACCTCTTCCCGTCGCCGCAGGCGCTGGCCGGGCTCGACCCGGAGTCGCTGGCCCTGCCGCGCAGCCGGCGGGCCACGCTGACCACCCTGGTGTCGGCGCTGGCCGACGGTTCGCTGCCGCTCGGCATCGACAGCGACTGGGACGCGGCCCGGGCGCAGCTCTCGGCGCTGCCCGGCTTCGGCCCGTGGACCACCGAGGTCATCGCGATGCGGGCGCTCGGCGACCCGGACGCGTTCCTGCCGTCCGATCTGGGCGTCCGGCGCGCGGCGCAGGGGCTCGGTCTGCCGTCCACCCCCTCCGCGCTGACGGCGCGGGCCGCCGGCTGGCGGCCGTGGCGCGCGTACGCCGTCCAGTACCTGTGGGCCACGGATTCCCACCCCATCAACCACCTGCCCGGCTGAGGAGCAGCAGTCATGCGAGACACCGTGAAGAGCAGCAAGCAGCACACCGTCGTCGACAGCCCGTACGGTCCGCTCACCCTGGTCGCCGTGGACGGCGTCCTCAGCGGCCTGTACATGACCGGGCAGCGCCACCGGCCGGCGGAGGAGTCCTTCGGGGAGCGGGTGGCCGCCACGGAGGAGCCCTTCCCCGAAGTGGTGCGCCAGCTGACCGCCTACTTCGCCGGGGAGTTGACCGCGTTCGACCTCCCGCTGCGCCTGGAGGGTACCGAGTTCCAGCGCAGTGTCTGGGACCAGCTCGTGCGGATCCCGTACGGCGAGACGTGGTCGTACGGGGAGCTCGCGGTGAGGCTGGGCAAGCCCAACGCCTCGCGCGCGGTGGGTCTGGCGAACGGGAAGAACCCGGTCGGGATCATCGTGCCGTGCCACCGGGTGATCGGTGCTTCCGGCAGCATGACCGGCTACGGCGGCGGGGTCGAGCGCAAGGTGCGGCTGCTGGCCTTCGAGGCCGGTCAGGGCCTGACGTCGTAGAGGACGTTGAAGGGGTCTTCGGTGGGGGAACGGGTGACCTCGCCGAAGCCGGCTTCGGTGCACAGGGCGCGGACGGTCGCCTCGGGCAGGCCGCAGGTGCCGAGGGCGGCGCCGTCGTCGGCGAGGGACGTGGTCATGCAGTAGAAGACGCTGAACCCGTACATCAGTGAGGCGGCCGGGCCCACGTTGTCCTCGGGACGGTCGCAGGAGTTGACCTCCAGCATGAGGTAGTCGCCGTTGTCCTTGACGGCTGCCCTGATGGCGGCCAGCAGGCCCCGCGGGTCCGCCGCGTCGTGGATGACGTCGAAGGTGGTGACGATGTCGTACCGGTCGGGAAGGCCCTGGACGACGTCGAGCGTGCGGAAGGCGACCCGGTCGGCGACTCCTGCCCGTTCGGCGTTGGCGCGGGCGCGTTCGACCTGGGCCGGGAAGACGTCGAAGCCGGTGAAGCGCGAGCGCGGGAAGGCCTTGGCGAGCACGATCAGGGCCCGGCCCGCTCCGCAGCCCACGTCGGCGACGTGGCTGCCGCGTTCGAGCTTGCCGATGACGTGCGGGAAGGTCGAGAGCCAGTCGTCGATCATGACGCTCTCGAACCAGCTGCCGGTGAAGCGGCTCATGCCGTCCCACACGGCGGGCGGGTAGGCGGCCTGTCGTACGCCGCCGCCCGTGCGGAAGGCCTCCACGAGTTGTTCGTAGGGCTGCCAGAGGCCGGGGAGCATCTGGTGGACGCCGCCGAGGAACATGGGTCCGGACTCGTCGGCGAGCGCGGGGGCGTGCTCGGGCGGCAGGACGAAGGTGCCCGGTTCGGGTTCGGCGAGGTAGCCGGCCGCCGTGAGGCCGCGCAGCCATTCGCGGACGTAGCGTTCGTTCAGCTCCAGCCGGTCCGCGAGGTCGTGGCTGCGGGCCGGGCCGCCTTCGGCGAGGGCCTTGAACAGGCCGAGCCGGTCGCCGAGGGCGCACAGGGCCGTGGCCATGGCCCCGCTCAGGTCGCCGAGCGCCCGTTCCATGAAGGCTTCGACCTCGGCCCTGTCCGGTTCCTGGGGTGCGGCCATGCGTGGTGCTCCTGAGGGATCGGCTGCGGCCACGTCGTGCGGCCCGGACCCTCCAGGCAAGCACCCGGGTGGCCTCCGGTGGGGCCGCCGCAGCGGCGGCGGGGCCGAAGTCACTCCAAGGAGTCGGCGACATACCGTTCCGAATGCGGATATACAGGAGCACCTGTATGAAAGAGGTACCGCTACACGATCGGAGCCGGGCATGGACGACTATCCGCTGCTGAACCTCTTCTGGACGATGCTGTGGCTGTTCCTCTGGATCATGTGGTTCTTCCTGCTCTTCAAGATCATCACGGACATCTTCCGTGACCCCACGCTGGGCGGCTGGGGCAAGGCGGGCTGGCTGATCTTCGTGCTGATCCTGCCGTTCCTCGGCGTGTTCGTGTACCTCATCGCCCGCGGGAAGAGCATGACCGAGCGGGAGATGAAGCAGATGCAGGAGAACGAGGCGGCCTTCAAGAGCTACGTCCAGCAGGCTGCGGCCCCCGGCGGCGGTTCGGCGGACGAGCTGCACAAGCTCTCCGCCCTCAAGGACAAGGGTGACATCACCCAGGAGGAGTTCGACCGCGCCAAGGCCAAGCTGCTGGCCTGACCCGGAGTCAGACCACGAGGAGGGGGACCAGCAGTGCGAAGGCGGCGCCGGCCTCCACGGCGTAGCCGTAGAGCGAGGGGTGCTGCACGGGGGCGGCGAGCAGCACCACGCTCTGCTGGGCGGCGGCCGCCGCCACCCAGTCGGCGTCGGCGCCGAGCGTGCCCTCGTACCAGCCTTCGCAGGCGCCGGGGCCGGTGACGGCGAGGAAGTCGTCCTCACGGCGGTAGAGGGCCCGCCACTGGGAGGCGGGCGTGGCCCAGCCCTCGAAGTCGGCGAACAGGGACCAGCCGCCCTCGCGTATCGCGGTGTCGAAGAGCCACACCGGCGTCCCGTCGGGGGTGACCTCACCACCGGCCTGCTCGTCCGTCGTGAAGTGGACCATGGGCAGGGCGTCCGGCCCGTCGGCCGTGCTGGGCCAGGCGTACATCGTGATCATCTTTTGATTCTGTCCTGGTCGAAGGGAGCCGGGTGTTCAGGGGGTGGCCGGGGGCCGGCCGTTCTCCAGTTCCGCGGTGCCCTCGCCCGACCGGAGGACCCGGCAGGCCTCTTCGGCGCGCCGTCCCAGCGATCCGGGCAGGTAGGCGGTGAGTTCGGCGGGGTCGACCAGCCGCCACGAGATCAGTTCCTCCTCCTGGAGCCTGATCGAGGCGAACTGGGCCTCGTCGAGCACGCCCCCGTCGTAGAGGTAGGCGACGAGCGGCGGGCGGTCGGGGCCGATCGTCCAGTCCACGGCGAGCAGGCGGCCGAGCGGGACGTCGATGCCGATCTCCTCGGCGCTCTCCCGGCGGGCTGCGGTGCGCGGCGACTCGCCCTGGTCCGACTCGATGGTGCCGCCCGGCAGGGCCCAGCCCTCACGGTAGTTGGGCTCGACGAGCAGGACCCGCCCCTCGGCGTCCCGGTAGAGGGCGGCGGCGCCGGCCAGCACCCGGGGCAGGCTCGCGATGTACGTGGCGTAGTCATCCGTGGTGGTCACCCGGCCACCCTATCCAGGGGGCCGCCGGCCGGCCGCCCGCCCCTGTTCGCCGACGGCGTCGCCGGCCATGGCCCGGACGGCGTCCCGCACGCCGTGCGGGGGATGGTGGCGGGCCGGCCCCGCGCCGGGGTCCTCGCGGAGCTCCTTGAACAGGGCCCAGCAGAGCAGCAGCATGACGACGACGAAGGGCAGCGCGACCAGGATGGTGGCGGTCTGCAGGGACTTCAGACCGCCCGCGAGCAGGAGCACCGCGGCAACCGCGGCCATCAGCACGCCCCAGGTGACGACGAGCCAGGTGGGCGGGTGGAGGGAACCGCGGCTGGTGAGGGAGCCCATGACGAGGGAGGCGGAGTCGGCGCTGGTCACGAAGTACGTCATGACGAGGATCATGGCGAGCCACGAGGTGAGCGCGGACAGCGGCAGCGCGTCCAGCATCGCGAAGAGCGAGGCCTCGGTGCCCTCCTTGAGTTCGGCCGCGAACTCGACGGCACCGGTGGAGTCGAGGCGGATGGCGGTGCCGCCCATGACGCAGAACCAGACGACGGTGGCCCCGCTGGGCACGAGCAGGACACCGATGAGGAACTCGCGGATGGTGCGGCCCCGCGAGATGCGGGCGATGAAGGTACCGACGAAGGGCGCCCAGGACAGCCACCACGCCCAGTAGAAGATCGTCCACGCGCCGAGCCAGGCGCTGTCGGTGAAGGCCCCGGTGCGGCTGGCCATGGGCAGCAGCTCGCTCAGGTAACCGCCGACGCTCGCCGGGATGACGTCGAGGACGTAGACGGTGGGGCCGAGCAGGAAGACGAACACCATCAGCACGGCGGCGAGCACGATGTTGCTGGTGCTCAGCCATTTCACGCCCTTGTGCAGGCCGGAGAAGGCGGAGAGCACGAAGGCCGCCGAGAGCGAGCAGATGATCACCAGCTCGACGGTGGTGGAGTCCTCGATCCCGGAGGTGATGCTGAGGCCTTTGGACACCTGGAGCGCGCCGAGGCCGAGGCTGGTGGCGGTGCCGAAGACGGTGGCGAAGACGGCCAGCAGGTCGATGGCCCGGCCGGGCCCGCCGTCGGCGCGCTCCCGGCCGATCAGGGGGACGAAGGCGGAGCTGAGGCGGTTGCCGCGGCCCTTGCGGAAGGTCGCGTAGGCGAGGGCGAGGCCGGCGATGCCGTAGATGGCCCACGGGGTGAGGGTCCAGTGGAAGAAGGAGTACTCCATGGCCGCGAGGGCGGCCGCGCCCGTGCGGGGGGCCGCTCCGGAGGCGGGCGGCGGGGCCAGGTAGTGGGTGAGCGGCTCCCCCACCCCGTAGAACATCAGGCCGATGCCCATGCCGGCGCTGAACATCATCGCGATCCACGACAGGTTGGTGAACTCGGGCTCGGAGTCGTCCGCGCCGAGGCGGATCCGGCCGAAGCGGCTGATCGCCAGGACGACGCACATGACGAGGAAGACGTCGGCGGCGATCACGAACAGCCAGGCGAAGTTGTTCAGGACCCAGGCCAGCGCGGTGCTCGACGCGGTGTCGAAGGAGTCCCCGCCGAGGGCCGCCCAGGCGACGACGGCCAGCACGGCCGGCACTCCGACCGCGATGACGGTGTGGTCGGGGGCGCCGTCCACGGGGCCGCCGGGGCCCCCGCCCGGGATGTCCGGACGTGGCTGATCCAGTGATTCGGCGCTCATGCGGCCACACTATGCAGGCGTATATCCGTATTTAGAGGCATGGCACGCCGGGTGTGGCCCAGGCCACTCATGGGCATAGGAGGATCCTCCGGATAAGCTCATGGCGGCGCGACTGCACTGTTCGATAGCAAGGGATAGCAAGGTGACGGACGGAGCAGTAACTGAGGCCGCGCGCGTGCTCATCGCCGCGGACAAATTCAAGGGCTCGCTCACGGCCGTTCAGGTCGCGGAGCGGGTGACGGCCGGCCTTCGCAGGGCCGTACCGGACGTGGAGATCGAGACCCTCCCCGTCGCGGACGGCGGCGACGGCACGGTCGCGGCCGCCGTGGCGGCCGGTTTCGAACGCCGGGAGGTACGGGTCACCGGGCCCCTCGGTGACCAGGTCACGGCCGCCTTCGCGCTGCGCGGGGGGACCGCGGTGGTCGAGATGGCGGAGGCCTCCGGCCTCCAGCTGCTGCCGGCGGGCACCTTCGCCGCGCTGACGGCGACCACGTACGGCTCGGGCGAGGTCCTCAAGGCCGCGCTGGACGCGGGCGCCCGCTCGATCGTCTTCGGCGTCGGCGGCAGCGCCACCACGGACGGCGGCGCCGGGATGCTGGCGGCGCTCGGCGCGGTGTTCCTGGATGCGAACGGCGAACCGGTCGGTCCGGGCGGCGGCGCACTGGCCGATCTGGCCTCCGCCGACCTGTCGGGCGTGGATCCGCGTTTCGCGGAGGTCGACTTCGTCCTGGCCAGCGACGTGGACAACCCGCTGACCGGGCCCAAGGGCTGCGCGGCCGTCTACGGCCCGCAGAAGGGCGCCTCGCCCGAGGACGTGGCGACGCTCGACGCGGCGCTGGCGCACTACGCGCAGGTGCTGGAGAAGGCGATCGGTCCCAAGGCGGCCGAGCTCGCCGCCTCCCCCGGCGCGGGCGGCGCGGGCGGCATCGGCTACGGCGCGCTGCTGCTGGGCGCGAGCTTCCGGCCCGGCATCGAGCTGATGCTGGAGGTGCTGGGCTTCGCGCCGGCGCTGGAGCGGGCCACGCTGGTCATCACCGGGGAGGGCTCGCTGGACGAGCAGACCCTGCACGGCAAGGCCCCCGCGGGCGTCGCTGCGGCCGCACGCGCGGCGGGCAAGCCGGTCGTGGCGGTCTGCGGAAGGCTCCTGCTGGGCCAGGAGGCCCTGGAGGGGGCCGGTATCCGCAAGGCGTACCCGCTGACGGACCTGGAGCCCGACCCGGCCAAGTCCATCCCGAACGCGGGTCCCCTCCTGGAGCAGGTCGCGGTGAACATCGCCGCCGACGTCCTCTGATCCACCCCGGCCCATCGGCCCGGTTCCCCGCCCCGGGGGCCGGGCCCCGGCCGTTCCCCCGGGCGGGGGCCGGGGCGCGGGGACCGTCCGGTCACGCCCAAAGCCCGGGACAGTGTTAGAAAGGGCTCATGACCGGACGTTTTGGTCGACAGCCGACCGGGAGGGGTTCGCGCATGTCCGCGCGCCTGTCCCGGGGGGCGCACAGCGTCGCCGGTCAGGTCTTCGCCCTCCAGGCGGTGATCGTGGTGCTGCTGATCACCGCCGCCGCGCTGGCCCTGGTCTTCCAGGCCCGCTACGACAGCCAGCGCGACGCCCGCAACCGTTCGCTGGCCGCCGCCGAGGCCTTCGCGCACGCCCCCGGCCTCCCGGAAGCGCTGCTGTCGCGGGATCCGACGGCCGTGCTCCAGCCGCTGGCCGAGGGCGCCCGCAGGGCCTCGGGCCTGGACTTCATCGCGGTGATGGACCTCCGTGGGGTCCGCTACACCGACTCGCGGCCCGAGCTGATCGGCAAGCAGGCCTCGGACGTCTCCCGGGCCGTCGCCGGCGAATCGTTCACCCAGGTGTTCAAGGGGCAGCCGAGCGACGCCGTGCGGGCGGTGGTGCCCGTACGGAACGCGGACGGCGACGTCATCGGCCTGGTCGCCACCGGGATAGACGTCGAGAACGTCACCCACGCGGTCGAGGGGCAGCTCCCGCTCCTCGTGGGCGCCACGGCGACCGGTCTGCTGCTCGGTACCGCCGGTGCCGCCCTGGTCAGCCGGCGGCTGCTGCGCCAGACCCGGGGCCTGGGCGCCGCCGAGATGAGCCGGATGAACGAACACCACGAGGCCGTTCTGCACGCCGTGCGCGAGGGCGTGCTCATCATCGGCAACGACCAGCGGCTCATCCTGGCCAACGACGAGGCCCGCAGGCTGCTCGACCTGCCGGAGGACGCCGAGGAGCGCGCCGTCGGCGACCTCGGTCTCGATCCGCGCACGACCGAGCTGCTCGCCTCGGGCCGTGTCGTGACGGACCACGTGCACCTGGCGGGCGACCGGCTGCTGGCGGTCAACGTTCGGCCCACCATGGCGTACGCGGGGCGGCCGGCGGGCCGTGTGGTGACCCTGCGCGACTCGACCGAGCTCGCCTCGCTCTCCGGCCGGGCCGAGGTCGCCCGCAGCCGCCTGCAGCTGCTGTACGACGCGGGTGTGCGGATCGGCACCACGCTGGACGTGGCGCGGACCGCCGAGGAGCTGTCGGAGGTGGCCGTGCCGCGCTTCGCCGACTTCGTGACGGTGGAGCTGCTGGAGCCCGTGCTCCGCGGGGACGAGCCCTCCGTCGGCGGCGTGTACAGCGAGATGCGCCGGGCGGCCATCACCGGTGTCCGCACCGACTCGCCGCTGCAGCCGGTCGGCGACCTGATCCGGTTCGAGGTGCCGACGGCCCCGATGGCGGCCGCCCTGGCCGCCGGGCACGCGGTGCTGGCGGCCGATCTGAACGCGGCCATGGGCTGGCGGGCGCAGGACTCCCAGGGCACCCGCGTGGCCCTGGAGTACGGGCTGCACTCGCTGATCTCCGTACCGCTCCAGGCCCGCGGGGTGGTCCTGGGGATGGCCAACTTCTGGCGCGCCGACACCCCGGAGCCCTTCGACGGGGAGGACCTGTCCTTCGCGGAGGAACTGGGGGCGCGGGCTGCCGTCTCCATCGACAACGCGCGGCGTTTCACCCGGGAGCACGCGATGGCGGTGACCCTCCAGCGCAGCCTCCTGCCCCGGATGCTGCCCGACCTGAGCGCCGTGGAGGTGGCTTCCCGCTATCTGCCGGCGACGGCGGGAGTGGGGGGCGACTGGTTCGACGTGATCCAGCTGCCGGGTGCCCGGGTGGCGCTGGTCGTGGGCGACGTCGTCGGTCACGGGGTGCACGCCGCGGCCACCATGGGCCGGCTGCGGACCGCGGTGCACAACTTCTCCACCCTGGACCTGCCGCCCGACGAACTGCTCGGGCACCTGGACGAGCTGATCAGCCGGATCGACCAGGACGAGGCCGGCGGCTGGCGGACGGACGGGGCCCCGAACGGGGACGGGAACGCGCACGCGAGCGGGGACGGGAGCGGGGCGGGCGGGGAGGATCCCGAGCCCGGCACCGCGGCCGGGCGCAACTCCGCCGTCACCGGCGCCACCTGCCTGTACGCGGTCTACGATCCGGTCTCCGGGCGGTGCCGCATGGCGAGCGCCGGACACCCCGGGCCCGCGCTGATCCGCCCCGACGGCCGGGTGGTGTTCCCCGAGCTGCCGGCCGGGATCCCGCTCGGCGTGGGCGGGATGCCCTTCGAGGCGGCCGACTTCGAGGTGCCCGAGGGCAGCCGGCTCGTGCTGTTCACGGACGGCCTGGTGGAGGGCCGCGACCGGGACTTCGACACCGGACTGCGGCTGCTCGCCGACACGCTGTCGCGGCCCGGACGCAGCCCGGACCAGGCGGCCTCGGAGGTGCTCGACGCGTTGCTCTTCCCGGTGCCGAGCGACGACATCGCCCTGCTGATCGCGGACACGCGCCGGCTGGAGGCGGACCGGATCGCCGAATGGGAGGTGCCCGGTGATCCCTCGGCCGTCTCGCGGGTGCGCAACGCCGGCTCGGCGCAGCTCGTCGAGTGGGGCCTGGAGCACCTCGCCTTCCCCGTGGAGCTGATCCTCAGCGAGCTGGTCACCAACGCGATCCGGTACGGGAGCGCGCCCGTCCGGGTCCGCCTGCTGCGTGACCGGAGCCTGATCTGCGAGGTCTCCGACGGCAGCAGCACCTCCCCGCACCTGCGGTACGCGGCCACCACCGACGAGGGCGGGCGCGGGCTGTTCCTGGTCGCGCAGTACGCCGAACGGTGGGGCACGCGGTACACCGACCGCGGGAAGGTCATCTGGGCCCAGCTGCCGCTGACCGGGGGCGCGGAGCCGCAGCCGACGGCGCCGCTGGACCTGGACGCGCTGGAGGACATGGCCTGGTGAGCCGGGCGGGCCGCCGGGGGCAGCCCCGGGCGGGCGCCGGCGGGCCGGTCAGGCCGGCCGGGAGCGGGCCAGCAGCATCGCCACGTCGTCCTGCTGCGCGCGCGGGAGCAGCCGCCGCAGGATCTGGTCGCACAGCCCGTCCAGGGGCTGCTCCACGCCGTGCAGGGCCGCTCCCAGCTGCTCCATGCCCTGGTCGAGGTCGCGGTCCCGGGCCTCGATGAGTCCGTCGGTGTAGAGGACGAGCAGGCTGCCCGGCGGCAGGCGCACCTCCTCGGTACGGAAGTCCCGCCCGCCCGCGCCCAGCGGGGTCCCGGGCGGGCCGTGGAGGAAGGTGACGGTCCCGTCGGTGGCGACGACGGCGGGCGGCGGGTGGCCGGCCCGCGCGATCACGCAGGTCCCGGACGCCGCGTGGTGGACGGCGTACACGCAGGTCGCCATCTCGTCCTCGCCCAGGTCGGCGACGACGGCGTCGAGGGAGCGCAGGAGCTGCGCGGGGGGTACGCCGTGGCGTGCGAGGGTCCGTACGGCCGTGCGCAGCTGGCCCATGACGGCCGCCGCGTGGATCCCGTGCCCCATGACGTCCCCGATGACGAGGCCGGTGCGGCCTCCGGGCAGCGGAATGGCGTCGAACCAGTCCCCGCCGACGTCGTGGGCGCTGGCGGGCAGGTAGCGGCCGGTGAGTTCGAGGCCGGGGACCTCGGGCAGGGCGCTGTTGGTGAGGCTGCGCTGGAGGGTCAGGGCGGCCTGGCGCTGGCGGGTGTACATGCGGGCGTTGTCGATGTTGAGGGCCGCGCGGGCGACGAGCTCGTCGACGAGGACGCACTCCTGCTCGTCGAAGGGCGGGCGTTCGCGCGTCCGGGTGACGGTGACGGCGCCCAGCACGGTGCCGCGGGCGACGAGCGGGACCAGTCGGGCGGATCCCAGAGTGGCCAGGTAGGCGCGCAGCGCGGCGGCGCGGGGGGAGGTGATCAGGGCGGGGATGTCGGAGACGTAGAGGTTCAGGGGCAGGCCCTCGGTGACGACCCGCTCGTAGACGGTGCCCGCGGGGATCTGGAAGGTCTGGCCGGGGGCGAGCTTCGCGGTGGGGGCGTTCGGGTCGGGGAAGCGGGCCGCCAGGCGGCGCAGGACCCCGCGGGTGGACGCCGCGGGCGCCGCGCCCTCGTCGGGGCCGAGGACGGATTCCAGCAGTTGTACGTCGGCGGAGTCGGAGAGCTGCGGTACGAGCTGTTCCACGATCTCCTGGGCGGTCTGGTGCAGGTCGAGGGTCGTGCCGATGCGTGCACCCGCCTCCGCGAGCAGGGCCAGGCGGTGCTGGGCCAGCTCGGCCTCGGCCTGGGCCTGCTGGCTCTCGGTGATGTCGATGAGGGAGGCGATCACGCCGAGGGCCCGGCCGGAGCCGTCCAGGAGGGGGGCGTAGGAGCAGGACCAGGTCCGGTCGTGGTCGGGGTCGGCGGGCGTCCGCCCGGTGCGGCGGACGTCGACGACGGCCGTGCCCCGGTCCAGGACCTGCCGCATCGTCGCCTCCAGGGCGACGGCGTTGACGCCGGGGACCACTTCGGTGAGCCGTTTGCCGAGGTGCTCGGCGGCGGAGACGCCGTTCATGCGGGCCAGCGCGTCGTTGACCCGGAGGAACCTCAGGTCGGGACCGAGGGTGGCGAGGCCGATGGGCGACTGGGTGAAGAGGCTCTGCAGGGCGGCCAGGGAGTCGCGCATGTGGAGGACCTCGGAGGTCTCCACGGCGATGAGCAGCGCTCCCATCCGCCCGGTGGCGTCGACGGCCGGGACGATCCACATCTCCATCACGACGCGGTGCCCGTCGCGGTGGCGGACGGGCAGGGTGCCGACGACGCTCTCGCCGGCCTGGACGCGCCGGGTCAGCTGGTCGGCGAGCTCGTGGTTGGCCTCGGGCACGAGGACGGAGGCGCCGGGGCGGCCGATGATCTCCTCGGGAGGGTGCCCGAGGAGGTCCTGGGCGGCCAGTGACCACTCCACGATGCGGCCGTCGGCGTCCTCCCGCCACAGGGCGATCGGTAGCAGCTCGCGGAGTACGCCCGCGTAGCCGACAGCCGCCGCCGGCGGGTCCGGCACCGCGCTCGTCGACTGGTATGTGTCCACACGACCTCACCCCGGGGGGCCTGATTCCTACCGATTCACCCTATCCGAGGCGTCGGCGCAGGGCTCTGCGTCGCCCGGAGGGGCGGGTAAGGACCAGTACCTCGGCGGGAGCGGCGGGAAACCGGGTACCGGGAAACGAGGCGGTAAAACCGCGTGCGGTTCGTGCCGGAGTCCGTTCGGTGGCCGCGGGCGGGCCGGGAACGGTCCGTGGCTCCCGGCCCCGACCCCTCACGCGTGGGCCATGAGCTCCTGGACCCCGCCGCTGATCACGGCGGTCACCGGGATCCCCGCCCGGTCGATCAGGCCCGCGGCGACGGTGGCCCGGCGGCCGCTGCCGCACACCACCCAGATCTCCCGGTCCCGGGGCAGCTCGCCGATCCTGCGGGGCAGTTCGGCCAGGGGCACGGCGAGCGAGCCGGGGATGCCGCCCTCGGGCCGGTCCGGCCGCACGTCGAGCAGGAGCCTGCCGTCGAGGTGCCCGGCCGACGCGGCGGCGTCCGCGGTGCGGAAGGTGCGCAGCGGGCGGCCTGCGGCCGTCCAGGCGCCGGTCCCTCCCGCCAGGTATCCGGCGACGTCGTCGTATCCGATCCGCAGGAGCTGGACCATCGCCTCGTGGGCGGCGTCCCCGGCCGGTTCCGGCAGGACGAGGACCAGGCGCGTGCCGAAGGGGACGACCTCGCCGACCAGGCTCGCGAAGCGGTCGTCGAGCTCGTCGCAGATCGAGTCGGGCAGATGCCCGGCGGCGAAGGCGGTCCGGTCCCGGCCGTCGACGATCTGCGCGCCGCCGCCTGCGAGCCCCTCCACCATGGCCGGGGTGAGCGGGCGGAGGGTGGGCGGGCCGCCGAGCACCCGTGGGCCGTGCCCGTTGATGGGCCCCATGTGCCGGTAGTAGGCGGGGTACGGGGGCAGGCCCGACATCCGGCCCCGGACGAACTCCTCCTCGTCCTGGGCGGTCAGTACGGGGTTGCTGCGGCGTTCCGCGCCGACCGTGCTGGTCCGCTCCCCCGACACCGGGCCGGCCGCGCAGGAGCTGCCCGCGCCGTGCGTCGGCAGGACACGGGTGCCATCGGGGAGCAGGGCGAGCCGGCGCAGCGTCCGGTACTGGGCCCTGGCGAGTTCCTCCGTACGGCCGCTGCCGGACAGGTCGGTCCGGCCGGCGTTGCCGACGAGGAGGCTGCCGCCGGTGAAGACGGCCGACGGGGCCCGGTCCGTGTCGTCGAAGACCAGGTAGGAGGTGTGTTCGGCGGTGTGGCCCGGGGTTTCCACGGCCCGCACGGTGACGTCGCCGACGCGGATCTCGTCGTCCTCGGCCATGGGCAGGTGGTCGAAGCCGTAGGGTGCCCGGGCCGGTCCTGCGACCGTGGCGCCGGTCGCCGCCCTGACCTCCAGCGCACCGGAGACGTAGTCGTTGTGCACGTGCGTCTCCAGGACGTAGCGGATTCCGACGCCCTGGGCGGTACAGGACTCCACCAGTTCCCAGACGTCCCGTTGCGGGTCGACGAGGGCGGCCTCGTCACCGCTCACGAGCAGGTAGCTGGTGTCCCCGAGCGACGGGGTGGCGATGACCTCGATCGTCGCCTCGGAACCGTTCATACGACCACCACCTCGACGGAGGCCACGGGATTGCAGCCGTAGCCACGGGCGTTCCACGGGGCCTGCGGCGGCTGTGCGTCGCCGCGGGCGTCGGTCGCGCGGGAGAGCAGCCGGTACGGTCCCGGCTGCTGCGGGGTCCACCGGTAGGACCAGCTGCTCCAGGCGTAGGGCCCGGCCGGCGGTTCGAGGACGGCTTCGTGCCAGCCCCGGACGTGGTCCGGGTCGCTGCCGTCGTCCTCGTGCGCGGCCCGCACCTCGACCCTGCGGACGGGCACCCCGTCGCCCGACCAGGCGTGGCCGCGGACCAGGGTCTCGTGGCCCCGGCGCACGTCGTCGTCCGGTGCGGGCTCGGTGATCAGCGACTTGACCCGCAGGGTCGTCACGGGTCCTTCGGGGGTGCCGCGCGGGTCGACGTAGAGGTACTCCTCGGCCTGGAAGACCCCGGCGAAGGGGCCGGTCACGGCCCGTGCCCCGACGAGCCACTTCACATCGGCGACGGCGTACCGGCCGGGGACCAGCAGACGGACCGGGGCGCCGTGCTCGGGGGTGAGCGGCTCGCCGTTCATGCGCGTGGCGAGGAGGGTGTCCGGGTGGCGGGCCACGGCGAGCGGGAGGCTGCGTTCGAAGGGCGTCCGGCGGCCGCGGACCGTGCCGGAGTCGGCTCCGGTGAAGACGACCTCGACGGCCGCCGGGTCGATCCCGGCGCGGTCGGCGAGGAGGTGGAAGGGCACGCCCGCGAAGTGCGCGCAGCCCACCGCCCGCTGGCTCCAGGGCACGCCGGGCGTGGTGGGGCGCATCAGGCTGCGGCCGTTGCCCGCGCATTCGACGACGACGTCGAGCTCGCGGTGTTCCAGAGCGAGGAGCTCTTCGTGGCCGATGGAGAAGGCGGTGGCCACGGCGCCGCCGATCCGCAGCCGCCACCGGCCGGGGTCGGGCGGCGGGATGCGGAAGTGGTCGCGTACGAAGAGGGCCCCGCCGGGGGTGACCGGCTCGGCCAGCGCGGCCGACGGGGTCTGGGCGTTGTACGGGTCGGCGGTGACCGTCTCGGGTGCCCAGACGGTGGCGCCGGGCCCTCGGGCGACCCGGAAATCCGGCGCTGCTGTCATGGCCACACCTCCCGTCGGCCCGGTGCGGTGCGCGACGCGAATTTCTTCCAGCCTACGTCCGTGAACCCCTTGACTCAGGACGAATAGGGAGGAGACTCATCAATACACCGGATCACCGGAAAGAGCCGCACCTCCCTCAGGAGACGTCCTGGGGTTCGAGTGACTACTCTCCAGGCTCTGGCCAGGCCCCCGGCAGCACCTGTCGACCACGGGAGCCATCGGCGACGGCGGATGGCTCATGGCAACGACGGACTGCCGGGGACTGTCATGTCGACGGACTGCCGGAAACTGTCATGTCCAGGAACACGCGAGGGTGGGATCCCGAGCGTTGCCCTCGCAGATGCGCACGGGACCGGTGATCGCTCCTCGGTCTCAGGCGAGCTCGCGGGGGCGGGGCACCTCGGCTGTGTCGAGGACCGCCGCGATCCCCCGGGCCAGGCACGGGATCCGGTGGGCCGGGATGCCGGCGATGTTGATCCGCCCCGAGGTCGTCCCGTAGATGGCGTACTGCCTGCGCAGCCGCAGCATCTGGTGCGGGGTCAGCGGCAGCATCGAGAACATGCCCTTCTGCCGGGCCAGCGAGCGGGCCTGCTCCGTGCAGCCGAGATTGCCGAGATGGGCGGTCAGGTCCGCCCGGTTGGCCATGATCCGGCCGCGCATCACGTCCAGCTCGGCCCGCCAGGAGGCGCGCAGCCCCTCGTCCTGGAGGATCGTGGTCACGACGGCGGCGCCGTGCTCGGGCGGCATCGAGTACAGGGTGCGGGCGGCGTTCTGCAGGGCCGTCTCGGCGTGCCGCACGGCCCGGGCCGAGGCGCCGAGCACGATGGCGCAGCCGACGCGGTCACTGTAGAGGCCGAAGTTCTTCGAGCAGCTCACGGCGATCAGCATCTCGGGCACCCGGGAGGCCAGCATCCGCGTGGCCAGCAGGTCGGCCTCCAGGCCGTCGCCGAGACCGTGGTAGGCGAGGTCGACGAAGGGCACCCAGCCACCGCGCAGGGCCGACTCGGCCAGCGCCTCCCAGTCGTCGAGCAGGGGGTCGACGCCCGACGGGTTGTGGCAGCACCCCTGGAGCAGGACGACGTCGTCGCGTCCTGCGTCCGCGAGCTCCCGCAGCACGCCGGCCGTGTCGAAGCCGCCCTCGGCGTCGCGCCACCCGTAGGTGCGGACCTCGAGCCCGGCGGCCTCCAGGATCGGCCGGTGGTTGACGTAGGCCGGGTCGCTGATCCACACCGTGGCGCCGGGGCGGGTGCGGAAGACCAGGTCGGCGAGGAGGCGCAGCGCGCCGGAGCCCGCGACGGTCTGGACGGCCGCGGCTCGCTCGGCGGGCCCGTCCGGCCCCAGGACCAGGTCGAGCAGGGAGCTGTTGAAGGCGGTGTTGCCGGACAGCCCGCGGTACTCCTTGGACTCGGAGCGCTGGGCGAGCCGGATCTCGGCTTCGCGGACGGCGGCCATGACGGGGGTGGACCCGCTCTGGTCCCGGTAGACGCCGAGGACGAGGTTCAGTCGTTCGGGCCGCTCGTCGCCGCCGAACTCGTACGTCAGGTCCCACAGCGGGTCGGTGGGCGGCGTGGGAAGGAGCTCAAGCATCTGCGGGGACCTCGGGTCGGGGGCGGCGGTTGGCGAGGACGACGCCGGCGGTGATGAGGGGCACGCCGACGAGGACGGCGACCGTGGGTGTCTCGCCGAGCAGGGGGATCGCGAGCAGGACCACGGCGACGGGGCTGAGGCTGCCGACGACGGAGCTGCGTTCGGCGCCGAGGCGGCGGATGGCGAAGGCGTAGAGCAGGCCCGCGCACAGCCCCACCCCGAGACCCTGCACGACCAGGAACAGTGCGATGTCGGTGCCCGCGGCGTGCGCGATACCGGTGGGAAGGACTCCGGTCAGGACGAGCAGTCCGATGATCACGAAGGAGGGCAGGCACAGCAGCCCGATCGATCCGACGGGATCGAGGTCCACCTCGCGCAGCCCCACGGTGTAGAGGGCCCACAGGCCGCTGGCGACCAGGAGGATGCCGGAGCCCGCGAGGACGTCGGTGTCCACGGGGACGACGTAGCGCCAGACGAGGGCGAGGACACCGGCCGCGATCAGCGCGAGGCCGACGGCCTGCGTGCCCCTGGGGACGCCGTGGCCGCGACGGATCATGATCAGGGAGACGAAGAGCGGGACCATGCCGGGGACGATGGAGCCGACGAAGGCCGCGGAGGTCAGCGCTCCGCCGTGCATCGCGGCCAGGAAGAAGGGCACCCCCGCACCGCAGACGATCTTCAGGGCGGGGCCCGGCCGCACCGCGGCGATGGCGCGGCGGCGCCGCCACAGGGCGGGGAGGAGCAGGACGAGGGGGAGGCCGAACCGCAGCAGTGCCGCGTCGGCGGGCAACAGTGAGGAACTGCTGAGGGCACGGGCGCTGAGCGCGAACGCCGCCCAGATCGACACCGTCACCAGCAGTGCCAGCACGCCCTGGGCCTGGGGGGAGAGCCCGCGCCGGCCGGGGTGTCCGGCGCGCGGGCCCGCCGCAGCGGGAGCCGGGGTCGCCCGGGTGGTGTGCGTCGCGACCAAGGGATCCACTCCAGCCTCCGGAACACGGACCGGTCCGGTCCGCTCGAGGGCAACGTTAGGGCTTCGGCCGGGGCAGCCGATTGCCAGTTCTGCCTCTCGGACATACGTTTGGGGCAGGATCTGCCAAGGAGTGGCCATGGACGCAGTCGATCTGCAGATAATCCGGGAATTGCAGACAGATGGGCGTCTTTCCAACCAGGAGCTGGCCGATCGCGTCCGGCTGTCCCCGTCGCCCTGCCTGCGCCGGGTCCGGCGGCTGGAGGCGGCGGGCCTGATCCGCGGCTACACGGCCATGGTCGACCAGGTCGCCTTCGGGCTGCCCGTGACCGTCTTCGTCCGGATCCGGCTGGAGCGGCACACGGCGGAGGCCGTGCGGCTCTTCGAGGAGCACGTCGCGGTCATCGAGCACATCCAGGACTGCTACCTGATGGCGGGGAGCAGCGACTACCTGCTCCGGGTCGTCATCGAGGACCTGGAGGCGTACGAGGCGCTGGTGCGCCACCGGATCCACGCCATCCCCGGGATCGCCTCGATCGAGTCGAGCTTCGCGTACGGCAGCGTCAAGCAGACCAGGACCTATCCGCGCCCGGCGCCGGGCACACCGCGCCGGCCGGTGTGAGCCCCTACCGGGTGGCTTCGACCGCCGCCTCGAAGGCGGCGTGGGCGGCTTCGTCGAAGAGGACGAAGCGCACCTCCTCGACGTCGGTGCGGGCGGCCAGGACCGTACGGACCGCGATCCGCGCCCCGTCGTCCACGGGCCAGCCGTAGATGCCGGTGGAGATGGCCGGGAAGGCGACCGTACGGGCGCCCAGCTGGTCGGCGACGCGCAGCGACTCGCGGTAGCAGGAGGCGAGCAGCTCCGACCGGTCCTCCTCCCGCGACCAGACGGGACCGACCGTGTGGATGACGTGTCCGGCGGCCAGCCGGCCGGCGGTGGTGGCGACGGCCCGGCCCGTCGGCAGGCCCTTGCCGTAGTGGCCGCGCCGCAGGTCCTCGCAGGCCGCGAGGATCTCCGGGCCGCCCTTGCGGTGGATGGCGCCGTCGACCCCGCCGCCGCCGAGCAGCGAGGAGTTCGCGGCGTTGACGATGGCGTCGGCCTGCTCGGCGGTGATGTCGCCGCGGACCAGGGTGATGCGGACCATGGGAGTCCCTTTCGCGGGTGGGCCGAGGGAGGGGTGGTCTCAGGCGGCCTTGCGCAGGTGGCGCCAGACCGCCTTGGCGGCGTTGTGACCGGACATGCCGTGGACGCCCGGGCCCGGCGGGGTCGCCGAGGAGCAGAGGAAGACCGCCGGGTGGGCCGTCGTGTACGGGGAGAGGCTGAGCCGGGGGCGCAGCAGGAGCTGGAGGCCGGAGGCGGCTCCGCAGGCGATGTCCCCGCCGATGTAGTTGGGGTTGCGGGCGGCGAGCTGGGGCGGGCCGGCCGTGGCGCGGGCGAGGACCAGGTCGCGGAAGCCCGGGGCGAAGCGCTCCAGTTGGCGTTCGACGGCGTCGGTGAGGTCGCCGTCCCAGCCGGCGGGAACGTGCCCGTACGCCCAGAAGACGTGCTTGCCCTCGGGGGCCCTGCCGGGGTCCGCCAGGCTGGGCTGTGCCGTGATGAGGAACGGGGCGCGGGGTGCCCGGCCGCCGGAGGCGAGCTGCAGGGCGGCGTCGATGTCGCGCATGCGCGGGCCGACCTGGACGGTACCGGCGCGGCGCGGTTCCTCGGCCGTCCACGGGACCGGGCCGTCCAGCGCATAGTCGATCTTGAACACGCTGGCGCCGTACCGGTAGCCGTCGTACGCGCGGCCCAGGCGGGCGATCCTGGCCAGCGCGGTCGGCGAGGTGTCGAAGACGTAGGCGCGCGCGGGCGGGAGGTCGTCGAGCCGCTTGACCTCGAAGTCGGTGTGGATCGACCCGCCGAGGTCGCGCAGGTAGGAGGCGAGGGCGTCGGAGATCGACTGGGAGCCGCCGCGGGCCATGGGCCAGCCGCCCGCATGGGCGGCGAGGGCGAAGACCAGGCCGACGGCACCGGTCCCGATCCCGCCGAGCGGGGCGATGACGTGGGCGACGAGCCCCGCGAACAGGGCCCGTGCCCGTTCGTCCTGGAAACGGCGCAGCAGCCAGGTCGAGGGCGGCAGCCCGGCGAGCCCGAACCGGGCGAGGGTGACCGGGTCGCGGGGCAGTGCGGTGTTCGGCAGGGACATGAAGTCCCGGGCCAGGGTGTCCCACCGGCCGAGGAAGGGCCCGACCAGACGCCGGTAGGCGCCCGCGTCGCGCGGCCCCAGCGACGCCGCCGTCTCCGCGACGGAGCGCGAGAGGACGGCGGCCGTGCCGTCGTCGAAGGGGTGCGCCATGGGCAGCGGGGCGTGCAGCCACTCCAGGCCGTACCGCTTCAGCGGCATCGTGGAGAAGACCGGCGAGCCGGCGCCGAGCGGGTGCACCGCCGAGCAGGGGTCGTGCCGGAAGCCGGGGAGGGTGAGCTCCTCGGTCCGGGCGCCGCCGCCGACCGTGTCGGCGGCTTCGAAGACGGCAACGGAGAAGCCGCGCCGGGCCAGTTCGACGGCGGCCGTCAGCCCGTTGGGCCCCGCCCCGACCACGACCACATCGAAAATCGACGGCACTTGCGACTCCTTCGTTTCCGGTGGTGGCGCCTGCACCCCCAGGATATTGCGACGCGTACGCGGTACCGGACCCCTTATCGGCCCCGGAGCAGTTCCCGGATGCGTACGGCGGTGGCCTCGTCCCGGCCGACGGCGAACGGCAGGGCGTTGTCGCGGTCCACCCGGAAGGGGACACCGTCGACGGTGCTCTGTGCGCCGCCCGCTTCGGCGACCAGGAGCAGTCCGGCGGCGTGGTCCCAGGCCGAGGGCCAGGTGAAGGCGAGGGCGTCCATCTCCCCGCGGGCCACCTTCAGGTACTCCAGGCCGGCCGAGCCGCAGGGGCGGGCCGCGACGCCGGGCACGTCGAGCCGGGCCAGGGTGCGCTTGTTCTCGTCGGAGGTGTAGAGCGGGTGGGCGGTGGCGACCCGCAGGTCCGCGCCGGCCTCGGGCGAACCGCTGTGGATCCGCTCGCCGTTGACGTACGCGCCCCCGCCGCGGACGGCGGTCGCGAGCTCTTCCAGCGCCGGGGCGAAGGTCCAGGAGGCGAGGATCTCGCCGCGCACGGCCAGCGCGACCAGGGTGCAGAAGGCCGGGTCCCCGTTCACGAACTGGCGGGTGCCGTCGACGGGGTCGACGATCCACACGGGGGCGTCCGCGCGCAGCGCCTCGTACACGGTGGGGTCGGCGTGGACGGCTTCCTCACCGACCACGGCCGAGCCCGGAAGCAGGCGCGTCAGGGAGGCCGTGAGGTGCTCCTCGGCCTTGCGGTCGGCGACGGTCACCAGGTCGTGGGGGCCGCTCTTCTCGTCGACCTCGTGCTCGGCGAGCTGCCTGAATCGCGGCATGATCTCGATCGCCGCCGCCTTGCGGACGGCTTCTTCCACATCGGGCAGGCCATGGGCCAGGAACTCATCGATCATGCCTCCAGCAAAGCACGCCCGGCCGGCAAACCCCACCGCCGGTGCCGGACACCCGGGCGGACACCGGGTGGCCTCCGGGTGAACGGCCCCGGACGGCCTCCGGGTGAACGGCCCCGGGGCCTTCCGGGTGAACGGCCCACGGGGCGGCCGGATCCGGCCCCCTCCCCCGGCGGCTGCCCGCGGGAGAGGTCAGCCGGCGAGCGGGAACATCGCCGCGCGCCGGCCCTCGGGCGACGTCAGCCACTCCAGCTTCTCGGCGGACCCGGTGTCCTCCAGCGGCGTGTGCAGCACGATCGCCAGGTCCGGGCGGGCCGGCACCCGCAGCTGCGTCGACTCCACGAAGAGCGTGCCGACGACGGGGTGCTCGATCTCCTTCTTCGTCTGTCCGCCCGGCCGCACGTCGCCGCGTTCCCACAGTTCGGCGAATTCGGGGCTGAGCGCGCGGGCCTCCTCGATGACCGCCCGGAAGCCGTCGTCGTGGGGCTTCTCCGAGCAGGCGGCCCGGAACTGGGCGACGACCTGACCGGCGACCTCCTCCCAGCGCCTGGCGCGGGCCCGGTAAATGGGGTCGGTGAAGAAGGCGATCAGGCAGTTCTGCACGATCTCCGGGCGCATGCCGAAGACCAGCGACGCCGCGTCGTTGTAGAGGACGGTGTTCCAGTAGACGTCCATGATGTGCGCGGGGAAGGGCATCCACGCCTCGATCAGGCGCTGCAGGCCGTCGCACATGTCCCGGTCGCCCGGCGCGACCTCCAGGGCGGGCGGGTTCAGCCCGGCGAGCGCGTACAGGTGCCGTCGCTCGGCGCTGGTCAGTTTCAGCACCCGGCCCACCGAGTCCAGGACCTGCCCGGACACCGTGATGTCGCGGCCCTGTTCCAGCCACTGGTACCAGGAGACGCCCACCCCGGCGAGCACGGCGACCTCCTCGCGGCGCAGGCCCGGGGTGCGGCGGCGGGCCCCGCCGTCCGGCAGGCCGGCCTCCGTCGGGGTGATTCTGGCCCGTCTGCTCATCAGGAACTCGCGCAGTTCGGACCGCCGGCGCTCGTCGGTCGCTGTCGCCACAAACTCCCCCTGTTCGGCTGACTGGTGGTGCCACCAACAGGATAAGTTCCCACTCTGCACGGGCATTCCCGGGCCACGAGGGTGGTGGCCATGGCGATCGACACACAGACCACGACCCCCGGACCGCACACGGCGGCCCCCCAGGAGGGCCGGCTGTCCGGGCGGGCCCGACTGGTCCTCTTCGTACTCTGCGCCGCCCAGTTCATGGTGGCGCTCGACTTCTCCGTGCTGAACGTGGCCCTGCCGGTGCTCGGGGAGGACCTGGGGATGAGCCGGTCCGCGCTCCAGTGGGCCATCACCGCCTTCGCCCTGCCGTCCGGCGGTTTCCTGCTCCTCTTCGGCCGCATCGCCGACCTGTACGGCCGCAAGCGGCTCTTCCTCACCGGCCTCGCCGTCTTCGGCGCGGCCTCCGTGCTCGCCACCCTCGCCTGGGACCCGGCGTCCTTCCTGACCGGACGGGCCCTGCAGGGCCTGGGGGCGGCGGTCATCGTGCCGACCGGCATGTCCTTGCTGACCACGACCTTCCCGGAGGGTCCGCAGCGCGACAGGGCGCTCGGCATCTCCGGCACCCTGCTGTCGCTCGGTTTCACCGTGGGGATGGTGCTCGGCGGTGTCATGACGGACACCCTGGGCTGGCGGTCCACGATGGGCCTGCTCGCGGTCGCCGCGGTGGGCGTCCTGGTCCTCGCCCCGGGGCTGCTGCCGGAGTCGCGTACTCCCGAGCGGCCGCGCCTGGACGTGCCGGGGGCCGTCACCGTCACCGGCGGTCTGCTCGCGGTGATCTACTCCCTGTCCACGGCGGCCCAGCGCGGCTTCGGCGACGTGGACGTCCGGGGCACGCTGGTGGCCGGACTGGTCCTGCTGGCCGTGTTCGTGGCGGTCGAGTCGAAGGCGGCGGCACCGCTGGTCTCGCTGCCGATGCTGAAGCGCCGCACGGTCGCCTGGGGCAATTTCGGTGGTCTGGTGACGTTCTCGATGATGTCGACGGTCGTCTTCGTCCTGACCCTGTACCTCCAGGAGACGCTGGGGCTGTCGTCCTTCCGCACGGGTCTGGTCTTCGGCATCCAGGGCCTCGCCTCCGTCGCCGCGGGTGCGTACGCCCCGAGGGTGATCGGCCGCTTCGGCGCCCGCCGCACGCTGGTCGGGTCCCTGGTGGGCCAGGGCGTCCTGGGGGCCGCACTGCTCGGCGTGGGCACCGGGTCGGGTGCCCTGCTGGCGACCGCGGCCGTCTCGCTGGCGAGCATGTGCCACCTCGGCGCGATCATCTCGTACGGGGTGGTCGTGACGAGCGGCGTGCCCGACGAGCAGCAGGGCCTGGCGACCGGCCTGGTCACCACCACCCAGCAGATCGGCCTCACCGTCGGCATCCCGCTGCTCGGTGTGCTGGCGACCACGCAGGCCACGCTGTTCGGCGGGGTGCGCACGGTCCTGGCGGTGGACGCGGTGATCGTGCTGGCAGCGGCGCTGCTGGTGGCCGTCGGCCTGGGCCGCGGCAGGCGGGGCTGACCCCCTCCCGCCCGCGGCCCCGGTCCCACCCGCAGCCCCCGGTCCCGGCCCCAGCCGGGCCCGGGGCGTCGGCCGTGCGGGTCGAGCACCTCGGCGACCCCGCGCACTGCACGCCGGCGCAGCTCAGGCGGTAGGAGGGAGGTCGTGCCGTGTCTCGAGTCCCTGCGCGTGCTCGAGTCTCCACCGGACCCGGAGCGGTTCACCTACGTGTCCCGCGGCCGCCCGCATCGGTGGCTCCCTGTCCCCGGGTACGCGGTCGAACCCCGGGCGTGCGGTCATCGGGCCACGGCCTCCGGCACCTTCAGGAAGGTGCTCCGCTGCCGGGCGGCCACGCGGTCGATCAGGGTGAGCGCGGGCGCTGTCAGCACCGTGGTGACCAGCGTCATGACCACGAGCACGGCGAACACGGTGGGCGTGATGATCCCCAGTTGCAGGCCGACGCCGAGCACCACGAGCTCGGTCAGCCCCCGGCAGTTCATGAGCGCGCCGAGCGAGGCGGCCTCGTGCCACCCGAGTCCGGCCACCCGGGCCGCACCGGTGCTGCCGGCCCACTTGGTGGCGGTCGCGACGGCCACGACGAGGGCGCACCAGCCCCACAGGCCGGGCTCCGCGCCGATGAGCCGGAAGTCGGTCTTCAGCCCGGAGTAGGCGAAGAACAGCGGCAGGAGCAGGGCCACGGTGACCCCCCGCATCAGTTCCGCGGCCGCCGTCTGGGCGGCACCGCGCGGTACGACGGCACCGAACAGGAAGGCTCCGAAGATCGAGTGGATGCCGATCCAGTCGGTGGCGAAGGAGGCCAGCAGGATCCCGGTGAGCAGCAGGGGCAGGACCACCACCGCCCCGCCCGGGCGGTCCGCGCGGCGCTCGGCCAGCCGGGCCAGCAGGGGGCGCAGTCCGTACATCATCGCGGCGATGAACACGGCGGTCAGCGCGACGGTGGTGAGGACCCCGGTGAGGGAGGTGTCCCGGCTCAGCGCGGTGGCCAGTGCGAGCAGGCACCAGGCGGTGATGTCGTCGACGGCCGCGCAGGTGAGGGCCAGTCCGCCGACGGGGGTGCGGTCCATCTTCCGGTCGGTCAGGATCCGTGCGAGCACCGGGAACGCGGTGATGCTCATGGAGACGGCGATGAAGAGGGCGAACGCCGGGAACCCGACCTCGGGAGCGGCGAACCTCCCGTACATGGCGAGGGCGAGCAGCAGCCCGCCGACCATGGGCACCGCCACGCTCACGTGGCTGACCCACGCGGCCACCTTGCCGCGACTGCGGACCTGCCCCACGTTCAGCTCGTACCCGATCAGGAACATGAAGAGGACCAGGCCGAGCTGGGCCAGCGCGTCGAGCAGGGGCAGCGCCTCCCGGGGGAAGAGCCACCGCTGCCCGTCGGGCCAGACCGCCCCGAAGAGCGAGGGGCCGAGCGCGACGCCGGCCACGATCTCGCCGATCACGGGCGGCTGCCCGAGGCGGTGGCAGACCCGGCCCGCGAGGTGGCAGCAGACCATGACCAGGGGAAGTATCAGGAAGAGATGGGCAATCGGGGACACGGCAGAGCACCCGTTCTGTGAGTCGTTGCGTCTGTGAGTCGTTGCGTCCGGGAGTCGTCGACGATGCGGAGGTCGCGGGGGGGGCGGGCCGGGGCCCGCCCCCGGCGTCCTAGCGTCCGGTCGCGCGGGAGATGCCGCGCCAGATCTCGGCCAGAGACTCCGGCCGGGCCATCTCCGCGTGGCCGCGGGCGACACGGGTGACGTGGATCCGGCCCGACGCGTACCCGCTCCAGATGTCCGCCCCGGGGGCACCGGCGGGCTTCCCGTGGCCCGCTTCGAAGAAGAGGACGTCGCCGTCGAACTCTCCGGGGGCGTGCTCCACCAGGAGCCGATGGTTGTTCCGGTACACCGCGGCGATCTCCGGGAGGTGCCGCTCGGCGAGTTCGGTGAAGGTGTTCCGGTCCCGGCGCAGGGCCGGCACCAGCCCGGCCATCGTGAGGGGTTCCTGGTTCTCCTCGGCCCGCAGGCCGAAGAACTCGGCGAGTCCCGCCACCACTTCCTCCTCGGTGAGGGAGAGGTCCGCCCCGGTGCCGGCCCCGGTCCCGGCCCCTGTCCCGGCCTCGGTCACCGGGTAGGCGTCGAGCAGGGCGAGGGTCTCCACCCGCTCTCCCGCGGCCCGGAGCTGGACGGCCATCTCGTGGGCGACGACACCTCCGAAGGACCAGCCCAGCAGGCGGTACGGCCCCGATGCCTGGACGGTGCGGATCTGCCGGACGTAGTCGGCCGCCATCTCCCGGACGGATTCGGGGAGGGCTTCACCCCTGTCCATGCCGCGCGCTTGGAGGGCGTAGACCGACTCCTCGGGGGAGGCGATCCCGGCCAGCGGCGCGTAACACCAGCCGATTCCGCTGACGGGGTGGACGCAGAAGGTGGTGGTGGCGCCGCCGTGGGCCTTCACCGGCAGGAGCACCTCGAAGCCCGCTCCGTCCGAGGACCGGCCCAGCCGCTCGGCGAGGGCGGCGGCCGTGGGCGCCTCGAAGAGGGCCCGCAGGGCGAGCGCGTCCCCCAGGACCTCCCGGATCCGGCCGATCAGCCGGACCGCGAGCAGGGAGTGGCCGCCCAGTTCGAAGAAGTTGTCCTCGACGCCGACCGCGGGCAGACCCAGGGTCTCCG
Source organism: Streptomyces sp. NRRL S-378 (assembly GCF_000720645.1). Classification (NCBI taxonomy): domain Bacteria; kingdom Bacillati; phylum Actinomycetota; class Actinomycetes; order Kitasatosporales; family Streptomycetaceae; genus Streptomyces; species Streptomyces sp. NRRL S-378. The sequence goes on from NZ_JOBX01000074.1 coordinate 26,765, forward strand.
CGAACAGCCCGCACAGGATCTCCTCCCTGGGGGTCCGGGGAGCCCGGCCGGAGGCGTCCGCCGCGTACGAGGGCGCGGGGAGGGCCCGCCGGTCCAGCTTGCCGTTCGCGGTCGAGGGCAGCACGTCCAGCACCACGAACAGGGAGGGCACCATGTACTCCGGCAGCAGTGCGGCGGCGTGCGCCCGCAGGGCCCCGGTGTCCACCCCGTCGTCGCCGGCGGCGGGGACGACGTAGGCCACCAGGCGCTTGTCGCCGGGCCGGTCCTCCCGGGCCACCACCGCCACCTGTGACAGGCCCGGGAAACGACCCAGCACGTCCTCGATCTCGCCGAGTTCGATGCGGAACCCTCGGATCTTGACCTGGTCGTCGACCCGGCCCAGGTAGTCCAGCATCCCGTCACCGGACCAGCGGACCAGGTCGCCGGTGCGGTACATGCGGCTGCCCGCCGGGCCGAAGGGGTCGGCGACGAACCGCTCGGCCGTCAGATCCGGACGCCGGTGGTAGCCCCGGGCCAGGCCCGCACCCGCCAGGTACAGCTCGCCGGTCACGCCGGCCGGCACCGGCTGGAGACCGCCGTCGAGGACGTAGGCCTGCGTGTTGCGCAGCGGGCGGCCGATCGGCGGCACCCCGGTCACGGCCTCGTCAGTGGACCATGCGGTGGCGTACACCGTGGCCTCGGTCGGACCGTAGACGTTGTACACCCGGCCGGCCCGGAGGGCGTCCCTGGTCTCCGTGGCCGCCTGTGCGGTCAGGGCCTCGCCGCAGAACACCACGGTGTCCGCCGTGGTGCGCACCCCGCTCTGGGACACGATCCGGGCGAGGGCCGAGGGCACCCCGCTCACCAGGGCCGCCGGGCCCTCGCCGGGGCTCCGGTCACCCAGGGCCAGCAGGTCCGGGAGGACTTCGATGCGGCCGCCGGTCAGCAGCGGACCGAACATCTCGAACACGGAGACGTCGAAGTTGAGGGAGGTGGTGAACAGAACGTGGGACAGCGGCTCGGTGCCGAACTCCTCACGGGCCCAGGCGACCAGGTTGGCCACGTTGGCGTGGCTGACGACCACGCCCTTGGGGCGACCGGTGGAACCCGAGGTGTAGATGACGTACGCCGGGTGCAGCGGTTCCAGGACACCGCTCCGGTCCCGGTCGGTCGGGTCGGTGGCGGGCCGGCCCTCCAGGGCCGCGAGGACCTCGGGAGCGTCCAGGACCAGCCGCGAGGTCCCGCAGTCGGCCGGGAGGATCCCCTCGGTCTCCGCGACGGTGAGGACGAGCGCCGGATCGGCGTCCCGCAGCAGGTAGGCGATCCGGTCCGCCGGGTAGGCGGGGTCCACCGGCAGGTAGGCGGCGCCCGCCTTGAGCACGGCGAGCAGCGCCACCATGGTCCGCGCGGTACGCGGCAGGGCCAGGGCCACGAACTTCTCCGGCCCCGCCCCGAGCGCGATCAGGTGGTGGGCGAGGCGGTTGGCCTGCTCGTTCAGCTCGGCGTAGCTCAGGTCCGCGTCCGCGGCCTGGACCGCCCGACGCTCCGGGGTCAGGGCGGCCTGCGCCTGGAAGAGCGCGGGAACGGTCCCCGGGGGCAGCTCGGCCGCCGTGTCGTTCCACTCGGCCAGGATCTGCCGCTCCTCCCGCGCGGAGAGGATCCCGATCCCTCCGACCGGCCGGTCCGGGTCCTCGGCCACCGCCGCCGCCAGGCGCACCAGCCGGACCGCGAAGGATTCGGCACTCCCCCGGTCGAACAGGTCCGTGCTGTAGTGCAGCAGGCCGCCGATCCCGGCCGGGCTGCCGTCCGTCCCGAACTTCTCCGTGAAGTGGAAGCCCAGGTCGAACCTGCTGTACGCGGACGGGACCACTTCCTGGGTCACGTCCAGGCCCGACAGGCGCAGCGCGTCGCCGCCGGAGGAGTCCAGGCCGAAGATCACCTGGAACAGCGGGTGCCGGGCGAGGGAGCGGTGGGGGTTCAGGGTTTCGACGATGCGTTCGAAGGGGGTGTCCTGGTGGGTGTAGGCGGCGAGGTCGGTGGTGCGGGTGCGGGTGAGGA
>NZ_JOBX01000075.1:0-28292 GCF_000720645.1 Streptomyces sp. NRRL S-378
TTGTCTCGTGGGCTCGGAGATGTGTATAAGAGACAGGGCGGAGGCGGGGGCGGTCGGCGAAAACCCGTGTGCAGCCGGGTGGTTCCGCGCGGACAATGCCCCCATGCCTGTGCGCGCGGTCCATCCTGACGAACTGACGGTCCTCCAGGACATCGAGAGGGCGGCAGGACGCTGCTTCCGGGACATCGGGATGCCGGAGATCGCCGACGACGAGCCGCTGACGCTCGGCGAACTCGCCCCCTACCGGGAGGCGGGGCTCGCCTGGGTGGCGGTGGACGGCGCCGACGCCCCGCTCGCCTACCTCATCGCCGAACGCGTGGAGGGCAACCTCCACGTCGAGCAGGTCTCCGTGCACCCGGACCACGCCCGCCGCGGTATCGGCCGGTCCCTGCTGGAGCACCTCGCCGCCGTCGCCGTGGGCGAGGGCGCGCCCGCGCTGACGCTCACCACCTTCACCGAGGTCCCCTGGAACGCCCCGTACTACGTCCGCTGCGGCTTCCGTCCCCTCGCCGCGGAGGCGCTCACTCCGGGCCTGCGCGAGATCCGTGCGCGCGAGGCGGCGCACGGGCTGGACCGGTGGCCCCGCGTCTGCATGCGCCGCGATCTGTGAGGCCGGTGCGGCGCCCGCGTCCTTCGCCGACCGCGAACCGGAGTCGCGGTCGGCGGCCCGGTGTGCTGGGGTGGACGGATGGAGCTTCTGATACTGGGCGGGACCGCGTGGCTGGGGCGTGAGATCACCCGGCAGGCGGTGGAACGCGGTCACGCCGTGACGTGCCTGGCCCGCGGCGAGAGCGGCGAAGTCGCGCCGGGCGCACGGCTGGTGGCGGCGGACCGGAAGGACGGTCCAGCCGCATACGCCGGTCTCCTGGACCGCGACTGGGACGCCGTACTGGAGGTGTCCTGGCAGCCGGCGTTCGTCCGCGACGCGCTGGTGGCGCTGGCGGAACGGACCCGGCACTGGACGTACGTCTCGTCCGTCAGCGCCTACGCCGACCACGGCGCGGTCGGCGCCGACGAGTCGGCCGCGCTCCTCGCGCCAACAGAGCAGCAGTACCCGGGTCGGGAGGAGTACGGGGAGGCCAAGGTCGCCTGCGAGGCGGCCGTGCGCGCGGCGGTCGGGGACCGGCTCGTCGTCGCCCGGGCCGGACTGATCGGCGGCCCGGGAGACCACACCGGGCGGTCGGGGTACTGGGTGGCCCGCGCCGCCCGCACGGTGGACCAGCCGATGCTCGTACCGCACTCCCCCGGCCTGCCGACGCAGGTGGTGGACGTGCGTGATCTCGCGGGATGGCTGCTGGACCTCGCGCAGGAGGGCACGGTCGGGACCTTCGACGCGGTGGGGCCCGTCGTGCCGTTCGACGAGTGGGTCGACCTGTCGCGCCGCGCGGCCGGGCACACCGGGAAGGTGGTGACGGCGGACCCGCAGTGGTTCCTGGACCGGGAGGTCGCGCCGTTCATGGGACCGGAGTCGCTGGCCATGTGGATGACCGACCCGCGGTGGGCGGGCTTCTCCGCCCGCAGCGGTGCCGCGGCGCGCGCGGCGGGGCTGCGGCACCGGCCCCGCGCGGAGATGCTCGCGGACCTCCTGGAGTGGGAGCGCGCCGAGGGCCTGGACCGCGTCCGCCGGGCCGGCCTGAGCACCGGCTACGAACGCGGACTCCTCGCCGAGCTCGACGGCTGAGGCCGGCCGCGGCCGGGACCCGGTCGGCGGCCCGGTCCCGTCGGCTCCGTACCGTCGGCGGCCCGGTCAGCGACCCGGCCCGTCAGCGCCGGGCCCCGGTCAGCGTCGCGGCCTGGTGGCGACGGCGGCCCGGCTACGAAGGGTCCGGACGTAGGTGCCGCAGGGATCGTGGTCGAGCAGGGCCCGGCGCAGCTCCGTCTCGAAAGCTGCCGTGCGGTCGCCCAGCACGGCCGGGCCGCAGGAGAGGGAAAGCTGGAGGCCGACCACCTCGTCCACGGTCCGGCGGACGGTCTGGTCCCACTGGTGGGTCTCGACGCGCGAGAGCGGCGACTTCGCGAGGAGGTCGCCCAGCTCGTCCCAGTCCTCCCGATCCTCCCGGTCCTCCCCGTCGGCCCGGTCCTCCCCGTCAACCCGGCCGGTTCCGAGGAAGCGTGCGCGCACCTCCTCGACCACGGTCACCCAGGCCGGCCGCGGTTCCCCGGGCCGGTGCAGGGAGGCGACGAGGGCGAGCCCGCCCCTGGGCGCGAGCACCTCGTCGAGGTCGGTCAGCACCCGCGCCCGGTCCATCAGGTGGAAGGCCCTGCCGATGACGCACACGTCGATCCGGGGCAGGCACAGCCGGGTGATGGCGGCGTCGTCGCCGCGCAGCCACGAGATGTTCGTGAGGCCGCGCTCCGCGGCGAGCCGGGCCCCCTCGGCGAGCATCGCCGGCTCCGGATCCACGGCGTACACGTGGTCGGCCGACGGGGCCAGGGGCAGACCGAGGGTGCCGGGTCCGGAGCCGAGGTCCAGGACGGTCTGGGAGCCGTCGAGCACGAAGCGGTCCGCGAGCAGGGCGTGGAACTCCCGCGGGTACGGGGGCCGGTAGCGGGCGTAGTAGGGGGCGGCGGACGCGAACGGGGTGCTCATGGGGTCCTCCCTCCGGGGTTGCATCCGCCGATCGTGGAGCACGGAACCGGCTTCCGCGTGCGCCGGGCGCCCCGAATCCCCCGAACGGATGTCTGCGGGGCGCCCCCGGGACTCCGTTCCCCCGCCCTTCGGCGTTCCCGCGGCGTTCGCCCGGTGTTTCCCGGCCTATGCCGGAGAGCGTTTCGGGTCGAGGGCCCGGCGGCGCGGGCCGATCGAGTCGGGGTCCCAGCCCGGGCGGGGTACCGACGCCATGAGCAGCCTGGTGTAGGGGTCGCGGGGCGCGGCGAGGAGTTCGGCGACCGGGCCGTGCTCCCTGGTCCGGCCGCGGTACATGACCAGGGCCTCGTCGCAGACGTAGCGGACCACCGCCAGGTCGTGGCTGACGAGGACCAGCCCGATGCCGGTGTCGCGCCGGATGTCCGACAGCAGGTTGAGGACCTGTGCCTGTACGGACACGTCGAGGGCGGAGACCGCCTCGTCGAGCACCAGGACGGCGGGCCGGACCGCGAGCGCCCGGGCGATGGCGGCGCGCTGGCGCTGCCCGCCCGAGAGGTGGCGGGGCAGGGCGGCCGCCTCCCGGTCGCCCAGGCCCACCTTGGCCAGCAGCTCCCGCACCCGCACGGCCCGGGCGGCCGGGTCGCGGGAGCCGTGGAGCCTCAGGACGCCGTCGATCGTCGCGCCGATGCTCATCCGGGCGTCCAGGGAGAGGTAGGGGTCCTGGAAGACGATCTGGACGGCTTTCGCCCGGGCCAGCCGGGCCGCCTTGCCCCGTACGGAGGCGGCCAACGGCTCGCCCTGTACGAGGATCCGGCCGGCGTCGGGGCGTTCGAGGCCGACGAGCATCCGGGCGGTGGTGGTCTTCCCGGATCCGGATTCGCCGACGATGCCGAGGGCGCCGCCGGGCGGGAGGGTGAAGGAGAGGTCGTCGACCGCGACGACCTCGGTGCCGCCCGTCCGGTAGGTCTTGCGCAGACCATCGGCCTCCAGGAGCGCGGGCGCGGCGGCGGGAGCCGGTACGGGTGAGGGAGCCGGCGCGGGGGTGGAAACGGTGGTCACCTGTCCTCCTTGCAGGACGCGGGGGATGCAGCCGGGGCCGGGGCCGCCGCGGCGACTTCGGCGGTGCGGTGGCAGGCCACCTCGGCCCGGCCGTGTCGCTCCGGCAGCGGCGCGGACCGGTCGCAGCGGCCCGGCTCGGCGAAGCGGCAGCGGGGTGCGAAGGCGCAGCCGGGGGCGGACTCCAGCAGGCCCATGGGGGCTCCGGGGATGGGGGTGAGGCGGGCGAGCGGGCCGTGCAGGGGCGGGGAGGAGCCGAGCAGGCCCGCGGTGTACGGGTGGCGGGGTGCGGCGAAGAGCTCCCCGACGGGCGCCGTTTCGACGATCCTGCCCGCGTACATCACGTGGATCCGGTCGCTGACGGCGGCCGCGAGCTCGATGTCGTGGGTGATCAGGAGGAGGCCGAGGCCGCGTTCGCGCTGGAGCCGGCCCAGCACGGCGAGGATCTCGGCCTGGGTGCTGACGTCGAGGGCGGTGGTGGGTTCGTCGCAGAGCAGGAGCCGTGGTTCGGTGGTGAGGGCGGCGGCGATCACCACGCGCTGGAGCATGCCGCCGGAGAGCTCGTGCGGGTACTGCTCCAGGTGCCGGTCGGGGTCGGGCAGGCCGACCGCGTCGAGCAGTTCGGCGGCCCGGGCCGCGGCCCGGGCCCTGGACCAGCCGTGGGCCAGACGCAGCGGCTCGGTGAGGAAGTCCCCGACGCGGCGTACGGGGTTGAGGGCGGCGCGGGGGTCCTGGTAGATCATCGCGGCCTTGTTCGTGCGTACGTCGCGCAGGGCTGCGGCGTCGGCGCCGACGACGGCGGTACCGGCGACGCGGACCTGGCCGGTGATGTCGGCGCCGGCGGGGAAGAGGCCGAGGGCGGCGCGGGCGGTGACGGACTTCCCCGAGCCGGACTCGCCGACGAGGGCGACGACTTCTCCGGCGCCGACCCGCAGGTCGACGCCGTCCAGGATCGGCCGGGCCGTGCCGGGCAGGGTGACGCCGAGCGCGTCGTATTCGAGCAGCGGCATCAGGAGTCCCTCCCGGCGAGCCGGTCGCCGAGGCTCTCCCCGACGACGTTGAAGGCAACGACCACCAGGACGACCGCGACGGCCGGGGCGATCGCCGACAGCGGCTGACCCTGGAGCACGGCGGCCTGCCCCTGGTTGATCATGGCGCCCCAGTCGGGGGTCGGCGGCTGGACACCGAGCCCCAGGAACGAGAGGGCGGCGAGGTCGAGCAGGGCGTACCCGAAGTTCACCGTCGACTGGGCGAGCAGGGTCGGGGCCATGGTGGGGAGCATCCTGCGGACCGTCACGAACAGGGCGGAGTGCCCCTGGACCCGGTAGGCGGCGATGTACGGGCGGGCCTTCTCCTGCACCGCGAGGCCGCGCACCAGTCGCGCGGTGTACGGCATGTAGGCGATCGCCATGGCGACGACGGGCGCGGTCATGCCCTTGCCGAAGAGGGCCACGGCGAGGATGGCGAGCAGCAGCGCGGGGAACGCGAACACGATGTCGAGCACCCGGCCGGTCATGGCGTCGATCCAGCCGCCGCGCCAGGCGGTGAACAGGCCCACGGCGGTGCCCAGCACGGTGGAGGAGACCACCACCGCGAGGGGTCCGGCGAGGCTGGTGCGGGTGCCCGCGACCAGCGCCGAGAAGGTGTCGCGGCCGCCCTGGTCGGTGCCCAGCCAATGGTCCGCGCCGGGACCGAGGAGGGTGTCGCCGAGCCTGCCGAACGTCGGGTCGTGGGGGGTGAGCCATGGCGCGAGCAGGGCCACCAGGACGAACAGGACCAGGGTTACCAGGCAGGTCCGCCGGAGCCGGCCGCCGCCGAGGAGGCGGATCCAGGTCAGGGGGCCGCGGGCCGCGGACGCCCGTGCGGTGTGCGTGCTCATCGTGCGCTCCCCGCCGCCGCCGTGCGCGGATCGATCAGCGGGTGCACCAGATCGACAAGGGCGTTGACCACGACGAAGGCGGCCACGACGAGCAGCACGATGGCCTGGACGACCTGGAAGTCGAGCTGGTCCACCGACTGGACGAGCAGGGAGCCCACGCCGGACATCCCGAAGGCGGTCTCGACGATCGCGGTGCTGACCAGCATGCCGGACACGAGGAGGGCGGACACCGTCACGATCGGGCCCAGCGCGTTGCGCAGGACGTGGCGCCTGATGACGGTCCTGCGGGGTGTGCCGCGGCTCAGGGCGACCTCCACGTGCTCGCGGCGCAGTTCGTCGAGCATCGCGGAGCGGGTCACCCGGGTCACCAGTGCCACGAAGGTCACGGACAGCGCGGCGGCCGGGAGGACCACGTGGTGGAGCCGGTCGAGGAGGCCGGTGCCGTTGCCGATGGTCGGGAACCAGCCCAGTTGCACGCCCAGGACCGATCTGAGCAGGAGGGCCGCGACGAAGGCGGGTGCGGCGGCCCCCACCGTGACCAGCAGCATCAGGGAGCGGTCGGTGCGCGATCCGCGGCGCAGGGCGCCGACGATGCCGGAGCCGAGCCCGAAGACGGCGATCATCAGCGCCGAGACGCCGATGAGCAGCAGGGACGCGGGCAGCCGCGACCAGATGACGGAGGAGACGTCCTGGTGGAGGAGGTACGAGCGGCCCAGGTCGCCGTGGAGGACGCCCTCCAGCCAGTGCCAGTACCGGACGAGGAACGGTTCGTCGAAGCCGTACTGGCGGCGGATCTCGGCGAGTTCCTCCGGGCCGGCGCTGCGCCCCTTCACCAGGAAGGAGGCCGGGTCGCCGGGTGCCAGGAAGAGGGAGGAGAAGACGAGGAAGGAGGTGACGAGCAGGGTCGCCGCCATCCCGGCCAGTCTGCGCAGGATCCGTACGGCCCGTGCCGCGACGGCGGTCATCCGCGCGCCCCGATCTCAGCGGCCCACGGGTAGTACAGGTAGGCGATGGACGGCTGGACGCCGGTGATGCGCTTGCCGAGGAAGACGCTCACGGGCTGGGTGTAGAGGGGCAGCCAGGGCAGTTCGCGCAGGGCGATGCGCTGGGCCTCGGCGTTGGCGGCGGTGTGCTCGACGGGGTCGTGGGCGGCGACGGCCCGGTCGACGGCCGCGTCGAAGGCGGGGTCGGACCAGCCGCCGTAGTTGCTGAACGCGTCGGTCCGCAGGGCCCCGTACATGTCGAGCGGGTCGGTGATGGAGGTGTTCCAGAAGGTGAGGAAGAGGTCGACGCCCTCGCGTGCGGCGGGGTCGGTGAAGAGCGTGGAGTACTTCTCGGCGGAGACGGAGTCGATCTGCGGCTTCAGGCCGATGGCCGTGGCGGCCTGGGCGACGGCCTGGGTGATGATGGTCGTCTGGGAGTCCAGCGGGCTCGTCGCGATCACGACCTTCTGGCCGTTCACTCCGGCCTCGGCGGCGAGTGCCTTGGCCTTGGCCGGGTCGTAGGGGTAGCGGGGCAGGTCGCGCCGGATCGCCTCGTGGGTCGCGGCGGGGGCGTCGGTCCAGAGGTTGTCGGTGACGAGGGAGTGGGCGACCTCGCCGACGCCGCCGACACCGGCCTTGAGGATGCCCTCGCGGTCGATGGCCATGAGGAGGGCCCGGCGTACGCGGGCGTCGCCGAGCGGGCCCTTGAGGTTGCTGACGACCTCGTCGGCGACGGTGGTGTTGCGGCCGAAGTAGAGCGTTCCGGCCTTGGTGTCGCGCAGCCCGGCGTAGGCGTCCGCCGGGACCATCCAGCCGCCGTCGACCTCACCGCTCTGGAAGGCGTTGACGCGGGTGGTCGCGTCGGCGAGGAAGACGAAGGTCACCTGGCCGGCCTTGGCCTTGAGCGCGGGGTTCCAGTAGTCGTCGAAGCGCTTGAGGGTGAGCGACTGGCCTGAGGTCCACGAGCCGAAGGAGAAGGGGCCGGTGCAGTTCACACCGGTCCGCGGGTTGCCGTAGTCGTTGCCGGACGCGGCGAGGGTGGCGGCGGACTCCACGGTGCCGGGGCCCGCGGCGAGGTACTTGTTGAAGGTGGAGTCGGGCTGCGTCAGGGTGACGGTGACCTCCAGTGAGCCGGTGCGGTCGACCGACTTGACGTTGCGGAAGGGGTTGGCCCAGACGCTCGCCGTCTGCGGGTCGAGGTTGCGGCGCAGGGAGGCCACCACGTCGTCGGCGGTGAGGGTGGTCCCGTCGTGGAAGCGGACGCCGGGGCGGATCTGGTAGACCCAGGTGGTGGGAGTGGGGTTGGTGTACGAGGTCGCGAGGTTGGGCGAGGTCGTCAGGTCCGGGTTCCAGCGCAGCAGGCTCTCGCAGACGTTGGCGAGGATCTGGTTGGGCGGGAAGTCGTAGGCGTGGGCGTAGTCGATGGTGGTCGGCTCCGCGTAGATCGACCAGGTGAAGGAGTCGACGTCGCCGGCGGGGGCGGGGGTCCTGTCGGTGAGCTGGAAGGCCGTGGCGGCGTCCTTCCCCCGGCCGGTGGTGCCGGTACCCGTGCAGGCGGTGGTGACGAACAGCGCGGCCGCGGCGAGGGCGACCGTCGCGGGGGTGCGGACCCTGCCGCGTCGGCGCGGCGGCGTTCCCGATGTGGCTGGTGGCATCGTCTGGCTCCCTGAGGGGTGAGCGGGGTGGGGTGGGTGGTGCGCGGCCGGTGGCGGGACGGCCGGTGACTGCGCGATGGGGGCGGCCCGGTGGGGGCGGCCGGGTGGGGGCGGCCCGTTCAGTCCGTCGCGGTGAAGACGGCTTCGCCGTCCAGGTACGTCCGCAGGACGCGGGTGTCGGCGATCTCCTCGGCGGGACGGGTGAAGGGGTCGCGGTCCAGGACGACGAGGTCGGCGTACTTGCCCGCCTCGACGGTGCCGGTGACGTCGTCGAGGTGGTTCACCCAGGCGCTGCCCGCGGTGTAGGCGGTCAGCGCCTGCGCGAGGGTGAGGGCCTGCTCCGGGAAGAACGGGGGCATGGGTCCGGAGGTCCGGGCGGGGTCGAGGTCCTCCACCGGTACGGCACGGTTGACGGCCCCGTGGATGCCCCAGAGGGGGTTGGGGCTGCTCACGGACCAGTCGCTGCCGGCGACGAGGCGGGTGCCCGCGCGCAGCAGGTCCCCGAAGGGGTACTGGAGGGCGGCCCGTTCGGGTCCGAGGAAGGGGATCGTGAGCTCGTCCATCTGCGGTTCGTGGGCGGCCCACAGCGCCTGGATGTTGGCGGCGGCGCCCAGGGCGGCGAACCGGCCGATGTCGCCGGGGTGGACGAGTTGCAGGTGGGCGAGGTGGTGACGGTTGTCGTTGGGCCCGTTGGCGGTGCGGGCCGCGGTGAGGGCGTCGAGCACCTCCCGTACGGCGCGGTCGCCGAGCGCGTGGAAGTGGAGCTGGAAGCCGGAGCGGTCGAGCCGGGTGACGGCCTCGGTGAGGAGTGCGGGTTCGATGAAGCTGAGGCCGGAGTTGGCCGTGGCGCAGCCGCAGCGGTCGAGGTAGGGCTCCAGCAGGCCGGCGGTGAAGTTCTCCGCGATGCCGTCCTGCATGATCTTGATGCTGGTGGCGTCGAAGCGGCCGACCCGTCCGGTGCGGCGGCGTTCCTCCAGTTCGGGAATCTGCTCCAGGCCGCGTTCGCGGTCCCACCACAGGGCGCCGACGACGCGTGCGCGGAGCGAACCCTCTCGGGCGGCGCGCAGGTAGACACCGTAGTTGTCGGGGTTGCCGGGGAAGGCGCCGATCATGGCGTCCTGCCAGCCGGTCACGCCGAGGGAGAAGAGGTGCTCCTGGGCGGCGAGGAGACCGGCGTGCGCCTCGTCCGGGGTGGCGATGGGCACGTGGCGGGCGACGAGGTCCATGGCGCCCTCCTGGAGGGTGCCGGCGGGGGTGCCGTCGGGCTCCCTTTCGATCCGGCCGTCGGCCGGGTCGGGGGTGGCGCGGTCGACGCCGGAGAGTTCGAGGGCGAGGGTGTTGGCCCAGGCGCCGTGACCGTCCCGGTTGGTGAGCATGACGGGGCGGTCCGGGACCACCGCGTCGAGCATGGCGCGCGTCGGCGTGCCGCCGGGGAAGGCGTCCATGGACCAGCCTCCGCCGCGGATCCACGCGGCTCCGGGGTGCCGCCGCGCGTACGCCGCCACGACCTCCAGATAGCCGTCGATGGTGCGTTCCGCGCTCAGGTCGCAGCCGAGCATCTGCGCTCCGGCCACGACCGGATGGACGTGTGCGTCCTGGAAGCCCGGGGCGAGCAGTCCGCCGCGCAGGTCGACCACCTCGGTGTCCGCGTCCGCGAGGGAGCGCACCGCGCTCTCGTCGGTGACGGCGAGGATCCGTCCGCCGCCCACGGCGACGGCGGCGTCGACGGGGGCCGGACCGGTCCCGGTGAACACCTTCCCGCCCACGAATACGGTGTCGGCCCGCTGCCTGTTCTTGGACATCGACGCATCCTCCGGCTCGGCGGGCGGACCCGCTCGGCTTGTTGTTGAGGAGGAGTGAACGGGAGCGCAACATTGTTGTCAACGGTGTTGCGCCAGTTCCCTTCGCCATCGATACACTGGCGGCACCATGCCGAAGCCATCCGACACCCCAGCCCGGTCCAAGCGCGCGGGCAGCCAGCTCACACCGGACGCGATCATCGAGGCGAGCCTGCGCATCGCCGCCCGCGGCAGCGAGGACGCCTTCACCGTCCGCCGCCTCGGCGAGGAGCTCGGCGCCGACCCGACGGCCATCTACCGGCACTTCCGCGACAAGGACGAGCTCCTGCTGTCCGTCGCCGACCGCACGCTGGGCGAGGTCCTCGACGGCATCCCCGAGGGCCTCGACTGGAAGGGCCGGCTGCGGGCGCTCGCGGACGGCTCCCTGGAGGTCGCGCTGAAGTACCCGGTGGTCGGTTCGACCATGGCCAGCCGGACCACCCGCCGGCCGAACGAGTTCCGGGTGGTCGAGCTGATCCTCGGCGCCGTCATGGAGGCCGGGCTGGACGGCGCCGAAGCGGCCGTCCACTACCGCATGGTGGGCGACTCGCTCCTGGCGTACGTCGGCCAGCGCGCCGCCTACCTGCTGTTCGACCCGGACGTCCGGGCGGCCGACGAGGCCTCATGGAGCCGTGAGTACCGCCTGGTCGATGCCGAGGGGTTCCCGAACATCACCCGACTGGGCACACAGCTGGCCGAGGTGACGGACGATCAGATCTTCCTCGCCAGGGTCGAGGCGCTGATCACCGCGATCGAGCAGCGGGTCGAGACCCTCCGCCAGGGCCAGGGCCCGCCCACGCCCGCAGGCCCGCAGGCGTCCTCTGCGGGCGTGTAGCGGCCCAGGTCGATGCGGCCCCCGGGGCCACTCACTGCGCATGAGGCGGCCCCTCCCGGCCGGCCCCGCTCGGCCTCGCCGCGCATCAGCACGTCGCTGCGGGCCGGCCCCCGGTCGCCCACCCGCACGACGCCGACCGCGTCACAGCAACGTCACAGCCACCTCACGCCGCCCGCACATCGGACAGCATGGCGCGATGCGCCCACACCACACCGTCGCCCTGACCGTCACGGCCGTCGCCCTGCTCGCCCTCACCGCCTGCGACCCGCAGACCAGCGACACCGGTAAGCCCGCCGCACCCGAGGCCCCGGCCGCACGTCCTGCCGCTTCGGCCTCCAGCGCTCCGGCGGCCAAGAAGACCGCCACCCTCCCCGACATGGTCGGCAAGGGCCTCCAGACCGCCCAGGACGAAGCGCAGGCGGCCGGATTCGCCCTCCTCACGTCGCACGACGCACTCGGCCGGGACCGTCTCCAGGCCCTCGACCGGAACTGGAAGGTCTGCTCGCAGACGCCGCCCGCCGGCGCGAACGTCGACACCGGCGCCACCCTTGACTTCGGTGCCGTCAAGCTGGAGGAGACCTGCCCCGCGGCCGACGCGCCCGCCCCGAAGCCGGCCGGTGACACCCTGCCGGACTTCGCCGGGCAGGGCATGAAGGCGGTCCGTGGTGCACTGCCCTCGAACGCGAGCATCTCCGTGAAGGACGCCCTGCAGAGCCGCATGGTGCTGCAGGAGTCGAACTGGAAGGTGTGCTCGCAGGATCCGAAGCCGGGGACGGCGCTGACGGGGCAACCGGTGTCGTTCAAGGTCGTCAAGACCGAGGAATCCTGCCCGTAGCCGTGCGCCACGCAGGGCGGCAGGTCCGGCATGCCCGGGCCGGGCTCCGGAATGCGGCGGTCACAGGGGCGGTGCACCCTTGATGTGACGACGCACCGTGGCAGTCCGTGGCACCGCAGAACCCGGTGATCGCGGGCCGGCCCGGCTCCGGTCACGTGTTCGCAGCGCGCCTGGCCTGCCTTGTCCCCGTAACGGGGTGAGGGAGCCGCTCGTGAACGCCTACCCGCCCATCGCCGATCACGGAATGGTCGGCGACCTCCAGACCGCCGCGCTGGTGTCCTCGCAGGGCACGGTCGACTGGTGGTGCACACCACGGTTCGACTCCCCCAGCGTCTTCGCCTCCCTCCTCGACAGCGAGCGCGGGGGCTACTGCAAGCTCTCCGCCGACCTCGCCCACGAGCCCGGAACCGTGGTCCGCCAGCTCTACCAGGCGGACACGGCCGTGCTCGTCACCCGGTACATGGGGCCCGGCGGCGTCGGCGAGGTCGCCGACTTCATGGTCCCCCTGAACACCACCACCCCGACGCAGCGGCACCGGCTGGTCCGCGTGGTGCGCGTGGTCCGGGGCAGTCTGGACTTCGACCTCGAATGCCGCCCGCGGTTCGACTACGGGCGCGCCTCCCACACGTGCGAACAGACCGACGACACCTCGGTGGTCTTCACCGGTCCGGGCACCCGGCTGTACCTCCAGGTCGCCGGGGCGTCGGGTCCCCTCGGACTGCGGCGCGACGGCGACGACGCCACCGCCCGTTTCACCCTGACCGCGGGCAACGTGGCCGCCGTGGTGCTGACCAGCGACGCCGACGACGGCCCGGCGCCGCCCCCGCTGTCGGCCGCGGGAATCAGCGACGAGCTGCAGGCCTGCCGCACCTTCTGGCACGCGTGGCTGCGCTTGTGCACCTACCGCGGCCGCTGGCGCGACATCGTCCACCGCTCGGCGATCACCCTCAAGCTGCTCACCTACGCCCCCACCGGCGCGCCGATCGCCGCGCTCACCATGGGACTGCCCGAGCAGGTCGGCGGCGAGCGCAACTGGGACTACCGGTTCACCTGGATCCGCGACGCCTCCCTGTCGGTCAAGGCCCTGATCGAGCTCGGGTTCGCCGAGGAGGCCGCCGCGTTCCGCCACTGGCTGCTCGACCGGCTCGCCGCCGGCGGCACCGCCTCGGGCGAGCCGCTGCAGATCATGTACCGCATCGACGGCGAACCCCAGCTGAACGAGGTGATCCTGGACCACCTGGAGGGCTACGCCGGGTCGAGGCCGGTACGGGCCGGCAACGCGGCCGCCGACCAGATCCAGCTCGACATCTACGGCGAGGCCTCCGACGCCCTGGCCCAGACCCGGGACATGGGCGGGATCAAGGGATGGAAGGCGTACGCCGACGTCCTCGACTGGCTCGCCGACCACTGGGACCGCCCCGACGAGGGCATCTGGGAGACCCGGGGCGGCCGCCAGGACTTCACCTTCAGCCGCCTCATGACGTGGGTGGCCTTCGAACGGGGCATCCGCCTGGCCGACACGTTCTCCCGCCCGGGCGACGTCGACCGGTGGCGCGAGGTGCGCGACACCGTCTTCGCGCAGATCGTCGAGCGCAGCTGGAACGCCGAGAAGCAGGCGTTCGTCCAGCACTACGGGACCGACGTGCTGGACGCCTCGCTGCTGCTCATGCCCCGGGTCGGCTTCCTCTCCCCCACCGACCCGATGTGGCTCAGCACCCTCGCCGCCATGGACCGGGAACTGGTCAGCGACAGCCTGGTCTACCGCTACAACCCGGAAGCCTCCCCGGACGGACTGCGCGGCTCCGAAGGGACCTTCAACCTCTGCAGCTTCCTGTACGTGGAGGCGCTGGCCCGGGCCGGCAAGCCGCAGGAAGCCCGCTACGCCTTCGACAAGATGCTGACCTACGCCAATCACGTCGGCCTGTTCGCCGAGGAGATCGGGCCGTCCGGTGAACAACTGGGCAACTTCCCGCAGGCGTTCACCCACCTCGCCCTGATCGCGGCGGCCCTCGCCCTGGACGAGCAGCTCGACCGGGCGGAGGCCGCGGGGGGCGGCGGTGGGTGACGTGGGTCCCGCCACCCCGCGAGGCGGAACACCGGGCGGGCTGCGCGCGTCCTGGCCCCGCTCGCCCTCGCGCAGTTCATCTGCAGCTTCGCCGGTTATGACCGACCGCTACGGCCGCAAGCGGTGCTTCCTGGCCGGCCTCACCGTCTACGGCGTCGGCGCCCTGCTGTGCGCGCTCGCCCCGGGCCTGGGCGTCCTCATCCTCGGCAACTCCATCCTGGAGGGCGTCGGCACGGCGGTCGCCGGCACCATCCTCGTCTCCGGTCTCACCACCCGCGCCTACGGAGCCGCCATGGTCACCCTGGCGGTCCTGGGACTCGGCGGTCTCGCCGCGGCGGCCCTCCTGCCCCGGGGCCGGGTCCAGGGCGGGGCGGAGCCGGGCACGCGGTGCGCGCGAGCCCGGCCGGCCGCTCACGTCGACGGGGTCAGGCGCTCCCACAGGAAGGTGTGCACGAGGGCCTCGTTGAAGGCCGTCTGCCGGTGGTCCGTGGCGCCCGCGTGGCCACCGCCGATGTGCTCGTGGAAGAACACCGGGTGACCGGCCTCGCGCAGCCGGGCGGCCATCTTGCGGGCGTGCCCGGGGTGGACGCGGTCGTCGCGGGTCGAGGTGAGCAGGAGCAGCGGCGGGTACGCGGGCCCGTCGGCCCGGATCCGGTGGTAGGGGGAGATGTCCTCCAGGTGGGGCCGGTCCGCGGGGTCGTCCGGGTCGCCGTACTCGGCGATCCAGCTGGCGCCGGCGAGGAGCTTGTGGAAGCGGAGCATGTCCAGCAGCGGCACGTGCGCGACGACCGCGCCGAACAGTTCCGGTTCGCGGGTGAGCATCGCGCCCATGAGGAGGCCGCCGTTGCTGCCGCCCTCGATGCCCAGCTGGGCCGGGGTGGTGATGTCCCGGGCGACGAGGTCCCGGGCGACGGCCGCGAAGTCCTCGTACGCCCGGACCCGGTTCGCGCCGAGCGCCGCCCGGTGCCAGGCGGGCCCGTACTCGTGCCCGCCCCGGATGCCGGCGACGACGTAGGTGCCGCCGCGCGCGAGCCAGGCGCGGCCGGTGACCGCGCTGTAGGAGGGGACTATGGAGATCTCGAAGCCCCCGTACCCGTAGAGCAGGGTGGGTCCGGGACCGGAGCGCTCCTCGGGACCCACGACGAAGTAGGGCACCCGGGTGCCGTCCGCGGAGGTCGCGAAGAACTGGCTCACCGTGAGGCCGGCGGTGTCGAACAGCGCCGGGCCCTGCTTGACGGGCTCGCTGTCGTCCTCGCCGCCCGCCGTGCCCCGGTAGAGGGTGGAGGGCTGGAGGAAGCCGGTGACGAGGTGGAAGTACTCGTCGCCCACGTCCGGGTCGGTGCAGGTGACCGAGGCGGTGGACAGGGCCGGCAGGCCCGGCAGCGGTGCCCGGCTCCAGCCGTCCGGGCCGGGCGTGAGCAGCTCCATGGCGGAGGAGACGTCGGCCCGGGTGCTGAGGATGAGGTGGTTGCGGGTCCAGCTGTATCCGGCGAGGGCGGTGCGCTCGTCGGGGGTGAACAGCACCTCGGCCTCCCGCGCCCCCTCCTGGAACGCGGCGAAGTCGAAGGCGAGGAGGCTGCCCGCCGGGTGGCCGAGCCACGGGGTCTTGGTGGTGACGGTCAGCCACTCCCGGTGGACGGAGGCGCTCGCGTCGTCCGGCACGTCGATCTTCACGGGCGGGCCGTTGCCGTCCTCGGGCAGGAGGAACAGCTCCTGGTTCCAGAAGTCGATCTGCCGGTGGACGAAGTCCCGTTCGAAGCCGGGGGTGTCGTCGTGCCAGCCGGAGGCGGACAGGTCGGACGGGCGGCCCTCGTAGACCGGCTGGGCCGCTTCGAGGGGTGTGCCGCGCAGCCAGCGGCGCACCTGGAGCGGGTAGCCGGACGTGGACATCGAACCGGGACCGAAGTCGGTCCCGATCCACACCCGGTCGTGGTCGATCCACCCGATCCGGGTCTTGGCCTCGGCGACCGTGAACCCGTCCACGACGAACTCCAGGGTCTCCAGGTCGAACTCGCGCACGACGCAGGCGTCCGCGCCGTCCCGGGAGAGCAGGACCAGGGCGTGCCGGTACTCGGGGGCGAGGACCCTGCTGCCGGCCCAGGCCCACTTCTCCCCCTCGGCCTCGGCCAGCGCGTCGAGGTCAAGGAGCACCTCCCAGGCCGGGCGGTCCGTGCGGTACTCCTCCAGGGTGGTGCGCCGCCACAGGCCGCGTACGTGGTCGGCGTCCTGCCAGAAGTTGTAGAGGTGACGGCCGCGGCGGACGACGTAGGGGATCCGCCCGTCGTCGTCCAGGACCTCGCGCATCTCCTGCTCGAGCACCTTGAAGCCGGGGTCGCCGGTCAGCGCGTCGACGGTCTCGGCATTGCGCTCCCGGACCCAGGCGAGGGCGGCTTCGCCGGATACGTCTTCCAGCCACAGGTAGGGGTCTTCATCGCTCATCAGGCGATTGTGCAGGAAGCGGCCGGCGGGCGTCGCGCAGGGCCGAGTGGACCGACCAGACGACGGAGACCAGCGGGACCGCGACCACGGCGCCGACCACACCGGCGGCGATCGCGCCCGCGACCACCGAGATCGCCACGACCAGCGGGTGGAGGCGGACGGCCCGGCTCATCACCAGCGGATGCAGCAGGTGCCCCTCGATCTGGCCGATGATCACGATGAGCGCGACGACGATCCCCGCGACGAGCGGCCCCTTCGCGGCGAGGGCGACCACCGCGGCCACCGCCAGTGCGACCGGTGACCCGATGAGGGGGATGAAGGCGGCGAAGAACTCCAGCAGCGCCAGCGGCACGGCCAGCGGGACCCCGAGGAGGTACAGCGCCAGCCCGACGAGGACCGCGTTCGTCGCCGCGACCACCACGATCCCGTGGGTGTATCCGGTGAAGGTGCGCCAGCCCGCGCGGCCGGCGATCGTCACGCGTTCCCGTGCCGTCTCGGGCAGCTGGTCGCAGAACCACGCCCACTGGCGGTCGCCGCCGTGCAGGAAGAAGAAGGAGCAGAAGACGGCGAGGGCGAGGACGGTGAGGACGTGGACGAGGCGGCCCGCTCCGCTGACCGCCTGGCTGAGGACCGTGGAGCGGTGGCTGGAGAGGTACTCGCCGATCCGCGACTGGACGTCGGCGAGCGCCTGCGGGTTCAGCCGGAAGGGCGGCTTCTCCAGCCACGCCTCGATGCCGGCGAGGCCCTCGCGGAACTCCCGGGCCAGGGTCGTGCTCTGCCCCGCCACCGCCTCGCCGACCAGGGTCAGCACGCCCAGCAGGAGCAGCGCACTGCCAAGGAGGCTCACGGCGACGGCGATCGTCCGGGGCACGGCACGGGCGAGGCGGCGGGTGGGCGCCCACAGCAGCGCGGTGACGACGAGACCGAGGAAGACCGCGACGGCGATCTCGTGGAACCGGCCCAGCAGGGCGAAGACCACGTAGACGGCGGCGCCGACGACCAGCAGGCGCCAGGCGTACGACGCGGCCGTACGCAGGAACGGTGACACCGGCGGCATGGTCCATGGGTGCCACGACGGGCCCGGAAGAAAACCCTTTGCCCCGATCGGGGCCGACGGCGCACGATGGCCTGCCGTGAGCACCTCCCGCCTGACCGCCGTACTGCCCGACCTCGCCCCGTGGCGTTCCAGCCGTGACTTCCGGCTCCTGTTCTACCAGGGGACGGTGACGTACTTCGGCTCCTTCATGGCGATGATCGCGCTGCCGCTGCAGATCAAGCACCTGACCGGCTCACCGCTGGCCGTCGGCGCGATGGGTGCGGTGGAGCTGGTCCCGCTGGTGGTCTTCGGGCTGTACGGGGGCGCGCTCGCGGACGCGGTCGACCGGCGGCGGATGATCCTGCTGACCGAGGCGGCGCTCGGGGTGCTGGCCCTGGTGCTCCTGGTGAACGCGCTGCTGCCCGACCCCCTGCTGTGGCCGCTGTACGTGGTCGCGGCGGGCGTGTCGGCCCTCGCCGGACTGCAGCGGCCGGCCCTGGACTCGCTGATGGCACGGATCGTGCCGCACGACCAGCTGACGGCCGCCGCCGCGCTCAACGGGCTGCGCTACCAGTTCGGGGCGATCGTCGGTCCGGCGCTGGCCGGCCTGGTCGTCGCCTACGCCGGACACGCCTCGGCCTACGCCGTCACGGTGGCGGGCTTCCTCGGCTCCGTCCTGCTGTGCTCGCGGCTCAGTCCGGCTCCGCCCGTCGAGGGCGCCGAGCGTCCGTCGCTGCGCGGGATCGCGGAGGGCGCGCGCTACGCCTGGAGCCGGCCGGTGCTGCTGGGGACGTACGCCGTGGACCTCGCGGCGATGCTCTTCGCCTTCCCGAACACGATCTTCCCGTTCCTCGCGGACGAGCTGGACGCGGTGTGGGCGCTGGGTCTGATGTACGCGGCCGGGGCGATGGGCTCGATGCTGCTGGGGCTGACCAGCGGCTGGGTCTCCCGGGTGCGGCGGCACGGGCTGCTGGTGGTGTCCGGGGCGGCGGTCTGGGGTCTGGCGATCGCCGCGGCCGGTGTGGCGCCCGGCATCTGGCTGGTGCTGGCCTGCCTCGCGGTGGCGGGCGCCGCAGACATGCTGAGCGGGCTGGGCCGCGCCACGATCTGGAACCAGACGATCCCCGAGGAACTGCGCGGCCGGCTCGCGGGCATCGAGGTGCTCTCGTACAGCGTGGGCCCCCAGCTCGGCCAGGTCCGGGCGGGCACCATGGCCGGCTGGACGGGGACCCGGCCCGCCTTCTGGAGCGGGGGGCTGGCCTGCGTGGCCTCGGTGGCGGTGCTGGCCGCGCTGCTGCCGAAGCTGATCTCGTACGACGCGGACACCGACGAGGACGCACTGCGCCGCCGGGCCGCCCGGGAGGCGGAGCCGAGCGGTGCGGGGGCCGGCACGGTGGTGTGACGCGGGCCCGGCGGGGCTGTCTCAGCCCTCCTTCTCGGCGAGGATCCGGTCGGCCGCGTAGTGCGGGCAGTTCAGGGCGTGCCAGGTCACCGAGAGGGAGCCCGCCCCCGTCCGCAGCGTGCGCACCGCGCCGTCGGCGGCGGTGGCCTTGCAGAAGGGGCACATGACGGTCTCCGGGCGTAGTAGATCGAACATGCCCTGTCCTTCCCGCAGGTTTCTCACACGGACCTGTCCAGAACTATCAAATCCGGCGCCATTCGGCCGCAGTACCCACAAGTACGGAGGGGAATCGGGTACCTCGGCCGCGCGGGAACGCCGCCGGAACGGCTCCGCTGCGGCGCATGCGTGCCGTCGCCGTCACCCCGCGGAGGCCGACGGAGCCGTACGGGTTGCGCGGCGTCGGCGTGCTGACGGGACCGGTGGTGTGCCGGTCCGCCGGTCAGGGGAGGGGGACGCCGCGGGCCGTGACCCAGAGCTCGTACCACTCTTCGTGCGTGAGGTCGGGTTCGCGCACGGCGGCGTCGCGGCAGGCACGGATCCGGTCGGGGCGGGCGGTGCCGATGACCGGAGCGATCCGCGACGGGTGCCGGATCAGCCACCAGAGCAGGACCGCCTCCGGCGTCGTGCCCTTGCGCCGGGCCAGCTCGGCCAGCAGCTCGGCGGTGGCCCGCTCGGCCGGTGTCTGCTGGCGGCCGGTGAACCGGCCCTGGGCCAGCGCACCCCACGCCTGGAGGCGGACGCCGTGGTCGCGGCAGTGCTCCAGGGTGCCGAAGGGGAAGCCGTTGGCCGTGGAGGCGGGGGTGTTGAGCAGCACCCCGGCCTCCACCCAGTCGCGCTGGTGCAGGCTCATCTCCACCTGGTTGGCCACCAGCGGCAGCTCCAGCCGGGCCTGGAGGTGGGCGATCTGTGCGGCGCCCATGTTGGACACGCCGAAGCGCCGTACCAGGCCCTGCCGGTGCAGGGAGGTCAGCGCCGACGCGATGGAGTCCACGTCCGCCAGGGGGTCGGGGCGGTGCAGCAGGAGGACGTCGATCACGTCCGTCCTCAGCCGGGTGAGGCTCTCCTCGACGCGGCGGGTGATGGTCTCGCCGCGCAGGTCGTACATGCCCGGGCGGTCCGCGTCGCCGAGCCGGATCCCGCACTTGGTCTGCAGCGTGATGCGGTCGCGCAGTCCGGGCGTCCGGGCGAGCACCTCGCCGAACACGGCCTCGGACTTGCCGTGCCGGTAGATGTCGGCGTGGTCGAAGGCGGTGATCCCGCTGTCGAGGGCGGCCTCGACAGCCGCCTCGGCGGCATCGATGTCGCCGGGTCCGTACGGTCCCGGCTCCCAGCTGCCGCCCAGGCCCATGCACCCGTACAGCACCCGGTCGTCGTCGTTCATGCCCCCACCCTCGTTCGTCACCGGACGCGCGCACGGTCGTCGGCGGGGACTTCAACTCGCCTCCGCCGGGCGCGGACAAGAAGTCCGCCTCGCCCTGTTCGTCCGTCCCGGCCCAACGGGCCGTTGGACAATGTACGTCAGTGCGCCGGCCCGTCGGCGCCAGGGGCGGAATATCCGATTCCGGCTCGCAGCGGTGGCCCCACCGCGGGGAGGCGCCGGCAGCGGGCACCCCGGGGGTACAGGCTCAGGGAAGGTCCTCCGTCGGCGGGTCGGCCTCGTAGACGTGGGGGGTGTCCGACTCCCACTCCACCAGTCCGGTGCCGCCGAGGACGACGTCGTCGGGGTCCGGCATGCCCGCACGCCGCAGGAACTCGATGAGGTCCTCGTCGGAACGGGCCAGGCCGAGGGACTCTTCCCGGTCGGCGGTCCGCAGGGTCACCTGCCGGCCTCCCGACGGGAAGATCCGGTGCACGACGACGGGGGCGTGACGCATACCCCCCAGCCTCCCCGGAGTGGCCCGCTCCGGCATCCCGGGAGTCAGCGCGTTCGGCCGACGGAGGCGGCGGCGTCCGCCGAGGCGCGGATGCGGAACGTGGCGGGGTCGGGGTAGGTGGCCTTCTCGGCGTGCACGACCGCCTCGATCTCCTCCTTGAAGGCGGGCTCGAAGAAGTCGATGCCGAGCAGCAGGCGCAGCCCCCGCAGCGTGGGGTCCAGCAGCGGGCGCGCCATCCGGGCCCCGCCGCCGCCGATGCCGGTGAATCCGGCCCGGACGACCGCCGGCCGGGCGGCCACCCGGTCCTCGACACCCGCCGTCGCGTAGCCGAGGATCAGCGCGAGCTCGGCGAGGAACTTCCGGGTGCCCAGGGCCATTTCCTCGGCGCCCTGGAGCGTCTGCACGGAACCGCCGGCCACCTTGAAGTCGAGGCTGGTGCGCTTGAGGCCGCGCGACTCGTACACCGCGAGCGCCTCCTCGAAGAGCCGCCCCGCCTCGTCGACCGCCCGCATGGCCGCCACCAGCTCGTCGATGTCGATGTCGATCTCGCGCTTCACGCTGCCTCCTGGTCCCGGAACTGTGCTGCACGCACCGTAGGAGGCAAAGTCCCGCTGCGGAACACCTCTGCGCGGTCGGATCCGAACCGGACACCGCGGCCGGGACCAAACCGTCGCCGCGAACCGGTCGTCGGGCCGGTCCGAAAAGCCCCGCGGCCGGGCCCGGGGCGGGGATACTCGGACGCGTGGAACTGCACATCGATCACCGCTGGCTGCTGGAGCGGCAGGAGGCGCTGTTCAAGGACGTGGAGGTGGCCGACCACTCCGCCCTGGTGGCCGCCGTGGCCCGGCACCGGGTCAACACGCCCAGCCTGGAGGTGGACGACCCCGACGCATACTGGCGGGCGGCCGCCCTGCTGGACGCGATCGTGTTGCTCCGGCCGCTGCCCACCTCGAACGAGTACTTCGCCTACGGGGTCGCCGTCGCCTACATGGAGGCCTCCGGAAAGGCGGTGGAGGCCTCCTACGAGCAGTGGCGCGACCTCATCACCGACATCCGCACGCTGCGCGTCAGCGTCTTCGACGTCGCCGCCCGGCTGCGCTCGTGGCAGCCGGCCTGAGGCCGGTCAGCGCCGGCGCTGGGCGGGGGTGCCCACCAGGAGCGCGTCCGAGACGAGCCGCGCACCCCGGGCGAGGCGGCTCAGCTGCTCCAGCTCCAGGGCGTACATCCTGATCGAGTTCTCGATGACCGACTCGGCTATGCCCATCGTGGGCAGCTCGGCCCGGCTGGTCTGCAGGGCCGCCCGCACCGCGCGCATCTCGTGCTGCAGCTGGAGCTGGACGTGCCGGGCGAGGAGTGCGTGGTGACGGGTCAGCGTCAGGTAGCCGCCGTAGCGGGCCGGGAGGAGGTCACGCAGCCAGCGCGTGGCCGTGCGCTCCCAGTCGTGCGTACCGGGCGCCTTGACCTGCAGGGGCCAGTCCGGGCTGAGCGTAAACGTGGCCGTCTGGGGCATTCTCGTCACTTCCGAGTGGTGTCGAAGCTCTGATCGAGACGTTCTGAAGGGGCGGCCTCGGCCCAGGGGTTGACCGAGGCCGCCATGGGCGCTCTGCGGGATCCGTAAGCCTGGACTCGTCCCGCGGTCGCGACGTGAGGAGGAGGTTCGTCGTACCGCGGCGCGTTCGAGAGGACGTGGGGTCGTCCTCCTTGGCATCTGGTGGATCAGGAGCGCCGTCGTCAGTAAACATATATACCGTCGAGTAAGCAAGCGTATGAAAAATTTCATGCACCTCGAAGGCTGAATATCGCCTGGTGAAGCCGGAGCGGAGCGGTGAGGAACCGCTAGAGGAAAAAGCCGTGCTGGTCGGCCACGTGCTCGTAGTCCTCCAGACGGGCCTGGGTCCGCTCGGGGTCCGCGTCCGCCATCGCCTGCAGCAGGGCCGCCGAGAGCATCCCGGGGGCCGCGTAGGAGTCGAACACCAGACGGGAACCGGTCGCCGCCGTCAGCGCCACGTCCGCCTCGTCCACCAGCGGCCCGAGGGTGGGATCGGTGATCAGGACCACCCGCAGCCCCGTACTGCGGGCCGCCCGGACGGCGGACAGTGTCTCCTTGGCGTGCCGCGGCATGGCGAACGCCAGCACCCACGTCCCGCCGGCCGCCCGCGACTGGAGCAATGCGTCGAAGGCGACGCTTCCGCCGCGCGTCACGAGGCGCACGTCGGGGTGGATCCGCCGGGCGGCGTACGCGAAGTACTCCGCCAGGGAGACCGAGATGCGCAGCCCGAGGATCGTCAGCGGCACCGAAGCGGCCAGCTCACGGCCGATGTCCAGTACCTGGTTGGTGTCGGCGAGCAGCCTGCGCACGTTCTCGAGGTTCTCGATCTCCGCGTCGACGGCGGCCTGCAGCTCGTTGCGACGGATCTGCTCACGGGTGTCCGGGGCGCCGGCCACCGCGCTCAGCGCGATCGGCTGGAGCACGTCGCGCAGCGCCGGGTAGCCGCTGAAGCCGAGGGAGGCCGCGAAGCGGGTCACCGAGGGCTGGCTGACGCCCACCCGCTCGGCGAGCTCGGTGATCGAGAGGAACGCGGCCTCGGTGAGGTGGTCGATCAGGTACTGCGCGATGCGCCGCTGGCCCGGGGACAGGCGGCGGCCGTCGAAGAGCGCGAGGAGCCGGTCGGCCGGAGGACGGACCTCCGCTGACGACTGACCGCTCGGCGTGATCGCAGCCGCTTGCGCGCGTGCCTGCTGCCCCGATGACACCGGAGGGCCTCCTTCTCACGTCACTCGCGCCAAACATAGCTCACCCCTCGTGGCCGATGATGATCAGTCCTGGGCGCGGGAGGTCACCGGGGCGTCGGTGCGGTCGCCCAGGAACTCGTACCAGCGGCGCTGCAGGCACAGGTAGCGGGTGTCGGCCTCGACGAGGTCGAGGAAGGAGCCGATCGTGGCGGTGAGCCGCTCGCCGAGGCCCGGGTCGGTCAGGGTGCCGTCCTCGGTGAAGGCCTGGTGGGCCCCCGCCAGGCTGAACATGTCGGGGTAGACGCGGGCGCCGAGGTGTTCGAGGGGCACGCGCAGGGCCCACAGGCCCCGGTTGCCCCCGACCATCGAGGGCGACGCCGAGACCAGCAGGGTCTGCTTGTCCTTGAAGGGCTGCGGACGGTAGCGGGAGACCCAGTCCACGGCGTTCTTCAGGACGCCGGGGACGGAGGCGTTGTACTCGGGCGAGGCGATGATCAGCGCCTGCGCGGCCTCGATCCGTCGGCACAGGGCCAGGGCGCCCTCCGGCAGTCCGTCGCCGGCCTCGGCGTCGCCGTCGTAGGGCGGCATGGGGAAGTCGCGGAGGGTGACGGGTTCCGCCACGGCCCCGGCGTCGCGCACCATCGCGGCGACGAGGGCCGCGAGCCGGACGTTGACGGAGCCGGTGCGCGAGGAGCCGGACAGGACGAGCGCGCGCAGTGAGCTGCGCGGGTGCCCGCCGTCGTGCGGGCGGCCCGGATCCGCCGGGAAGTGGTCGGGGTCTGTCGGGTTCATGCCGTCTCCTGATCCTCTGCTGCTGTCTGCTGCTCTTCCTCCGGCCGCCGGTGGCGGGCGGCGGGCGGGCGGCCGACGCGCGGCGGGACCCGCACACGCCGGTGTGCGGGTCCCGTCCGGGCCGCCGGGTCACTTCGCGCCGGGGTTCTCCCAGCGGTAGAACTCGTGGGCCATCGCGTCCTTCGGACTGCGCCAGGTCTCCGGGTCGTGCGGGCTGATGTACGCCTGGAGCCGGTCGCTCAGCCGACGGAACTCGGGGTGTTCCGTGACCTTGGCGATGGCCGGGCCGGGCGGCCGGTCGGCCTCGATGAAGTGCATGTAGACGTCGCCGAACTGGAAGAGGCTCCGGCGTGTGACCCCTACCAGGCGCGGCAGTTCACCCGCGTCCGAGTCCGCGAAGAGCTCGGCGATGTCGGGGCCCGAACCCGGCGCCATGCGGGCGACGATGAGGGCGCGGTGCGTGTCGTTCATCCGGCTGCTTGCCTTTCGTCCTCAGATACGGCTGGCGGCGGGGGCGCGGCTCTCGCGTTCGCGCTGCTCGATCTTGTCCCGGATGAGCGCCATCTGGATCGGGGAGTTGCGGTTGATGTTGTCGGTCATCCAGGCGTCGTCGACGGGTGCGTCCGGCTTCATCGCGAAGTCCTGGGTCCACTTCATCCGGGTGCCGCCGGGCACCTTGAAGTACTGCCAGTGGATGTCCATGTGGGCGAAGGGGCCCGTCTCCACCCGTCGGGCGCGGACCGTGAGGCCCTGGCGGTCGACGGTCCGCTCCGAGATCCAGCTCCACACCTTGCCGTTCTCGTCGGGGTGCATGGTCAGGCGGAACGTGGTCGTGTCGCCCTTCTGCTCGAGGATTTCGAGCGAGGCGTACTCGCTGAACAGCTGCGGCCAGCTCGGGAGGTCGTTGGTCATCTCCCAGACGAGCTCCACGGGCGCGTTGACGGTGATCTCGTTCTCGGTGTGTCCTGGCATGTCAGGCTCCGGTCATCAGGCTGTGGTTGACGAGGTCGAGGAATTCCCCGGGGGTCTTGCAGCGGTCGGCGTCGGTGGGCAGGGCCCGTCCGCGCCGGTTCTCCAGCTCACCGACGATGCCCAGCAGACCCAGTGAGTCGAGGCCGTACTCGTCGAACGAGGAGTCCGGACGGCTCGCCATTTCGGCGGGATCGACGGTGATGCCGGCGGTCTTCATCAGGGCCGCCAGTTCCTCCACGGTCAGTCGGTCGGACATGTGGTGCTCCCTTCTTGTGAGGGGCCGCGCGGGCCCGGCGGACTACGAGGCCGCCGGGGCGCCCTTGCGGACGACGAGCGCGGAGTTCGATCCCATCCGGCCGCGGCTGAGCACCAGCGCGGTGCGCAGTTCCGCCTGCCGGGCGCTGCCCGTCACCACGTCGAGGTCGTGGCACACGTCGTAGACGTTCGGGGTCGGCGGGACGATGCCGTGCTCCAGCGCCAGGACGGCGGCGGCGGTGTCGAGGGCGGGAGCCGCGCAGTACGCCCGGCCGGTACCGGACTTGGGCGCCGTGACCGGCACCTTTCGTCCGTGGTCGCCCAGGGAGCGCAGGATCGCGGCCGCTTCGGCCGCGTCCGCTTCCGGGGTCCCGAGGGCGTCGGCGAAGACCACGTCGATGTCCTCGGGGGCGCATCCGGCTTCCCGGAGTGCGCCGCGGACCGCGTGGGCCAGCCCCTCGCCGGCCTCGTCCGGCCGCCGGGTGCCGCTGAAGGTCGCGGCGTGGCCGGCCAGCGCGGCGCGCACGGTGGCGCCGCGACGGCGGGCCTCGGCCTCGTCCTCGACGACGAACATCGCGCCGCCCTCGGCGGGGACGTAGCCGCAGGCCTGGTCCGTGAAGGGGCGGTAGGCGCGTTCCGGGTCGTCCCGCGTGCTCAGTCCCTCGTACTCCAGCTGGCAGACGATGGAGTACGGCGCGAGGGGCGCCTCCGTCGCTCCGACCAGCATGGCCCGGCTGCCCCGGCGGATCGCCCGGTCGGCGTGCGCGAAGGCGTCGAGCCCGCCCGCCTCGTCACTGCAGACGACCCCGCAGGGTCCCTTCAGACCGCGGCGGATGGAGATCTGGCCGGTGCTCGCGGCGTAGAACCAGGCGATCGACTGGTACGGGCCGACGAAGCGCGGCCCCTGTTCCCACAGGTGCTGCAGTTCGCGCTGGCCGAACTCACCACCGCCGGAACCGGCGGCGGTGACGACACCGAAGGCGAAGGGGTCGCCCTCGTAGTCGGCCCTGCCGAGCCGGGCGTCCTCCAGGGCGAGGTCGGCCGCGGCGAGGGCGTGGTGGGTGAACCGGTCGGTCTGGACGAGGAACTTGTCCTCGACCAGGGATCCCGGGTCGAAGCCCCGTACCTCGCCCGCGACGCGCAGCGGCAGGTGCTCGCAGCCCGCCCTGGTGACGCGGTCGAGCACGCTCTGACCGGACTGGGTCGCCTTCCAGAAGGCGTCGGCGCCCACGCCGTTGGGGGCGACGACCCCGATGCCCGTGATGACCGTACGGCTGGTCACGAGACCTCCTCCTTCGGCCGGGTCATGACCACGGCGGACTGGAAGCCGCCGAAGCCGCTGCCCACGGAGAGCACGCTGCGCAGTTTCCGGTCCCGGGCGACCTTGGGCACGTAGTCCAGGTCGCACTCGGGGTCGGGCGTCTCGTAGTTGGCGGTGGGCGGCACCACCTGGTGGACCATGGCGAGGACGCAGGCTGCGAGTTCGATGGCCCCGATGGCGCCGAGGGAGTGACCCACCATGGACTTGATGGAGGTCATCGGCGTCCGGTAGGCGTGGTCGCCCAGGACCTTCTTGACCGCCGCGGTCTCGTGGCGGTCGTTCTGCTTGGTGCCCGAGCCGTGCGCGTTGACGTAGTCGATCTCGTCGGCGGCGATCCCCGCCTGGGCGAGCGCGGTTTCGATGGCCCGGGCCATCTCCAGGCCCTCGGTGGTCAGCCCGGTCATGTGGTGGGCGTTGCCGAAGGTGGCGTAGCCGCCGATCTCGCAGTAGACGGTCGCCCCGCGGGCGCGGGCGTGTTCCAGCTCTTCGAGCACGAGGACGGCGCCGCCTTCGCCGAGGACGAAGCCGTCCCGGTCGGCGTCGAACGGCCGGGAGGCGTGCGCCGGGTCGTCGTTGTTCGGCGAGGTCGCCTTGATGGCGTCGAAGCAGGCCACCGTGATCGGCGATATGGGCGAGTCCGAGGCTCCGGCGATGCACACGTCCATCCGGCCCTCCGCGATGGCGTGCACGGCGTACCCGATGGCGTCGAGTCCCGAGGTGCAGCCGGTGGAGACGGTCTGGACGGGGCCGCGTGCGCCCGTCTCCTCCGCGACGGCGGAGGCGAGGGTGGCCGGTGTGAACGCCCGGTGCAGGTGCCGGCCGGCCAGCTTGTGGTCCACATCCCACCAGGAACCGGACTGGCTCACCGCGACGTAGTCGTGCTCCAGCCGGGTGGTGCCGCCGACGGCGGTGCCGAGGGAGACACCGGTCCTCCAGGCCTCGTCCGAGGTGAGGTCGAGTCCGGCGCCGCGCACCGCCTCGCGGGCGGCGACCAGGGCGAACTGGATGTACCGGTCCGCACGGGCCGCCTCTTCGTCGTCGAGGCCGTGCGCGGCGGGGTCGAAGTCGACCTCGGCGGCTATCCGGGAGCGGAATCCCGTCGGGTCGAAGAGGCTGATGCCCCGTGTCGCCGTACGGCCGTTGGCCAGCAGGTCCCAGAAGTCGCGGACGCCGATGCCGCCGGGCGCGACGACGCCCACTCCGGTGACGGCCACCCGCCGGCGGGTCACGAGACCGCTCCTGTGCGGTCCGGCGGCTGCTCCCATGCGGTTCCCTCCGGGTTGGGGGCCTGCTCGGTGTCCACGTGCCCCAGTTCGGGGCGCGGGGCGAGGGGGCCGAGGTGGAAGACCATGCGGGCTTCGGTGTCCCCGACGTTGCGGAAGCGGTGCCGGGTGTTCAGCGGGACCAGGAGTCCCTGGTCGGTGCGCAGCGGGTGGGGTTCCCCGTCGAGGTCGACCTCCAGCCGGCCGCTGACGACGTACACGAACTCCTCGGAGTACGGGTGGTAGTGCTCGGCGATCGACTCTCCGGGGGCCATGATGGCCAGGCCCATGAAGCCGCTGGTCGAACCCACCGACGTCGGGGTGAGTACGGCCCTCAGGTCGCCACCGCGCCGGCGGTTGGGCGGCGTCTCGCTCAGGTCCACGATGCGTGGGCGCTGTTGGGTCATGGTGGGTGCCTCCTGGCGTGTGCGGAGAGCCTCGACGGAGATCGGGTGGGGTCGGGGGTCCGGGGG
>NZ_JOBX01000076.1:0-28364 GCF_000720645.1 Streptomyces sp. NRRL S-378
CGACGCCTACCTCCGCCGCATCCGCACCAAACTCAACGTCAACACCACCGCCGAAATGACCCGCATCGCCATCACCCTCGGACTCTGACACCCCACACCCCACACCCCACACCCAGCAACATCAGCAACATCAGCAACATCAGCAACATCAGCAACAAACCACACCAGCACCAGACACAAACCGCACCAGCCCAGCCCGGCAAACGACACCCACCCCACCCCACACCGAAACCAGACAAACCAGAACCAGCACACACCACCCCCAAACAAGGCCCAAGCCAGACCAGGACAGGGATAGAGACAGCGACCGCGGCAAGTGCGCAGGCGACCGTTGGAACCGACCGGTCGGCACACCCGCACCCGATTGTTGAACGAACAATCACCCACCGCCCTGACGGCACACACCGCCGCCACCAGCTGAAACTCGTGCCCGCGCCGCCACCCGCTGAGGCCCGCGCCAAGCCGACCGACATCTACATCGCCGGACCGCGTCGCGCACCAGCCCCCCCGGATCACCGGTGTCCCTGGCGCGGCGCTGACAGCCGTAGGGCCTTCCGGCGACCCGCTCCTACCCCACTGCCACTACCAGGCGGCAGGACGGTAGTCCTTGAGGAACACCGCGTGCAGGGGGCGGCCCGCCTCACCCTCGCGGATGGGATGGTAGATACGCGCCGCACCATCGACGACGTCCAGCGGCGGCCGCCAACCTGTCGCCGCGTGCCGCGCGCGGGCGGCTGCGGGCTTCTCGTCCGTGACCCACCCGGTGTCGACGGAGCAACAATGGATCCCCCGGGCGGCAAGAGCAGCAGCGCTCGTGCGGGTGAGCATGTTCAGCGCGGCCTTGGCCATGTTGGTGTGCGGATGGTCGGGCGACTTGTTGAGGGCGCCGAACTGGCCCTCCACCGCAGACACGTTGATCAAATAGCGGGCCGGGTGGGGCGACGCCTCCATCAGCGGCAGCAACCGGTCAGCGAGCAGGAACGGGGCAACAGCGTTCACGAGTTGCACTTCGATGAGCTCCGCAGCACCGACCTGACCCAGCTGAAGAGTCCAGGAGTTCCCCGGAGCCGCGTCGAGCAACAGCCCTGCCGCATCGACCACACCGCCAACGCCCCCTGGTACCTCGAGCACCGCCGCGGCCGGAGGGCCGCCCGCGGTCAGGGCCAGGTTCGGACTGCCGGGCACGACGAAACCCGGAGCCACCCAGTGCCGCGCGGCCGGCAGCCCCGCCGCCTCGGTGGCGGCCAAGGCCGCGTATGCCTCGGGCGCGCGACGCAGGGTCTGCGCGGCGTTGTTGATCAGGATGTCCAACGGGCGTCCGCGGTCCAGCTCCTGGTCGGTGAAGGCCAGTACCTGACGCGGGTCTCGCAGGTCGAGTGCAGCTATCTTCAGTCGATCCCACCAGCTGTCACGGTCCGGGGCGACGGCGAAACGGGCGGCGGCATCCCGTGGGAAGCGGGTGGTGACCGTCAGGTCGGCGCCATCACGCAGCAACATCAGGGCGAGTTCATGGCCGATCTTGACGCGGCCGCCGGTCAGCAGCGCGCGGCGCCCGGTGAGGTCGGTACGTGCGCTGCGCTGTTCGAGGTTGGCGGTGGCGCAGGACATGCACAGTTGGTGGTAGAAGGGATGCACTTCCCGGTAAGGATCCTTGCAGACGTAGCAGCGTTGGCCGCGGCGCAGGGTTCCGAGGGCCGCCGCCGGATTCCGCGCGGCGAACGTCGGCGGCCCGTCTGCAGACGACGGGCCGGGGCTGCGTCCGGCTTCCGTCAGGGGCAGGGGGCCGGTTGCGTGCGTGGACAGTGCTGTGTCCATGGTCCGGTCGTGAGCTCCGGTTGTGGTGGCGGCGAGGAGTGCGGCGTCGATTTCGCGGTCGCGCACGCGTGCTTGGGCCCTGCGGTCGCGACGGCCGCTCCGGATGAGGTTCTTGGCGGCTCCCTCGATGCGGCGCCGCTGAGCGTCCTGCGCCGGCAGTTCGGCGGCCTGCTTCAGCAGTGCCAGCAGGTTCTCCACCGACTCGCTGTCCATACACGTCTTCGAATTCACCGCCCCATTCTCGGGGTAGGCCTGGTTGCCCCGGTCGCCTTGGTCTGCCGTTCCTCCTGAGCGAGGGCAGGTTGCAGTCCGAAGAAGCGTGAAGTGTGTGGACGCCTCGGTCTGGGCGCGCAATCGTGCACCGGTCTTGGCTGTCCCGTTCCTGCATTGCGGCACCGGATACTCGGGTGCGGCCGGGAAAAGAGGGATCTAGCCTGGCGGCTTCACACGTCGTGGAGGAGGGTTACGGTGCTGGTCATGCCTGGGCGGCGGACATCGACGATGGAGCTGTTGGCCATCGAGGCGGCGGGGCGCGGGATGGCTGTCCGTGCGGCGGAGGAAATGAGCGCGGCGGTGGAACCGGCATCGGGACCGGCGTACTGGTACGGCGGGCCGGTGGCGGGGGCTCGGTTGGCCGGACGGCTGGGCCTCGCGTTGCTCGAACCGGCGGATGACTGGCTTGCCCGGTTGCCGCAGGAGTTCACGGGGCGGGAGGTGCGTGTCGGGACCCTCGCGGATGCCCGGGCGGTCGAGCGGCCGACGTTCGTCAAACCCCCACGGGACAAGTCCTTCCCCGCTGCTGTCTACAGCGATGGCTCCCGGCTGCCGGCCGAGCTGGACGCGGCGACGCCAGTGTTGCTCTCTGATGTGGTGACCTTCGCTGCCGAGTACCGGTTGTTCCTGCTTGACGGGCAGGTCGCTGCAGGCAGTCGCTACGCGGTGTTCGGCCGGCTCGACCCACTCCCGCTGGACAGGGACGGGGGCATTGCCGCGGAGATTGCCGAGTTCGTCGACCGCCTGGTCGCTGCGTCCGGGGCTGCTCTGCCGAGCGCCGTCGTTGTGGACGTCGGACAGCTGCTCGATCCGTACCGCCCGGGCCACCAGTGGGCCGTGGTGGAACCCAATATGGCGTGGTTCTCCCATGCGTATGCCGCGGACCCGGCGCGGGTGCTGGACGTGGTGTTGCAGGCGGCGGGGCCTCGTGATCAGCTGCGGCCGCGGGATCAGCCGTTCGTGCGGCACTGAAGACTTCTCGCGAAGCAGGGGTTGGCGGGGCGGCCAGACCTCTGGCGGAGCGGCGTGAGCGGCGCCGCACGAGGTACGCATGTGGGACCCGCACGACGGCGCACGTGTGCCGGGGGAGACAGAGGCCTCCGACGCCCTTTTCGGAGTGCAGTCCACCCGAGGAGGAAGGCCAGGTCTGCCCGGACCTGGGCGGCAGTGTCCGGCCCGGGCTCCGGCACGTTCCCTGCGACTTCATTGGCTGCCGCTGTTTCGTCCGGCGCCTACTCGTCAGTTCACAGTGCGTGACTCCGGAGGGGAGCGGGTGCCGGCTTGGGGAATCCCGTGATGGCCGTCGGCCTCACGGACCTTGCCGCGCAGAGCGTTGTGGATGCGCTCGACCGTGCCGTCGTCATGCCACCAAGTGAAGTACCACTACACCGTCGGCCAGGGCGGGAAGTCCTTCGGCAGCTGCCTCCAGGCACACCATGCTCGTCGAGGGAATCGTCCTGCACTCGTTCGACGGCAGAGCTCCCTTCTCGGCAGCCACCCCTCGCCAAGATCGAGCAGCTCAAGGACGTTTACGGGCTGGAATTGACCGCGGCCGACGCGCACCGCCGGGCGGAGAAATGAACCGTCGTGTCGTGAGCGCCGCGCTGCACGTGCCGCTTCCGCCCGAAGCCGCCTTCCGGCTCTTCACCGCCCGGGGTGAACGCGACTGGGTGCCGGGCGGGGAACCCGTCTTCCCGGTCGGGACGCCCGACGACACGGCGCCGGGAACCGTCTGGCTCACCTCGTCCGACGGCGAGGAGACGACCTGGCTGGTCGCCTCCTGCGCCTTCCCGCGGTGGGTCTCCTACGCCCGGATCACCCCCGGCGTCCGGGCCGGAACGGTCACCGTCTCCCTGGCAGCAACCGAGGCCGGCAGCGAGGTGACGGTCACTTGCGACCTGACGCCCCTCACCCCGGCCGCGGCCTCGGCCTCGGCACTCGACGAGTTCGCCGCCGGCTACACGTCCTTCATCCGCTCCTGGGAAAAACTCATCAGCGGCCATCTGACGTGAGCATCTAGTGAGTCGACTCACGATGCCGCCCCGCGGGGTCGTCCGGCCGAGCGGCGTACGAGAACGCCTTCAGTCGGCATTCCGCGGCAGAGGGGCCACCCCGCCGTCCCCGTGTCCGGGACGACGGTGAGGTGGTCGAGGTGGATGGCGGCGGCGGGCTCCCGTGCCCTCGATGGGGTCGTGCCCGCACACCGGGGCCTTCCCCTCCCGCGGGCCAGCCCCGTTCGCGGCGCGCCGCAGGGAGCGCGGGAGCATGGTTCAGTCGTCGAGGTCCAGATCGAGGCCTGTGTGGACAGCGACGCAGACGACCTCTCCGGAGGCGGAGCGGCCCACCCAGACCGGATACACGCCATCGCCGCCCGTGTAGAAGACAGCCATGTCCGCGCCCAGGCCGCCGCCGTCGAGATGCGCGCCGACTTCGGTACTGGCGATCTTGTCGGCCTCCGAAGAACCCGGCCGGCTCGCTCGATCCAGCAGTCCCCGCAGGTCCTGCCAGGCGTCGGCGTCGCCGAAGGCGCCCGTTGCCGCGTCGGTGCCGAAGCCGAAAGCTGCTCCGGCACGGAGCCGGAGCGTGTCGTCACCCGGCCCCAGTGCCATCTCCCAGGCCGCCACGGGTACGTCGGAGACCTGCAGACGCACCGCCACGAGTTCCTCGTAGGACGGCTGACCCCTGTCCGCCACCTCGACCGAGGCCGCCTCCACCGGGTACGTGCCCGGCGGCACAGCCACGGTGATCCTCGGCTCTTCGTCCCCGCTCTGCGGACAGTCCACCGCCAGCACCCCACTCGGCACGCGCACGCTGCCGCACGGGACCGCTTCGCGGACCCGCACCCCGCCGATGTGCGTGCCGGGCCGGAAGACCCGGTCGAAGTCGGGGGACCCCAGGAGCCGGGAGGGCTCCAGGCGCCAGCCGGAACCGGCGACGGCCGGCTCTGCAGCCGCCGGCTCTGCGGCCCCCAGCTCTGCAGCGACAAGCTCCGCCGCGACCCAGTGCGGCAGCGCGTCCGCGACCGGAAGCGCCGACCAGTCGTCGAAGCCGGGACGGGGCGTCCACAAGTGCTCGTCGGCCACCGTCAGCTGTGCCTCCAGAGAGGCTCCCCGCATGCCCTGGGGCTGGTGCGATATACGGGCGGTACCGCCTGCCGAGAGCTCCACCACTGTCCGGGGGCAGTGCACATCGAACTCCCCCGTCTGCCCGTCCGGGTACCGCCGCACCAGCAAGCGCCGGATCAGCAGTTGCCCCTCGTCGGTTCGCATCTGCAGCTCGGCCTCGGCGGTCCGGCGGCCGTACTCGTCGTACGCCCAACTGTCCAGGACACCGGCCCGCCATACCACCATCCGCGCCGCGAGCGGGACTTCACGGCCAGGCACCCGGTAGACCACCGCGTACGGAAGACCGGCGGCATCCCGGACGCGCGCCACCTCCTCGGACAGGGCGCCACCGCCCGTACGGGACTTCGCGTCCCAGGACTCTTCGAACGTCACGTACATCGTGTCAGGCATCGTGTCAGGCAACGGCGTCGGCTCCGTCCCGCTCCGCGAGCACCTCGGGCATCCCTTCCAGCAGCACCACGACGGCGACCAGCTCACCGGCGTCGGAACGGCCGAGCCACACGGGGTAGGTACCGTCCCCGGTCGTGGCGAAGGCCATGAGTTCGCCGCCGGAGGCCTCGTCCCAGGTCCGTTGCATGAAGAGGGAACCGTCGTCGATGTCCTCGTACCCGTCCAGGTCCGGCTCGCCCTGGATCAGCCCCCGCACGTAGAGCGCGACGAGCGGCTCCCAGGCCCCGGCGTCGGCGAAGCAGCCGGTGGCCCCGTCGGTGTCGAAGCCGGTTATCTGGTTCTCGATGAACAGCCGGGGATCGTCGTCCGCGGCGAGGGCCATCGTCCAGGACGCGGCGGGGGTTTCGCTGACGAGGAGGCGGACGGCCGTGCAGGCCGTGGTCGTGACCTCGGTGTTCCGCCACTCGCAGTGGTAGCTGTAGCGGACGCACGCCTCGTCGACCACGTACTCCCCGGGCGGGACCGGGACCGTGATGCGCGGCCCGTCGCCTGCGTCGGCGTCCGGGCCGGAGACGGCCAGCAACCCGCTGGGTACGCACAGGCCGGCGACCCGGCGCGGCTCCACCACGGTCATCTCGGGGTGGTACCCGTCGGTCACACGCACCCCGGGCCGGAACAGGTCGTTGATCGGCCCGGGCTGTGCGGGGCGCGGCGGACGCCAGCACGTGACGGGAGCAGCTCCGTCACCGCGTTCGCCCGCCTCGCTCTCCCCCTCGCTCTCGCCATCGCTGTCGCTTTCGCTCTCGTCGGCGCCCTCGCCCCTGCCTCCGCTCACGCCCGGACCAGCTGCCGCGAAGGTCGGCGGCTCGGTGAGCCCGTGCGCCTCGGCCGAGAGGAGCGGCCACTCCCCGAATGCCGGGCGGTCCATCCAGCGCTCGTCGTCACTGAGGCTCGGGGAGGTGACGTGTGCGCCCCCGCCCTTCCCCTGGGGTTCCTGCGTCCGTCGCCCTCTCCCGTCCGGGAAGAGGTCCACGGTGGTGCGGGGGCACTTCGCGTCGAACTCCGGCATCTCCGGGTCGGTGTAGTGCCAGGCGACGGTGTACCGGCGCAGCAGCCGCGACGGTGCGTCCAGCACCCGCCTGTCCAGGTCGTGGGTGCGGCGGCCCTGGGCGTCGTAGACCCACAGCCCGACGTAGTGGTCCCGCCAGGAGACGAGCCGGACCTCCAGCGGAGCCTCCCGGCCCGGCTCCCGGTACACCACCACGTAGGGAAGCCCGGCGGCATCCCGCTCCCGCGCCTCCCGGGCGGAGATCGGCCGCCAGGGCGCACGCGCCTCCGGGTCCCACCCCTGCGCGTACCCCACCTCGACGACCATTGCCGCTCCCCACTCCTGCGCACTTGCGCTGCGCTCTTGCGCTCCGCCCTGATTGTGTTCCTGATCTGCAAGGTAACCGCCGGGTATGACAACCGGCCCACTGGGCGGGTGGTGAGGCCGGTCGGTCTTCGTGGACCCGCCGGTCGGTCTTCGTGGACGCGGCCGAGTCGGCCTGGCGGGAACTGCCGGGGCTCGATCCGACGTCACCCCTGATGCCCCGTGGGGTTCCGCCACGGGTGGGTGAGTCCGCGCACTGTCGGCCGATGCCTGTCAGTGCTCGGCAGCGTTCTGGTGTCGGGGGACAGCGGAGGGGGACGGGGCGTCATGGCGGATACGAGCCGTAACAAGATCTGGGCGGTGGTCAGTGCCTCCTTCGTCGCCGTCGGCCTGCTGATCAGGTTGGTGATCGCCATGGGCGACTCCGCCTCGTCGCCCGTACCGATTGCGAGCCGGCCGTCACCGGACGACCGTGCAGTGACGCTCAATCCGGGGGACCATCCCCCGCCCAGATCCCTCTGCGCGCACGTCGACTTCCAGGAGTTCGCGGGCGTGTTCCAGCTGCAAGGTGCACGCGACGGCTACAACACCGGTCTCGAACCCGAGGTGGTCTCCGGCTCCATGTGCGAGCAGTCCATGTCTCGCGGCGGTACGGGCGCAGGCGTCGTCGAGGTCACCGTTCTCTGCAGCGCGTGGCGGGACGTGGCCAAGGCCATTGACGGGTTCGAGCTCGGCCGGGCGGCGCCCTACGGCCCCCCGGAGGCGGTATTCGGTCTCGGGGACGAGGCCTACCGCTACCGCGGCTCGAACCATCCCACCGTCGGTGTGAAGGTCCGTGCCCGCAACCTCGACTGCAAGGTCGAGGCCGAGCCGACGCCGCCGCTGACCGACGCCGAGGCCGACGGCACCTTCAAGGCGATGCAGCAGCTCCTTCAAACCCTGATCCCCAAGCTGACCCACTGAGGCGAGGAGAACGTTCGAGCTCGCCTCGGGGGCACGGGCCGCAGCGGGGCGCGGAGAAACTCTCGGGCCTCCACGTCTCGGCGCGACTACTGTGCTGCTGGTAAGTCGTCGTGACCAACGCAGGGAGCCGAGTCGTGCTCACCACTACGCACCCGCCGTAGGTGCCTCTGGAAAGCCCAGAGGGCCATACGGAGGCTCTCGATGTCCCGAACTGTCCGCACGACTCCCACGCGACTCCGCGTCCACGAGGGCTCATCGGAGTCCATGTCGCTGTACGACCTGCGCTATGCGCATGCTGAAATGGCTCGAGCCGCCCGCGAAGGCCGTCGTCCCGCCCCGGCGAAGACGCTGCGTCAGGTCTCCTCTTGGCAGTGGATGGTGCTCCACTGCAGGACGGGCTCGTTTTCCGCCGAGATCGCTACGGCCGAGCGCCGCGCCCGACTCCAGGAGCGACTCGACATCCAGCGGATCCGTGCACTGCACCGCGCCGGCCACGAACTTGACGACGTAGACATGCCGCCGGTCCGTCACCGTCATGGTGTGCTCTGGCATGCCTGGTAGAGGCGCATCGCATGGGACCGACCAGCTCGCGCGAGTCCAGGACGTGCGGTGCGTACCGGGTGCGTACCGGTGAAGGCCCCTATACCCGGGGGATCTTGGTCCAGCCACTCAAGGGCTCGTGGCGTCGATGGCGACGCTGCCGTTCTCCTCCCGCTCGATGATGTCTTGCAGGAGCCGTTCGGCTCGCGACCTCAAAGCCGGCAGGCGGTGTCGATGACTGTGGTCACGACTTGCTCGGTCCGGTTCCGCCGGCGGTGGAGGGCAGTCATTCCGCTTCTTCTCCTCTCGCAGGTCACCGGCGCCGCCCCGACTGCCCTCATCACGCGCGGGTCTGCGGGTAGTCGAAAACCCAACTGCCCTGTTCCGTGCACGTTCCCATCCGCGAGCTGTAGTGGCCCCCCTGCCCGGGCGCCGTCTCCTCGGTCAGGGTCAGGGACGCGGCGCCCTGCGGAGCGCTCCAAACTCCCGGACAGTCCGTGTACGGCCCGGAACAGGAGCCGGAGGCCGCCGCCACCAGCGCGACAACGGCGATCGCGGCCGCGACGCGGGACGGCAGCTTCGACGGCGTCGACGGGTTGCCCGCGCAGGCGACGGTGGCCGCGCATGCGGCGATCATCGTGACGGCGCACCAGAGGACCCAGGGCCCCGATCCCGCCGCAACCAGCACGATCAGGAGCGCCAGCGCGAGGACCCACGAGGCGGCTGCCCGGCAGATGGCCGTGGTGTTCCGCGGAGTGCGCAGCGCCAGCACCGCGACCACGACCGGCAGGACCGCCAGGGCCATGCAGAGCAGCACCGTGCACTCCTCGCCGTAACTCCCTTCGTATTTCAGGCCGCACCCGTGGGCCGGGTCGAGGAGTCGCGCAAGTCGCCGGAGCCCGGCAGCGGGCCGTGGCCCGGGCACGCGGCCCCGGTACCCCGGGCGTCGGACGTGGGTACGCCGCACCACGCCCCCGGGCCGGATCCGGCCCGGGGGCGTGGTGTCAGCCCGTCGGTGTCAGGCCCTGCGACGGCGGTTGCGGGCGACGATCGCGCGGGTGACCACGGGCGGGAGCAGGTCCTTGGCCAGCTTGCGCCAGCGGGCACCGGGCCTGCGCGCGGCGGTGGCGGGGACCGGCGCCGGTTCCGCTTGCGGCGCTGGGCGCAGCGGCTGCGGGGGCGTCGGTGCGACCACGCCCTGGTCCCCGATGCGTACGAGGGGGCGGCCGTCGATCACGTCCACGCCGTGCCAGAGGTCGGAGCGCTCCTCCAGCCACGCGCGCAGTGCCGCCTGGTGGGGCTCCGGGTCACCCCAGGTCGCGTAGAGCTTCGAGGCCGAGACGCAGATGGGGTGCAGGTCGCCCGTGACGACGGCGGTCCAGACGGCGGCGGCCACGCCCGGGCAGTGCTCGGAGCGGTAGTCGTCGAAGACCACCACGGCATCCGGGGTCGCGACGAGACGGGAGGACGCGATGTCGGTGACGACGTGCTCGTAGAGGTGCGAGGCGTCGACGTGCACGAATCGGCAGCTCATCGGCTTGACCTCGTCGGCGACGACCGAGGTGGGGGCCTGGATCAGCGTCGGCAGTGCCTCGTGGAAGGCGAGGTAGTTCGTCTCGAATCCGCGCCGTGTGAGCGTGGGGTAGGAGCTGCGGTTCTCCGCGATGTTGAAGTCGTCCGTCGCGGGCGAGTCGAAGAGGTCACACACGGTGAACTCCTCACCGGGCCGGAGGTACCCTCCGAGGAAGATCGCGCTCTTCCCCATGAAGGCACCCAGCTCCAGCAGGTCGCCCGGCTGCCCCTCATCGCTGTTCTGACGTGTCAGGAACCAGTCGAAGAGCACCTGGTCATACGCCGAGAACCACCCTTTCACCTCGCCATATGTGGTGGGGACGAGCGGGGCCGGCTCACCGTCGGGGGTGGTGACGGAAGCTTGTGAAACGTGCGACACGGAGAGTCATCCTCCAGCGGAGTGGCATCGGTTCTCACTCTGATACCCGGCCGGGTAACGGCACCCTAAGCCCTGGAAGGACGTGTGACGAGATATGCGCGAGATCTGCCTGTGATTTGCGATCGGCTCACCTCGAGTGCTCCGACCGGTCCGGCGGCGCAGCCGCTCGATGGTCCCGGGCCGGCCGCGGACGACGACCGTGAGCAGCGTCCGCTCGATGCCCGTGAGCATCGTCCGCTCGGTCAGAGCCCCGACCGCCGGTCCCGCCCCGGAGAGGGGCTGCCGCGCGTCGACCAGTGTGTGTGAAACTCCCTCTGAATGATCACTCGGGGGGAGTTTTCGCGTTGAATGCGCTGTTGAAGAGAATATGGATCGGGCTGGCCGCGACCTTGATCGCGAGTCTGGCCGCCGCGGTCCTGCCGGACCACGTCCGAATAACGGACGATGGGCGCATCCACCTCGGGGCGCCCGAGCCCGTGCCCTCCCCGTCCGCGGTGGCGCCCACGCCGGAGTCCACGTCACCGCCCCTCACACGGGACGCCGTGGACGAGGTGATCCGGACCGCGGTCAGCGCGGCGGGACTCGACCCGGAGCAGGGCCGCCCGACCGTCGCGGCCGGCGCGGCCACGAACAGGACGGGCTGGGTGGCCGTCCGCGAGAAGACCGCAGCACAGTCCGAGATGGACGCGATCTGCGCGGATCTGGAGCGCCAGGGCTGGACGCTGAACCCGAACGGCGACCGGCCCGAAGCCTCCCGCAGCTACAAGCGCGGGGGCTGGTACCTGCTGGTGAGCGCGCGCGGGAAGTCCCAGGCGCCGTCGACCACCTCGGGCTTGACCGATTCGCAGACCTACCTGACCCTGACCGGGCTCCAGCTGAACCTCTCGGACATCCCCCTCCCCGAAATCACCGTCCGCATCGGCTGACCCCTCGATGCGGCCGAGCACATGGCGTTGCGGAGGGCTGCCGGGCGAGGCGGTTGGCCACATGGACGACGTCGGGCAGTTGCCCGACGGACGCGGCCCCGCCCAGCCCGCCGCCGCCCTCCGTAGCGCCGGCGTTGAACCGAGGCCGGCCAGCCGCGAGGGACTGGTGGAGTACGCAGACCCCGGCGGTAGCCCGCGCGAGGCTGTGTCGAGGTCAGCGGTGAGTCCGTCCCGGCTTGAGGGGACGGCGGGGGCGCTGCAGTCGTCCTCCCCGACCATGCTCGCGTACTCGCGTACCCGCGTACTCGTAGCCAGCGGGGCGCGCAGCTGGCGAGGTCGACGGTGGGTGGCTGGCCGGCCCCGTCGACGGGCGCAGACCCTGTACGCCCGGCAGCCGGCCCGCCGGTACAGCGCCGCCGCCGGTACAGCGCCGCCGGCGGCACCGGTGGCGGCGCTGCTCCCGGGGCATGCCGCGAAGGCGACCGGCCCCGTGCACGGCGGCGCGCAGTGCGCGCCGCCGCGGGTACGGGCCGTTTCGGTACCGTCGCGCTGACGCGCCGGCTACCAGGACGACTTGGTGACTCCGGGGAGGAATCCGGCGTGCGCCTGCTCCCGCAGCCTCACCCGGGACAGGCCGAACTTCCGGAAGTACCCGCGGGGCCGACCGTCGACGCTGTCCCTGTTGCGCACCCTGGTCGCGCTCGCATTGCGCGGCTGCTTGCGCAGTTCGGCCACGGCCGCCTGCCGTTCGGCCCCGGTGGCAGACGGCTTCCGGATGATCTCCTTCAGCTCCGCCCGCCGAGCGGCGTACCGCTCGACGACCGCCTTGCGCTTCTCGTTCTGCCTGATCTTGCTCGCTTTGGCCATCAGACCTTCGCCCCACGTGCGCGGATCCGTGCCACCGCGGCCTCGATGCCGATGCTGTCGATGGTCTTGACGGCCTTGGCACTGAGCGTGAGCCGGATGTGCCGGCCCTCGCTGGGCAGCCAGTACCTCTTGCTCTGGATATTGGGGTCGAAGCGGCGGGACGTGCGCCGGTGCGAGTGCGAGACGTTGTTGCCGAATCCCGGCTTGGCTCCGGTCAGTTGGCAGTGTGCGGACACAGGCTCGCCTGCCTCTCCACCGCAGAAGCAGTATCGATAATGGAAATCATTCCCATATAGTAGCGGCATGGCACGCAACGAAGTACGCCCGGTCATCAAGCTGCGCTCCACGGCGGGCACCGGCTACACCTACGTCACCCGCAAGAACCGGCGAAACGATCCGGACCGGATGGTGCTGCGGAAGTTCGACCCGGTGGTCCGCCGGCACGTCGACTTCCGCGAAGAGCGTTGAACCGCATCACCGGCCACTCCACTCCCAGAAAGACAGCCTCATGAAGCCCGGCATCCACCCCTCCTACGGCCCTGTCGTCTTCCGCGACAAGGCCGCCGACTTCGCCTTCCTCACCCGCTCCACCGCCACCAGCGACAAGACGATCGAGTGGGAGGACGGCCAGGTCTACCCCGTGATCGACGTCGAGATCTCCTCGCAGAGCCACCCGTTCTACACCGGCACCGCCCGCGTCCTGGACACCGCCGGCCGAGTCGAGCGCTTCGAGCGCCGTTACGGGAGCAAGCCGTGACCCTGCCCGTCGCCATCGTGGGCGGGCTCCACTCCGACGCCCGCAAGGAGGTGGTGGAGCGGCTGCTGCACTCCGTACCCGGCAGCGTCGCGCTCCACCACGACCTGGCCGCCGCACCCACCGGCACGGTGCTGCGCGTGGTGAGGGACGCCTCGGGCGAGCTCTCCCGCACGAAGACGCCGCTCGCCAACGACTGCGCCTGCTGCGCCCTGCGCGAAGACCTGGTCCCCGAGTTGCTACGGCTGGCCGACAGCTGTACGGCACGCCTGGCCGTCGTCGAACTGTGGGACTCCGTCGAGCCCAAGGCCATGGCCGAAGTCATCGCCGGACACGGCCGCCGGGCAGTCGAGCTCACCAGCGTGATCACCGCGGTGGATCCCTCCCTGGTATTGCCCTGCCTCGCCAACGGTGACGACCTGGCCGACGTCGGGCTCGCGACGGCCGCCACCGACCGGCGGACGGTAGGGGACACCTGGGCCCGGCAACTCGAGTACGCTCCCGTGCTCGCCCTCGTAGAGAGTGAGGATGCCGACGACGAAGACCGCGCCCTGCTCTCCCAGCTCCACCCGACCGCCCGCCAGGTGCCCGCCGGCTCCGGAGAACTGGCCCGTCTGGCGTTCGCCGGCTTCGACGTGGAAACGGCAGCGGCGGCGCAGCACCCGGCGTGCGCCCGTCTTCCCCAGGAGGCCGAGGCGTCGGGAGTGACCACCTTCGTCTGGCGGCGGCGCCGGCCGTTCCACCCCGAGCGCCTCTTCGACGCCCTGGAAGACCTCTCGTGCGCCGCCGCCCGCAGCCGGGGCCGGTTCTGGCTCGCCGACCGTCCCGACACCCTGCTGGCCTGGGAGGCCGCAGGCGGCGCCCTCTGCGTGGAGAACACCGGTCCCTGGCTGGCCTCCCTCCCCGACGCGGCCTGGGACATGGTGCCGCCGATGCGCAGGGCAGCCGCGGCCCTGGACTGGCATCCCGAACACGGCGACTGCTGCCAGCACCTCGTCTTCACCTCCCCCGGTCTCGATCGCGACGGGCTGGAACGGCTCCTGGATTCCTGCCTGCTCACCGACGCCGAGTACGCCGCAGGGCGGGAGGCGTGGCGAAGGCTGCCGGCGGCCTTCGACGCCCTCCTCGACCCTGTCTCCTGACACGTCCCCACCCCCTTCCCGTCCCGCACCCCGACATCCCCCCAGCCCAAGGAGTTCTCATGGCCCGTCGTCAGACCCCCAAGCCGCTGAAGCCCCGCCCCAACCCGCTCGACACGGCCCGGATCACGTACATCGACTACAAGGACACAGACCTGCTGAGGAAGTTCATCTCCGACCGCGGCAAGATCCGCAGCCGACGCGTCACCCGGGTCACGGCGCAGCAGCAGCGACAGCTCGCCGCGGCGATCAAGAACGCCCGCGAAATGGCCCTGCTCCCCTACGCCGGCAGCCGCTAGCGCTCGCGGCCGCGTACCCGGACGGACCGCGCCGGACAGCGGCACCAGCGGTATGTCTGGAGGCCGCGATCCGGACCCGGGTACGCGGATGAAGGCGGCCCGGAGA
Source organism: Streptomyces sp. NRRL S-378 (assembly GCF_000720645.1). NCBI lineage: Bacteria > Bacillati > Actinomycetota > Actinomycetes > Kitasatosporales > Streptomycetaceae > Streptomyces > Streptomyces sp. NRRL S-378. The sequence continues at coordinate 14,521 of NZ_JOBX01000076.1, forward strand.
GGTCAGCTCCTACAGCCGGCCCGGAGACCGTCTTGACGGTCTTTCGCCGGGCGGACGCAACCGCCACCCCGGCGGAGCGCGTGTCGGCAGTCGAAAGGGTCCACACCACGTTGCCCGTCGCTGCCGTGCGGAATCGAACCGCTCGGCGCCGGAGCATCAGGAGCCGTATCGAGTTCACTGCGCCGGAACCCTTCGGCATGCACCAGTAGTTCGGCCGGCAGTCGACGGCCGCCCTGCGGCGCCGCTTCACGAAGATGGGCTTTTGCGGCCGTGAAGGACCCGTACCAAGCCCTGCCGTGATGGCTGAGGGGACCTTTGTCCGACGATGATGGGAAACGACAGCAGCGTGAACCAGGACCGAGTACTCGAGGCCTTCCGCCAGGAAGCCGGAGCCCTGACCGGTGCCATGTCAGAGCTCTCCACGGCCGAGTGGGAGATTCCGACACGCTGCACTCCCTGGAGCGTGCTCGACCTGCTCGGGCACGTCTGCGTGGTGATCGACTGGCTTCCGGGCATGCTGGACGCACCGGCACCCGAGGAGCCGGAGATATCGGCAGCGGAGTACTACCGCCCGGACGATCGGTTCTCACCCCGGACCAACGACAGGCGGATCGCATTGGCACAGGACCGTGCGGCGGGGTCCGCCGACGGCGCCGCCTTCGCCCAGGATTTTGCCGCCACCTGGCAGCGTGTCGACCAGCTGTGCCGGGCCGAGCAGGCCGGCCGGACCGTACGGACGCGTCATGGCGACGCCATGCTCCTGTCGGAGTTTCTCCTGACCCGCGTGGTCGAGGTCGCCGTCCACGGCCTCGACCTCGCCGATGCACTCGGACGCAAGTCCTGGCTGACCCCGGCAGCCGGCGACGCCGTGACGGAGCTCCTCCTCGGCACGGAACACGCCACGGCCGTCGACGAGCTGGGGTGGAGCCGCACGCATTTCCTGCGCAAGGCCACCGGCCGGGAGCCACTGAACGAAGCGGAGGCCGTGCAGGTCGAAAGGCTCGGCATCCGCTGGCTCGCCCTGGGCTGACCTCGGCGCCCGTCAGCGCCCTCGAGAATCCGGGAACCGGCCGGTAGGCGAAGGCGGGGTGTGCTCGTTTGCCCGCCGTACTGGATGCATCAGGAGGACTCGTGCAACGTGGTGAAGTCTGGTGGATCGATTTCGGCGAGCGGCGTCTGGCCGTCGTCCTGGCGGGAGGCAGCACGTCCGGGATCCGGGTGATGCAGGTCGTCGCCCCGGCGAGCGTCGACATCAGCGGTCTGGGCGTCGAAGTGGCCGTGGGTACGAAGGAGGGACTGCCCTGTGACGGCGTACTGCGGTTCGCGTTCCGGCACCCGGGCTTCACCCCTTGTACGTGGGTGACCGCCGTGGCCCAGGACGACCTGCTCGAACGGGCGGGCGTCCTGCCCTTCGCGAAGCTCCGTGAGATCGACGATGCGCTCCAACTCGCCGAAGAGCCGCAGGAGCAGACCCCGGAGGCAACCGCGAGGCTCAGCGGGATCAAGGACGCCCTCCGTCTGGGGTGCCCCGAGTAGGCGGAACGGGCATCGGGGCAGCGCCGGCGGCCTCCGTCCGGAAGGTGTCGCGGTGGCGCAGCTGCCCTGACGCGCGTCCGTCTGCACACGGCCGTCAGCCCTCCCCCGGTCAGGGTCACGTCACCTCGGCTCCCGCTGCGGAGGGCCTTCCGCACGGTCCTCGTTCCAGGGGCGGGGCACCGGTGTCACCAGGTGATGGCGGGAACCCGGGAGCCCGACCACGCCGTTGTCTCCGTAAAGGGAGCGATGTGAAGACTCGTCAGAAGGATCGCGGTGTCCCTGAGCCCGACGAGCCCTGGAGCGAGGTCAGCCCAGGTCTCTGGATGGGCGGACACTTTTGGACCGACGGCACCGGCAAAGTTCGGCCGGCCGTCGCTGTTGACGAGTTCGACCTGGTCATCAGCCTGTTCACCCTCGCAGGCCACGGTCCGCACCCGTCAACCCAGCACATGGTCACCGTACTCCCCGATGGCCCGCTCACCGCCGACCATATCCACTCCGTCCAGGAGTTGGCCCGCACTGCAGCACATGCCCTACGAGACGGCCGTACCGTGCTCGTGCGATGCCACTCCGGCTACAACCGCTCCGGGCTGGTCGTCGCTCAGTCCCTCATCGAGCTGGGTCACACAGCTGACGCAGCCATCAGCCTCGTCCGGCAGAGGCGATCGCCGCGGGCACTCAACAACGAGACCTTCGAGCAATACCTCACCACCGGGCTTCAAGTGGCCCGCCTCCTGAGCGGGCTCGACACGCCCGGCTGAACTGCCCTCTTCCTGTGCCGAGCGTATGGAGTGGGTGCACATCCTGCGAGCCGTCACGAGGACCATCTGCCCAGGTGCGCGCGGCACTCGGACGCGGCGAGTCCGTGGGCTTCGGGCTGCTCTGATGCGCCCCAGTTGGTCCACGGAGTGGACCACTGGGGAACGTGGCGAGCGAGAGCGGGCGTGGCGTGGTTGCTCTTCGGGTGTCAGACCCCTGGGGGATGATCGGGCCATGCTGCAAGCGAGAGACGAGCACGGTCGTCAGGTGAGGAATCCGGGGCCCACGGCCTTGAGCCGGATGGTGGCGAACCTCGGCCGGGGCAACGCCTTCGTGATCGTCGAGCGAGTCGACGATGATGCGGCCGGCGATTGGTACGTGCAGGTGTGGCTCAGGGATGACAACACGTATCAGCTGGAGTTCCGTGACGGGACGGCGGCAGAGCACCACCAGACCCGGACGATCTCCCAGGAAAAGGTGATCGCCGCCCTGAACCGCTGGGCCGAGGGGCGCCCGGATGGGAAGGACGCCTTCATGTGGAACGACATCGGCGGCTGGTTCGAGAACGCCGACTGACCCTGCCGCCACCTGAGGGCCGACAAGGTCGGTGACGTGCTCACCGAACTCGTCCAGCGGGCCGTGTGAGTCACGCGACCGCCCGGCACACGCCGACCCGGGGTGAACCGGCTCGGCTCGGCGCGGCTAGCGGATGGCCATCGGCGCCAGACCGAGGTCGGTGAGGGCACGGGCGCCGCGGGCGGCGTGTTCGCCGCCCGCGAGGGTCAGGGTTCGTGCCGACTGGTAGCGGCAGCCGGCGGCCTCGAACGCGCTGGCGGTGGCGACGAGCCGTGTCGTGTCGGCGTCGAGCAGTGCCGCCGCACGTTCCACGAGGGCGGTGGCTACCGGGTTGCCGACCACCGAGGTCCGGGCCTTCTCCAGGCGGGTGGAGGCGTCGGGGGCCCCGGCGAGTACGGAGGCTTCGGCGCGCAGTGCCACGTACCAGTGGAGCCAGATCCACGTGGTCCACTGCCGTACCTGGCCCGGTTCGGGAGCCGTCCGTTCCAGGGCGGCCTCGGGCCGCCCCTGGTGGAGCATGAGGATCGCGTCGAAGACCGCCCCGTACCCGCGGGTGTTCCACGGCGAGGGGTCGACCTGGGAGAGCAACGTGCTCCAGTCGCGCCGGGCTTCCTGGTCATCGCGCAGTCCGTGGATCGTCGCCATCGCCGCCGCGGGCGGACCGAGGACCGCTCGGGCGGGTCTACCGGCCCGCTGCCACGCGTCGCGGAACCGCAGGCCGGTGGTGAGTGCCTGGTCGGTATCACCCGCCAGCGTGTCGGCGACGAGCAGCCAGCCCGTGGCACGGTGGCCGACCTCGGCCAGCTGCGGGTGTTCCGCGAGTCGCCGCGCCCACTGGCGGGCGCCCGGCAGGTCACCTACACCGAGGGCGGCCTCGGTGGCCTCGCCGAGCGCCTCGATCAGCTCGTGGGTGCCGGCCGGGCCGACTGGCACGTCCGGCGCGGATGAGAGCAGCTCGACCCGGCGCCGGGCCGTCGCCGCTGCCGCGAATGCGTCCCCGGCCCAGCTCAGCGCACCGGCAAGGGTGTCGAGCGCGGCGGATTCCGCGAGCGGGTCCTTTTCCAGATGGGCGAGTTCGACGGCTCGTTCGGCGGAGGCGATGGCCTCCTGGACGGTTGGACCGCCCGGGCTGTCGGCCGTGGGCGTCGCTTCGTCGGAAGCCTCGGTGGGGCCCGTACTGGTGCTGGTGCTGGTGCTGAGCGTGTGCGTGCTGCCGATCGCGCGGGTGAGGGATCGCCCGGCCTCGGCCAGGGCGACCGCGGCCCGGGCGGACGGGTCGGCGCCGACCAGGTCCCGTGCCTCGGTGATGAGCGCGTCGGCCTCCTCGGGCGGCAGTTGGGTGACGAACTTGCTCGAGAACCGGTACGCATTACTGGCCGCGGCCGCCAGATCGCGGGCGGCCGCGGCGGTGTCGCCCGCCCGGCGGGCGACCTCCGCGCCCGCGCGGTTGAGGCGGTACATGTCATCACCGTGCAGGCGGCAGGCGGCCACGGCTGCGGCGTGCCGGAACATCGACGCCGCATCGGCCGGGGTGGACGCGAGCGCGGCGGCCTGTTCGTACCGCTGCTGGGACTCTGCGATCAGATGGCGGGTGAAGGCCAGTTCCGCCATGGCGCGGGCGAGGCGGTACGCGTCCGAGCGCTGCTCCGTACGACTCTCCGCCCACGCGAGGGCGGCGCGGAGTTCGTCGGCCGCCTGATCGAACCGGGCCCGCCAGTCCGCTCGTGGCGCCGCCAGTTCGGCGCTCCGGGCGAGGCACCAGTGGAGGTGCCGGGCCTGGGTCTCGTGGAGTTCGCCGGCCTCGCTGAGGCGGTCGGAGCCGTACTGGCGCAGGGTTTCCAGCGCCCGATAGCGGGTTCCGTCCGGGGCGAACGTGACGACCAGCAGGCTCTGTTCGGCGAGTCGGGCCAGCCCGTCGACGACGGTCGCTGCGTCGAGCCCGGTGACTTCTGCCGCCGCCGTGGCGGTGAACGGTGTCACGAACACCGACACCCGGCGCAGCAGCGTCCGGTCGGCCGGGTCCAGGAGGTTGTGGCTCCAGTCCAGCGCCGCTCGCACCGAACGGTGCCGGTCCTGCGCGCGGGAGCCTCCGGTGAGCATGCGCAGCGGGTGGGCCAGGGCGGCCGTGATGCCGTCCAGCCCGAGGGTGGCGTACCGGGCGGCGGCCAGTTCGATCGCCAGCGCCATGCCGTCCAACCGGACGCAGATCTCGGCGACCTGGTCGTGCTGGGCAGGATCGAGGGGCCGGCCCACCGATGTCGCCCTGTCGATGAACAACGCGACCGCGTCCGACCCGCCGGCGACACTGCTCTCACCGCCTTCGCCGCTCTTGCTGCCATCGCCGTCCTCGCTGTCATCCGCCGACGGCAGGGACAGGGAAAGAGACAGGGACGGGACCGGGTACACCCGCTCGAACGGCACCATCAGCCTGGATCGGCTGGTCACCAGCACGCGCACCTGTGGGCATGCGGCCAACAAGCGCTCGAGGAACAGCGCCGCCCCGTCGACGACCTGCTCGCAGTTGTCCAGCACCAGCAGGGCGTGACGGTCGGCCAGTGCGACCGTCACGGACTCGGCCATGTCGTGGCCCAGTTGCTCGCCGAGGCCGAGCGCCTCGGCGACCGCGGTGGCGATCATGCCGGGATCGGTGACCGGGACCAGGTCGACGAACCACACCCCGTCGGCGAACTCGTCGGCGGCGTCCGCGGCCACCGCCAGCGCGAGCCGGGTCTTGCCCACCCCGCCGGGGCCAACGGCGGTCACCTGCCGGTGCTCCTTGAGCATCGTGGTCAGTGTGGCCCGTTCGCTCTCCCGGCCGATGAACGAGGTCAGGCGCATCGGCAGCGCAGGTGCCGGGCGCTGCCGGTCAGGCCGCGTCCGTTCGGTCGCGCAGCGGGCCAGTGCCCGCCGGTCGGGCACATCCAACTTGCGCAGCAGCGAGGAGACATGGGTCTCCACCGTGCGCACCGAGATGTACAGCCGTGCCCCGATCTCGGCGTTGCTGAGATGGTCTCCGACCAGTTCCAGCACCTCGGCCTCGCGAGGCGAGATTTCCGCTGCTTCTCCCATGGGCCCATTCTGTCGCACGCGTATCCGTACTCCCGCTCCGTGCTCGTCTCCGTGGTCGCCACGGATGCCGGCCGGCCATGCCGGGCGGGACGCTGTGACGCACACCGAACGGGCCTTTCGCGGCCCATGACTTCAAGGAGCGCCATGTCCGGCTCGTCTACCTCCTCGTCCGCGTCATCCACCTCGTCCACCCCGTCCACCTCGGGAATCAGGACCGTGCTCCACCCGGTGTCCGATCTGGGGAAGGCCAAGGGGGTGTACGCGGCACTGCTCGGCGTACCGCCGAGCAACGAATCGCCGTACTACGTCGGCTTCGAAGCGGCCGGACAGCACGTCGGGCTGGTACCGGGCGGTGGACCGCAGGCAATGACGTCGCCGGTGGCGTACTGGCACGTGACGGACATCCGGGCGGCCCTGGCCGCGGCGACCGCGGCGGGCGCGACCGTGACCGAGCCCGCGCATGACGTCGGCGGCGGTCGGCTGGTGGCCACGGTCGCCGACCTCGACGGCAACGTCCTGGGCCTCCTCCAGGACCAGGCGGGCGTAACGCCTCGCTCCCGCGCCCAGCGCCGTCTCGACACCGAGCACCGGCTCGCCCACGATGCCGACATCTGGGTGGCCACCGCTTCCGTCGACGGCGCGCCGTACCTGGTGCCGCTGTCCTTCGACTGGGACGGCCGGGTACTTCGGGTGGCCACCCCGGCGGACAGCCCCACCGGCAGGAACCTGGCCGCTGCCGGGACGGCCCGCCTCGCGCTCGGTCCCACCCGCGACGTCACCATGATCGACGGTACGGTCGAGCTGCTCGACCTCGACGTCCTCCCCCAGGAACAGGGTGACCGCTTCGCCGAACGCACCGGCTTCGACCCTCGCGCACTCACCACGACCTACCGCTGGTTCCACATCGCCCCGCACCGCATCCAGGCCTGGCGCGAGGAGGACGAGCTGGCCGACCGCGAACTGATGCGGGACGGCCGCTGGCTCGCCTGACGTCCCCCTGACGGGCCACCGAGCCCGGCGACGTCGCGCCGGACGGCCGGAGCGGTCGCGGCCTCGGCGACGAGCTGACCTTCGGTGGCGCTGCGTCGTCCGCGCACTCGACGCCGCCGGCGGTGCTCGGCGTGACGGGCGTGCCCCCGCCGACGCCGGACAGCGCCGGCGAGATGGCCGACGGCCGACGGGGACGGCCGGGACCTGCGCCAGACGGTCCGCGCCGGGGCTCAGGGCACGGTGAAGAGGACCTTGTCGTTGTCCGAGGAGGGGTTCGCATGCTTGAGCCTGGCCCTGACGCTCGCTCCGAGACAGAGGTCTTGGCCGTTGGTCGAGGTGACCTTGGCCAGGACGGCGGGGTCGGCCAGATACACCTTTCCACTGAGGGGATTGTTCCGCTCGGCGTCGGTGTCGATGACCGCGGCGTCGAACACCTCACCCACACGGTGCATGAGGACCGCGGCCTCGGCCAGGTCCACGGTCTGCCGGTCCGCGGCACCCCCCTTCCCCCGTGCCATGTCGCACGGCAGGCAGTGCAGGGCGTCGAGCACCCACTTCGGCGGGGCGTCGTCCGCGCATGCCGCCACACACAGCGCACCGGTGTACCGGTCGACCAGGCGGCGCAGCGGAGCCGTGCAGTGGGCGTACGGGGCCGCGATCGCCGCGTGCATCGTGTGTTCCGGCGTCTGGTGGTCGCGGAAGACGGTGTACTCCGCCTTGAGCATCGTTGTGGTGGCCTCGGTGAGGAAGGCCATGTGCTTCTGGTTGTTCGGATCGAGCGTGCGGACCAGCGTGGCGTACGAGACACCGGGGTCCCAGGCGATCCCAAGGCACTTGGCGATCTCGTGCAGGCGCCTGACCACGTGCGGGTCGGCCTGCTCCTTCTGGGTTCGCAGGATCCCCGTCCCGCTGTCGATCATGATCTGGGCCGCGGCCATTCCGGTCATGAGGGAGATCTGTTCGTTCCAGCCCTCCACCGGCAGCGTCGCCGCGTAGCTCAGCCGGAACGATCCGCCGTCGAGGGTGACTTCCTGATTCGGCAGGTGCACCGAGATGCCCCCGCGCGTGATCTCGACGTCCTCCCGCAGCTTGCCGATCTCGCGCAGCAGTGCGACGGACTCCTCGGCCGTGCCGTTCTCGATGTCCTGCTGGACGCCCTGGTAGCTGCATTTGGCCCGGCTGCGGACCATGGCCCGCTTCACGGTCGATTCGGTGACGTTGCCGTCGGCGTCGAGGTCGTGCTGCCACAGGAGGGCCGGGCGGTCCTTGTACGGCAACAGGCTGGCTGCGTCCTCGGAGAGCACGGGCGGATGCAGGGGCACTTTGAGGTCGGGGAAGTAGAGGGTCTCGATCCGGTCGCGGGCCTCCACATCCAGGGGGCTGCCGGGCCTGACGAACGCGGCCACGTCGGCAATGGCGTAGTACACGCGGTAGCCGCCCCCTGACCGGCGTTCCAGGTGCATGGCCTGGTCGAGGTCCTTGGAGGTCGACGGGTCGATCGTGAAGAACGGAAGGTGGGTGGCGTCCTCGTGGTCCAGGTCCGGGCGGGTTGCTGCCGTGTCGGCTGCTTTGAGTACGCGCTTGGGAAAGGCCGGCGGGATCTTCAGCTCCGTACGGAGCTCCACCAGCGCGGAACGCAGGGCGTCCAGGGCCTCGCCGGACATACGCATGGGGCGGCGTCGCATGCCCCGAGCCTAGGGCGGGGGTCACGGACCGGCGCGGCGACGCGGCCGGGTGGCGGAGCGGCCGGGTGGCGGAGCGGGCCGGGGTGACGGTGGCGGACGAGCACACCGGCCTCATCGGCGTCCGCGGCGTTCCCTCCGACGGCCCCCGACTGCGGGAACCCGCGGTGGTGTCCGGGCGTGGGCATGTTCGGCCGCCCCCCCCGGCCGGCCGGTCGACCGTCCGTCCGCCAGTCGCTCTGGCTCCGGAGGTGTGCCGATGCCCGCGAACGGACCGGAGGCCTGCCGTGGTCCGCTGCTCACCCCATTCGGCACGCTGTCGAATGGGGCGACGTACGGGCGCACGAACCTGCCGCGATCCGGGGACGGGCGCGCTCCGGCCGCCGGCCGAGCGGCTGTCGGCCTCAGGAGCCGGGAGGCCGGTATCCGACCTGGTCCACCTTGTTGAGGGCCTCCAGGGTTTCCTCGACCGTCAGCAGTACGGTCGTCTCGAACGAGCGGAGCGCGCCACCGCGGCTGATCGCCAGCGCCACCGCGGCCATCGACACGTTGTCCGGGGCCTCCCACAGGTTGTACCCGTCGTGCGTGCCGAAGGCGTACCAGTAGCCGTGGAGCCGCCCACCGACGGACTCGATGTACTCCCGGGCGGCCGCGGAACGGTCCTCGGGGTGGCTGGTCAGCCTCGCCCAGGTTTCCGGCGTGTAGCTGAACCTCGACAGATACAGCGGCATCGCTGCTCCCCTTTCATCCCCCGAAGAGTCCCCGTGCCGCAGGCCGGAACCGTGGCGGCGCGACCACGCATCCCCCGTGCGGGCCGACGGATGACCGTCTCGGCCCGCAGCCAATCAGGTGCGGTGACCGGGGAGGTCGTCCACGGCCGTCCTGGCGACTGTCTCGGCCGCGGCGCGGAGTCTGCCGCCGACGAGCAGTCCCTTTGGGCCATCGAGCTGCGCCTGGGACCCACCGTCGGGCGAAGCCTCCGGACGGCATGCCGGATTAGCGCATTTCTCCACACATCCGACCTGACAGCATGTTAGGGATATGAGCGGAATGATCCGTCTAGTAGGAGGTATGTAGCAATGCGCACGACTCTTCTTCGTGTGGCGACCGTGCTGGGCAGCGCGGCCGTGCTGGCCGCCGTCGGCAGTGGTATGGCAAGCGCCGATGGCGTGGGCAGCGCGGGCATCGGCAACCATGGCGTCGGAAACGCCGGCGTCTTCAACGACGGCATCGGGAATGCCGGCGCCTTCAACCATGGCGTGGGCAACGCCGGCATCGCCAACTGGGGACTGGGCAACGCGGGTATCGCAAACACGGGAATCGGCAGCCACGGCATCGGCAACTCGGGCGTCGGCACCGCCGGGATCGGCAACTGAGACGGCCGACACCCACGGCCCCCGCGCGGCGACCGCGTGACACGACGCGCCCGGCTGACGGCCGGGCGCGTCCGTCTGGGCCTCGCCCCCCTCAGCTGAGAGCGCCGACCCGGGCGGGCCGCCCTGCGGGCCCATGGAGACAACTAAGCTGAACACTGCAGGCCCGGGTGACGGCCGCGCACCGCACGGAGGAGGGCTCCCGATTGCCGGACGCGCTCACCTGGAGGGGACGGCGTCCTGCGGGGCGGTGTGCCAGTCGGTGACGACCGGCTTGTCCACGGTGATGGTGCCGACGGGCAGGGACACCGGGTCGGGATCTCGTCACCGATGGCGCTCGGACCTGGTGCTCCACGAGACGTCATTGGCCCCGCAGAACATTCGGGGCATGTCCGCACGCACCAGTCGGTACCGGCCGGACCCGTACGGACGCGGCGGCCCCGGGAACGGCCCCAGCGGTCCGGCCCCCCGGGGCGCCGCCCGTTTCCTGCCGGACGCCGGCGGCTCCTACGTGGCCCGCGGCGCGGGTTCCTGCGGGACCTCGCCCGGCTGGTCGGCAGCCGGGCAGGTGTCGTAGGCCTCCGTGCGCGGCCAGTACCGTCCTTCGAGGGATTCTGCGCTGAGGTTGAGCCGGACCAGGACGTCCTCCAGCTCCCGCACCTCCTCCGGAGACCATTCGGCGACCACCCGGGCCAGGCAGGAACGGTTGACCTCGCGGTCGGCGGCGAGCCGGCGACCGCCCTCGGCGGTGATGCGCAGTTTGCGGGCCATCCCGCCGTCCGGGTCCGCGACCCGCTCGGCCAGTCCGCAGCGCAGCAGCGCGGCCGTCTGGCGGTTCACGGTCGAGGTGTCGAGCCCGAAGGCCTCCGCCAACTGTCCGATGGACATGGGGCCTTGGGTGTCGATCCGGCTGAGCAGCAGGTACGCGGACCGCTCCAGGCGCTCGGGGTCGCGCTCACGCCGGGCCAGCACCTGGTGCCGCGAGAGCAGCATCAGCTCCCGTTCCAGTTTCTCCAGCACTGCGCCCTCCGTTCCCTCCGGCGCTCCATTATCGCGGCCCCGTGGACCGGCTGCGGCCCTCCTCGGGCCACGAGCAGGCCACACGCGGCACGCAATATGCATCATACACAACATGTGTATGATGCACTTCTCGTCGCGCCCCGACGAGCCACAGCCTCAATCCGGAGGACCTTCATGACCGTCACCACGTCCACCGCCTCCCGCGCGGCCGAGATCCTGTCCCGGCCCGTCACCCTGAACGGCCTGACCGTCCCCAACCGCATCGCGATGGCGCCGATGACGCGGATGTACTCCCCCGGCGGCGTGCCCGGCGAGGACGTGCAGATGTACTACGCGAGCCGGGCCGCCGCCGGCGTGGGCCTGATCGTCACCGAGGGCACCTACGTCGGCCACGACTCCGCGGGGCAGAGCGACCGGGTGCCGCGGTTCCACGGCGAGGAGCAGCTGGCGGGGTGGGCGAAGGTCGCCGCGGCGGTGCACGAGGCGGGCGGCACGATCGTGCCGCAGCTGTGGCACATCGGCATGGTGCGCAAGCAGGGCGACGCCCCGTACGCCGACGCGCCCGCCGTGGGCCCCTCCGGCATCCGCGTGGACGGCACCGAGGGGACCGGCAGGGCGATGACCGGCGCCGACCTCGAGGCCGTCATCGGCGCGTTCGCCGACGCCGCCGCGGAGGCCGCGCGGATCGGCTTCGACGGTGTCGAGCTGCACGGCGCTCACGGCTATCTGCTCGACCAGTTCCTGTGGGAGCGGACCAACCGCCGCACCGACGCCTACGGTGGCGACGCGGTCGCCCGCACGAAGTTCGCCGCGGAGATCGTGGCGGCGGTCCGCGAGCGCGTCCCCGCCGACTTCCCGGTGATCTTCCGCTACTCGCAGTGGAAGCAGGAGGCCTACGACGCCCGGCTCGCGCAGACCCCGGAGGAGCTGGAGGCGATCCTGACGCCGCTGGCGGCGGCCGGCGTCGACGTGTTCCACGCCTCCACCCGGCGCTACTGGCTCCCGGAGTTCGAGGGCTCGGACCTCAACCTCGCGGGCTGGACCAAGAAGCTCACCGGCCGCCCGACCATCACCGTCGGCTCGGTCGGCCTCGACGGTGACTTCATCCGCGCCTTCGCCGGCGAGGGTGCTGCGCTCGGCGACATCGACAACCTCCTGGACCGCATGGAGCGCGAGGAGTTCGACATGGTGGCCGTCGGCCGGGCGCTGCTCCAGGACCCGCAGTGGGCGGCAAAGGTCCTGGGCAACCGCTTCGACGAGCTGAAGCCGTACGACGCGGCGGCGCTCAGGTCGCTCAGCCGGTAACCGCCGGCCGGCCATCGGACGCCCCGCGACGTCGGTCGGCCGACATCGCGGGGCGTGCACGCCGCACTGCTGCGGCGGGGGGCGAGCCTGTCGGGCTACGCCGGGGAAGCACCTGCGCCGTTCCGGTCCCGGCGTCTGACCGGCTCTCCGAGCAACTCGGTCAGCTCTCCTTCGACGGCGGCGAGGAGTGCGGGCCCCCAGACGGTGAGGGTCTGCTCCCAGGGGTGCCCGAAGGTGCCCAGGCGCAGGTCGGCGGTGAGGTGGAGGTAGTAGTCGCCGTCGGGGTGGGTACCCAGTCCGGGGCGGGGCGGGCGCCCGGGCGTCCCGGTGCGGCGGGGGTCTTAGCGGTAGCCGTCGTGCTGCCAGTCCAGCCAGTACACGAACTCGCCCGGCTCCGTGGCGGCGAGCAGCCCGCGCTGGACGATCGTGTCGAGTGCCGCGGGGAAGTCGGATACGACCCGCTGGTGGGAGTGCAGGTGCCAGACGGCCGAGGGGGAGGGCTCGGTGATCGCCGGCCGGTTCCTGGTGGTGGGCCTGAAGTCGAAGGCTGCGGAGAAGCGGGACCTTCCGACCACGCGGCGAGGTGCCGTGCCGGGCGTCGCGACCCGGTGAACCTTTCCGGTCACAGCACTAGCGGGCGGCGGGGGGTGCCCCGCGGGGCACAGTCGGCACGAGCGGTCGGCTGTCGCTCCTCCATTGCGGCCCTGACGGGTGCTTCGGAGTCGGGCGCGGTGCTCCTGTGATCGTCAGCCCGGGCAGATCTGCCGGCTTGCGTCGCCGGAAGCCTCCCCCTGCCACAGCCCCCGTGCGCGCCGCTGTCCATCCGTGCCGCCCTGGTCGAACGGCCCGTCTCAGGCCCAGCCGCAGCCCCAGCCGTCGCCATCGGGGCTCTGACCTTCTCGACTACCCTCAAACACGTGATCGAGCACCTCCACCAACTCGGGCCCAACCCACCCGTCCCCGGCCCCGCACCCACCCCCACCACACCCGTGGTCAACACCACCATCACCACCGTCGGCGGCCACGCCGTCACCGACGCACACCACATCCTCGACACCGAAGAACTCACCCGCGCCAACCGGTTCCCGGACCCCGGCCACCGACACCGCTACACCACCTCCCACCTCGCCCTGCGCACCCTCCTGGGCACCTACCTCCACCAACCACCCCACACCATCCACCTCACCCGCGAAGACTGCCCCTGCTGCGGAGCCCCCCACGGCCGCCCCAACATCCCCGGAAACCCCCTCCACTTCTCCCTCTCCCACAGCGGCGACCACGCCTACATCGCCCTCGCCACCACCCCCGTCGGCGTCGACATCGAAGAACACCCCACCCCCCGCACCGTCACCGACCTCCTCCACGCCCTCCACCCCACCGAAACCCAAGAACTCACCACCCTCCCCACCACCCAGCAACCCACCGCACTCGCCCGCTGCTGGGCCCGCAAAGAAGCCTGCCTCAAAGCCACCGGCACCGGACTCGCCAACGGCCTCACCCACCCCTACGTCAGCACCCACCCCCACCCCCCGAC
>NZ_JOBX01000077.1:0-27454 GCF_000720645.1 Streptomyces sp. NRRL S-378
CTCCGCCCCAGCAAAGACCACCGTTCCCGGAACCGGCTCGTACTGCTGGAGGGGGGACGGGGAGGGGTGTCCCCGCAGGACGAGGCGCGACCGGGGCCGCCTGGCCGGGCCCGGGCAGCACGCGCCGAGCCGAGGAGATACCCCTGCCCGGCACCCCGACCCGGCTCCACCACACCCGTACCCCGGCCCCGCCGTACGCCTCCGGTGGACCGGACCACTGCTCAGCAGTGACCCGCTGCACGATCGGACCCGGCACAGCAACCGCGCAGGGGCACCGCACCACACCCGTACCCCGGCCCCCCAGCACGATCCGGACCCCGCGAAGCCCGCCCGGCAATCCCGCAGGGACCGCGGCTCCGCCCCGGCAAAACCACCGTTCCGGGAACCGGCCCGTACTGCTGGAGGGGGGACGGGAAGGGGTGTCCCCGCAGGACGAGGCGCGACCGGGGCCGTCTGGCCGGGCCGGGCCGCACGCGCCGAGCCGAGGAGATACCCCTGCCCGGCACCCCGACCCACCCGCACCACACCCGTATCCCGGCCCCGCCGCCCACTCCGGCCGGACCCCCGCGAAGCAACCCCGCAGGGGACCCGCGGAACCGTTACCCCGGGCCGGAGGCCAGAGGCCAGAGGTCCGGCGGTCAGGGGAGCGGGAGGACCGCCGATACGCGGAAGCCGCCCGCGTCCGTCGGGCCGGAGACGAAGACCCCGCCCAGCCCGAGCACCCGCTCCCGCATCCCGACCAGCCCGTTCCCCCCGCTCGGCAGCCCGACCCCGTCCACCGGCCCCTCGCACGGCCCGTTCTCCACCTGCATCGCCACCTCACCCTCCCGGTGCGCCAGCCGCACGACGACCCGCGCCCCCGGAGCGTGCTTGTGGCAGTTGGTCAGCGCCTCCTGCACCACGCGGTACGCCGTCTGCTCCACCTCCGCCGCGTACGCCGCCCCCTCCCCCTGCACCACCATCTCGACGGCCATCCCCGCCGCCCGCGACTGGCCGACCAGCGCCTCCAGCTCCTCCAGCGACGGCCCGTCGTCCACCGCCGTCGCGCCGCCCACGAGCGCGACCGGCCCCGCCGGCGCCACCGTGGCAGCGGCGGCCGCCACGGCCGGCTTCGGCGGCGCCGCCCGCAGCACGCCGAGCATCTCCCGCAGCTCCGTCAGCGCCTGCCGCCCCATGTCCCCCACCAGCGCGGCGTTCTTCGCCGCCCGCGCCGGGTCCTTGGTGACCACCGCCTCCAGCGCGGCCGCGTGCACGACCATCAGCGACACCCGGTGGGCGACCACGTCGTGCATCTCGCGCGCGATCCGGGTCCGCTCCTCGGTGCGGGCCCACTCGGCCCGCTCCTCCGCCCGGTCCGCCAGCAGCGACAGCTCCCGCTCCAGCGAGTCGGCCCGCTCCTGGAGGCTCTCCATCAGCCGCCGCCGGGCGCCGATGTAGAGCCCGAGCAGCATCGGCGGCACGGTCAGCGCCACCGCCACGAACCCGGACAGCGCGACCACGAGCGCCGGATCGGCCTCCACGTCCCCGCGCGTCTTCAGGTACATCACGACGAAGGTCGCGACCAGCGACGTCGAGGCGAGGCCGGCGATGATCCGCCGGGGCACGTCGGACGAGGCGAGCGAGTACATCCCCGCCACCGAGAGCAGGAACCCCATCTCGGCCGGCGCCACGGCGATCCCCACGAGCACCACGGCGATCGGCCACCGCCGACGCAGCAGGAGCGTGGCCCCCACCACGGCCCCGAACAGCACTCCCGCGGCCACGGGGATGCCCGCCTCGTCCGAGAAGCGGACCCCTTCCCACGCGCACTCCGCGGTGGACACCGCGGCCAGCCCCCCGTCCACCACGACGTCCCGCCGTCGCGCCCACCACAACGGCGGCCCGGCACGGCCTTGCTCTTCCCCCGTACTGGTCATGCCGTCCAGCGTACGCAGGCGTCCCGACAGATCACCGACAGAAATTCCTCGAACGCCGGCCCTCGCACAGGCGAGTGAACCAACCGGACATCGAGACCTGAATCCCCCGTTTCGGACCCGCCGGTGAACTCCCACAGGGTGCGACGCGGGCGCTTCGCGGCACACGCCCCGCAGGGCACGATCTTTACCGTCGCATCGAAGGGCGGTGGTGCGGCATAGTAGGTGCCGTCGACTCGACCACCATGACGTAATGTCCGGTTTAGTCGTAAATAGTCCCCTGTGGTGTAATTGGCAGCACTGAGGCTTTTGGTGCCTTATGTCCGGGTTCGAGTCCTGGCGGGGGAGCTTACGCACGTTCGGGTCCCGACCGCAGAGGTCGGGACCCGGCCTCGTTTCGGGGCCCCGGCCCCCCGGTATCCTTCACGGGTCCACCCCCGAAGCCGAAGGGCACACCCGTGAGCGCCAACCGCCCGGCAGCCGTCGTCGTACTCGCAGCGGGTGAGGGCACCCGCATGAAGTCGGCCACACCCAAGGTCCTGCACGAGATCTGCGGGCGCTCGCTCGTCGGTCACGTCGTCGCCGCCTCCCGCGAGCTGGACCCCGAACACCTCGTCGTGGTCGTCGGGCACGCCCGGGAGCAGGTCACCGCGCACCTCGCCGGCATCGACGCCGACGTCCGCACCGCCGTCCAGTACGAGCAGAAGGGCACCGGCCACGCCGTCCGCATGGCCCTGCAGGAGCTCGGCGGGCCCGTCGACGGCACCGTGATCGTCGTCTGCGGCGACACCCCGCTGCTGACCGGGGAGACCCTGGGCCGGCTCGCGCAGACGCACGCCGCCGACGGCAACGCCGTCACCGTGCTCACCGCCGAGGTGCCCGACTCCACCGGCTACGGCCGCATCGTGCGCGACGCCGGCGGCGCCGTGACCGCGATCGTCGAGCACAAGGACGCCACGGACTCCCAGCGCGCCATCCGCGAGATCAACTCGGGTGTCTTCGCCTTCGACGGCGCCCTGCTCGCCGACGCGCTCGGCAAGGTCCGTACCGACAACAGCCAGGGCGAGGAGTACCTCACCGACGTCCTCGGCATCCTGCGCGAGGCCGGGCACCGCGTCGGCGCGGCCGTGGGCAGCGACCACCGCCAGATCCTGGGGATCAACAACCGCGTGCAGCTCGCCGAGGCGCGTGCCCTGCTGAACGCGCGCCTGCTGGAGCAGGCCATGCTCGCGGGCGTGACGGTCGTCGACCCCGCCGGCACCTTCGTGGACGTGACCGTCACTTTCGGCCAGGACGCGATCGTGCACCCCGGCACCCAGCTCCTGGGCGCGACGCACATCGGCGAGGGCGCCGAGGTCGGCCCCAACACCCGGCTGCGCGACACGCAGGTGGGTGCGGGCGCGCGCGTGGACAACACGGTGGCCGAGAGCGCGGTCGTGGGCCCGCAGGCGAGCGTGGGGCCGTTCGCCTACCTGCGTCCGGGGACGTCCCTCGGCGCGAAGGCCAAGGCCGGTACCTACGTCGAGATGAAGAACGCGACGATCGGCGAGGGCACGAAGGTGCCGCACCTGTCGTACGTGGGCGACGCCACGATCGGCGAGTACACGAACATCGGCGCGGCGAGCGTCTTCGTGAACTACGACGGCGAGCACAAGCACCACACGACCGTCGGCTCGCATTGCAAGACGGGGTCGGACAACATGTTTGTGGCACCCGTCACGATCGGGGACGGGGCCTACACGGCCGCCGGGTCCGTGATCACGAAGGACGTGCCGCCCGGTGCGCTGGCCGTGGCCCGTGGCCAGCAGCGGAATATCGAGGGCTGGGTGGCTCGCAAGCGTCCGGGAAGTGCCGCCGCCACGGCTGCACAGTCGGCGGCCTCGGAGGACTCCGAGCGCCCCTGAGGTGAACTGACCGGAAACGGGTACGTCTCGAACGGCGTACCGTGATAGGTGCACGCAATTCGGCTGGCTCACCGTGTGCGGGACGGACGCACATGGGGGCGAGCAGCTTCAACACGTCTGAGGAGACAGTGCTGTGACCGGGATCAAGACGACCGGCGAGAAGAAGCTGATGCTCTTCTCCGGCCGCGCCCACCCCGAGCTGGCCGAGGAGGTCGCGCACCAGCTGGGAGTCGGCCTCGTGCCGACCAAGGCTTTCGACTTCGCGAACGGTGAGATCTACGTCCGCTTCCAGGAGTCGGCACGCGGCGCGGACTGCTTCCTGATCCAGAGCCACACGGCTCCGATCAACAAGTGGATCATGGAGCAGCTGATCATGATCGACGCGCTGAAGCGCGCGTCGGCTCGTTCCATCACCGTGATCATCCCGTCCTACGGGTACGCCCGTCAGGACAAGAAGCACAAGGGCCGCGAGCCGATCTCGGCGCGTCTGGTGGCGGACCTGCTGAAGACCGCGGGTGCGGACCGCATCCTGACGGTCGACCTGCACACCGACCAGATCCAGGGCTTCTTCGACGGCCCGGTGGACCACCTGTCGGCGCTGAACGTCCTCGCGGACTACGTGGGCGCCAAGGTGGACCGCACGAAGCTGACGATCGTGTCCCCGGACGCCGGTCGTGTGCGGGTGGCGGACCGCTGGTGCGACCGGCTGGACGCGCCGCTGGCGATCGTGCACAAGCGCCGCGACAAGGACGTCGCCAACCAGGTGACGGTCCACGAGGTCGTCGGCGAGGTCAAGGGCCGCGTCTGCGTCCTGGTCGACGACATGATCGACACGGGTGGCACGATCTGCGCCGCGGCCGAGGCGCTCTTCTCGCACGGCGCGGAGGACGTGATCGTGACGGCGACGCACGGCATCCTCTCGGGTCCCGCGGCCGACCGCCTGAAGAACTCGAAGGTGAGCGAGTTCGTCTTCACGAACACCCTGCCGGACCCGTCCGACCTGGAACTGGACAAGATCACGGTGCTGTCGATCGCCCCGATGATCGCGCGTGCGGTGCGCGAGGTCTTCGAGGACGGTTCGGTGACGAGCCTGTTCGAGGAGCAGCAGTAAGCACTGCCGCGTAGATCCTTTTGAAGTGCGGCCTTCCCGCCGGGTAGACTCATGAAGTTGCTCGGCGAGGGAGGCCGCACTTTCGTGTGCGGATGCTCCGTTATCGACGCGCTCTTCGTAGCAGGCCGTTCAGGCCGGGTGACTGTGTCCATTTCCATCACCCCACGAGGAGTGAGCATGTCCGAGGTCAAGCTTTCCGCCACCCTGCGCGACACCTTCGGCAAGGGCTCTGCCCGCCAGGCCCGCCGCGACGCCCTGACCCCCGGTGTCATCTACGGCCACGGCACGGACCCGAAGCACGTCAACGTCGAGGCCCACGGCCTGATGATGGCGCTGAAGACCCCGAACGTCCTGCTGTCCCTGGACATCGCGGGCGGCGGCACCGAGCTGGTCATCCCGAAGGCCGTGCAGCGCCACCCCCTGAAGCGCACCATCTCGCACGTCGACTTCCTGATCGTCCAGAAGGGCGAGAAGGTCACCGTCGAGGTTCCGGTCGTGACCGAGGGCGACCTGGCCGCCGGTGGCAACCTGCTGGAGACCCTGCTGACCACGATCTCCGTCGAGACCGAGGCCACCCACATCCCGACCGAGATCACCGTCTCGATCGAGGGCCTGGAGGCCGGTGCGACCGTGCACGCCTCGGACCTGAAGCTGCCGGCCGGCACCACCCTGGCCGTCGAGGGTGACACCGCCGTCCTGCAGGTCGTCGCCCCGCAGGCCGAGGAGCCGGCCGCCGAGGCCGAGGGTGAGACCGAGGGCGCCGAGGCCTGAGCCTCGCCCCTTCCCCTCAGCAGTTGCTGACCGACCGCCGTCCGGCTCCACTGGAGCGGGACGGCGGTCGTCTTCGTTCTAGGCGGTAAGGAGCTTTTGATGTCGGACGACGCGGCGCCCTGGCTGATCGTGGGCCTGGGCAATCCGGGTGCGGAGTACGCCGGGAACCGCCACAACATCGGGTTCATGGTGGTCGATCTGCTGGCGGAGCGGATCGGCGGGAAGTTCAAGGCGCACAAGGCGCGGGCGCAGGTGGTCGAGGGCCGGATGGGTCCGCCGGGGCCGGCGAACCGCCGGGTGGTGCTGGCCAAGCCGATGTCGTTCATGAACCTGTCGGGTGGTCCGGTGACGGCCCTGCGGGACTTCTACAAGGTGCCGTCGGAGCGGATCGTCGCGGTCCACGACGAGTTGGACATCGACTATCCGACGCTGCGTCTGAAGCTGGGCGGCGGGGACAACGGGCACAACGGTCTGAAGTCCATGACGAAGTCGATGGGTGCGGACTACCACCGGGTGCGGTGCGGCATCGGGCGGCCTCCGGGCCGGATGCAGGTCGCGGACTTCGTGCTGAAGGACTTCTCCTCCACGGAACGCAAGGAGCTGGACTGGTTCGTGGACCGGGCGGCGGATGCGGTGGAGTGCCTGGTGGCGGAGGGTCTGGAGCGCGCGCAGTCGGCGTACAACGGGTAGCGCGCCAGGCATCTTCACAAGGGACAAGTGGCCCGGAGCAGATCAGTTCATAGCAAATATGTACGTCTGGCTCTTGACCGGGGCGGTGTCGCATCAGCATGCTGGCGCCGCCGCCCCCCATGGCCCCATGTTTCCCTCTCTCCCCAGAGGTGCCTCGATGCTCCGTTCCCGTAAGCGCTGGGCGGCCGTTGCCACTGCGCTGCTCCTCTCCGCGTCCGCCGGCCCGGCGTTCGCCACCGACTCCTACGAGGTGCCGCTGCACCAGGCGAAGGACCTGCCGATCTACGCGGCGCAGTACAAGGGCAAGCCCGGCGAGACCTGCGCGTCCATACCCGCGACGAAGGACGGCTGGCACTTCATCGCGCCGGGCAGCCCGAACGAGGTCTCGTTCGTGAAGCTGACGGTGAAGTTCGAGCCGGGCGGCGAGCAGGTGATCACCGTCTTCGGTCCGCCGAACGAGAACCACGCGTACGCGGCGTCGGAGCCCGGCGCGAAGCTGGTCTCGGCGGTCGCCCTGGTCGAGGGCACCACGGGCGGCGGCAAGAAGCTGGAGTGGTTCAACCTCTCGCACACCTGCCCGTCGACGGCGACGACCGAGCCGACGCCGTCGCAGTCCTCCACCGAGCCGGCGCCGTCGACCTCGACCTCGGCCTCGACGTCGCCGAGTTCCAGCACGTCGGCTTCCCCGTCGGCCTCGGCGAGCACGAGCACGAGCCCGTCGTCGTCGACGAGCACCTCGCCTTCCTCCTCCGCGTCCTCCCCCGCTCCGTCCGCGTCGGCCTCCGGCGGTACGACCGGTGGTGACCTGGCGAAGACCGGCTCGGACGCTCCGGTCGGGCTGCTCGCCACGATGGCGGCGGCCCTGATCGCGGCCGGGACGCTCCTGCTGGTCCGCCGTCGCCGGTCCGGCGCCCAGGGCTGAGCCCCGTAGTACGGAAGAAAAGGGGGGTCCCCCGCGCCGGTTCGGTGCGGGGGACCCCCTTTTCGTGGGTACGGCGGCCGGTCAGCCGGTGTTGCGCAGGCCTGCGGCGACACCGTTGACGGTGAGGAGCAGGGCGCGGGACAGGAGCGGGTCGGCCTCCTCGCCGCGGGCGGCGGCGGCGCGCTGGCGGGCCAGGAGGGAGACCTGGAGGTAGGAGATGGGGTCGAGGTAGGCGTCGCGGACGGCGAAGGTCTGCTGGAGCACCGGGTGGGAGTCGAGGAGCTTCTCGCCGCCGGTGATGCGCAGGACCTCGCGGACGGTGAGCTCGTGTTCGGCCTGGATGCGGGCGAAGACGTGCTTGAGCTCGTCGGGTACGAGGGTGTCGACGTAGTGGCGGGCGATCCGCAGGTCGGTCTTGGCCAGTGTCATTTCGACGTTGGACAGGAAGTTGCGGAAGAAGTGCCAGCGTTCGCCCATCTCGGTGAGGGCGTCCTCGTGGCCGGCTTCGCGCAGGGCCTTGAGGCCGGAGCCGACGCCGTACCAGCCGGGGACGATCTGGCGGGACTGGGTCCAGCCGAAGACCCACGGGATGGCGCGCAGGCCGTCGAGGCCGGCTCCGGAGTCGGGGCGGCGGGAGGGCCGGGAGCCGAGGTGCAGGTCGGCGAGCTGGTCGACGGGGGTGGCGGCGAAGAAGTAGGCGGGCAGGTCGGGGTCTTCGACGAGCTCGCGGTAGGCGGCGTGGGCGGCGTCGGAGACGGTGTCCATGGCCGCGTCCCAGCGGGCGAGGGCCTCGTCGGACTGGCGGGGCGCGGTGTGCAGGGCGGAGGCCTGCAGGGTGGCCGCGACGGTCAGTTCGAGGTTCTCGCGGGCCAGGGAGGGGACGAGGTACTTGTCGGAGATGACCTCGCCCTGTTCGGTGACCTTGATCTCGCCTTCGAGGGTGCCCCAGGGCTGGGCGAGGATCGCGTCGTGCGAGGGGCCGCCGCCGCGGCCGACGGTGCCGCCGCGGCCGTGGAAGAGGCGCAGGCGGACGCCGTAGCGGTGGGCGACGTCACGCAGGCGGCGCTGGGCGCGGTGGATCTCCCACTGGCTGGTGGTGATGCCGCCGAACTTGGAGGAGTCGGAGTAGCCGAGCATGACCTCCTGGACGTCGCCGCGGAGGGAGACCAGGCGCCGGTAGGAGGGGTCGGCGAGCATCTCGTCGAGGATGACGTCGGCGGCGCGGAGCTCGTCGGTGGTCTCCAGCAGCGGGACGATGCCGATCTTGGCCCAGCCTGCGTGGAGGTCGATGAGGCCGGCCTCGCGGGCGAGGACGGCGGCGGCGAAGACGTCGTCGGCGCCCTGGCACATCGAGATGATGTAGGACTCGATGACCTCGGGGCCGAACTTCTCGAAGGCGTCCTTGACGGCGGCGAAGACGCCGAGGGTCTTGGCGCCTGCGGCGTCGAGGGGTGCCGGGGTGGGGGCCAGCGGGCGGCGGGAGCGGAGTTCCTTGGCGAGGAGCTTCTGCCGGTAGTCGCGGGGCATGTCCGCGTAGCGCCAGGATTCCTCGCCGAGGCGGTCGAAGAGCTGGCCGAGGGCGTGGTGGTGGGCGTCGGCGTGTTCGCGTACGTCCATGGTGGCGAGCTGGAGGCCGAAGGCGGCGAGGGTGCGGATGGTGCGGTCCATGTGGCCGTCCGCGAAGAGGCCGCCGCGGTGCTCGCGCAGGGAGGTCTGGATGAGGGTGAGGTCGGTGAGGAGCTCGGCGGTGCCGAGGTAGTCGCGGCCTTCCTCGTGGGGGGTGCCCTTGGCGAGGCGCTCCCGGGTGTTGAGGAGCTTCTGGCGGATGCAGGTGGCCTTGAGCCGGTAGGGCTCCTCGGCGTTGAGGCGCTTGTAGCGGGGGCTGATCTCCGGGAGGCGTTCGAGGTCGGCCTGGAGGGAGGCGAGGAGTTCCTCGGTGGCTCCGGTGTAGCGGATGGAGTTGGACAGCAGGCTGCGCAGGAAGTCGACGAGTTCGAGGGCGTCGGTGATGCCGTGTTCGTGCTGGAGGATCAGCACGTCGCGGGTGACGTCGGGGGTGACGTTGGGGTTGCCGTCGCGGTCGCCGCCGATCCAGGTGCCGAAGGTGAGGGGGCGGGTGCCGGCGGGCAGCTCGACGCCGACGCGGCGCAGTTCGGCGGCGAGGTCCTCCAGTACGTCGCCGACGGCGCCGGCGTGGAGTTCGTCGAGGTAGTAGATGGCGTTGCGGGCCTCGTCGGCGGGCTCGGGGCGGACGACGCGCAGTTCGTCGGTCTGCCAGACGAGGTCGATGTTCTCGGCCAGGCGGAGGTCGTGGCGGCGGCGGTCGCCGGCGCCGGTGACGGGTTCCTCCAGGAGGGCCGCGATGCGGCGCAGCTTGTTGAGGACGCTGCGGCGGGCCGCTTCGGTGGGGTGTGCGGTGAAGACGGGCCGGACGTTGAGGTTCTTGACCGTCTCGCGCAGGTGCTCGGGGTCGGCGTCCTTGAGCATGTCGGCGGTGCGGGCGAGGAGCCCGCCCTCGGCGGCGCGGTGTGCGCGCAGTTCCTTGCCGCGGTGGACCTGCTCGGTGATGTTGGCGAGGTGGAAGTAGGTGGAGAAGGCGCGCACGAGCTTGGCGGCGGTCTCCAGGTCGGTGTCGCCGAGGAGGGCGGCGGCGGCTTCGCCGTCGGTGCGGGTGAGGGCGCGGACGCGTTCGACGAGGTCGAGCAGGTCCTGGCCTTCCTGGCGTACGAGGGTCTCCCCGAGGAGGTCGCCGAGGCGGCGGATGTCCGCGCGCAGTTCCGCGTTGGCGGTGGCGGCCGGGGTGACGGGGGCCTGCTGGGTGGCCAGGGGGGCCTTGTCAGCACTGCTCACAGGTGCGGCTCCTTGCAGTGTTCGAGCGCTACTGGGCGGTGGGCTCCCGGCCGTGCGCGGCGTGGACCCCGCCGGACTCCGTCCGGGGGACCGCCGCTGCTGTGGTGTGGCTCGGGCTGCCCGTGCGGACCGCGCTGTCCGACGGGGAACAGGATAGGTGTCCGATGCCCGTGCCTGGGCAAACGTCTCATAGGCCGAGTCGTACGGGGTCGGCCGGCTGGTGGGGACACGGGTGCACACCGGTTGCCGCGCTCGCGCTCCTCTTGTCCCGGGCCCGGGCTTTGCCATACTTACGATGCCGTAGGTTACGGACCCGTAGGGTCTGCTGATCCGGCGAACCCTCCGACCTCCCTCACCCCCAGGGGACACCCATGACCACCAGCCCCGAACTGATCGAGGGTGCCTCCGCGCCCTCCGAGACTCAAGTGCCGTCCGCGACGCTGGGCGGCGAGAACAAGCGGTCGATCGAGCAGATCGCCCTGCTGCTGTTCATCACCGTTCCCTTCGTGGCACTGCTGGCGGCGGTGCCACTGGCCTGGGGCTGGGGGGTGAGCTGGCTGGACCTCGGCCTGATGGTGTTCATGTACTTCCTGGCCTGCCACGGGATCACGATCGGTTTCCACCGTTACTTCACGCATGGTTCCTTCAAGGCGAAGCGGCCGCTGCGGATCGTGCTCGCGGTGATGGGTTCGATGGCGGTGGAGGGTCCGCTGGTGCGGTGGGTGGCGGACCACCGCAAGCACCACAAGTTCTCGGACCACGAGGGCGACCCCCATTCGCCGTGGCGGTTCGGTGAGACGGTGCCGGCGCTGATGAAGGGCCTGTGGTGGGCGCACATCGGATGGCTGTTCGACGAGGAGCAGACCGATCAGCAGAAGTACGCCCCGGATCTGATCAAGGACCCGGCGATCCGGCGCATCTCGCGGGACTTCATCTGGTGGACGATCTTCTCGCTGGCGGTTCCGCCGCTGGTGGGCGGTCTGGTGACGATGTCGTGGTGGGGGGCGTTCACGGCGTTCTTCTGGGGTTCTCTGGTGCGGGTGGCGCTGCTGCACCACGTGACGTGGTCGATCAATTCGATCTGTCACGCGGTGGGCAAGCGGCCGTTCAAGTCCCGGGACCGGTCGGGCAACGTGTGGTGGCTGGCGGTGCTGTCGTGCGGTGAGTCGTGGCACAACCTGCACCACGCGGATCCGACGTCGGCCCGGCACGGTGTGCTGCGGGGGCAGGTGGATTCCAGTGCGCGGCTGATCCGCTGGTTCGAGCAGCTGGGGTGGGCGACGGACGTGCGGTGGCCGTCGGCGTCCCGGATCGACGCCCGGCGCAGGGAAAACGGGCCGAACCCGGCATGATGGGGGGCGTGGCGATCGACGGTAATTCCAGCAGCGACAAGCCCAGGCGTGGCCGCCGGGTCCGGATGACGGGCGCGGAGCGGCGCCAGCAATTGCTGGACATCGGCCGGACCCTGTTCGCGGAGAAGGGCTTCGAAGGCACGTCGGTGGAGGAGATCGCGGCGAAGGCCGGGGTGTCCAAGCCGGTGGTGTACGAGCACTTCGGCGGCAAGGAGGGGCTGTACGCGGTCGTCGTGGACCGGGAGATGCGCCAGTTGCTGGACGGGGTGACGGGCGCCCTGACGGCCGGGCATCCGCGGGAGCTGCTGGAGCAGGCGGCGTTCGCGCTGCTGGACTACATCGAGTCGTACACGGACGGTTTCCGGATCCTGGTGCGGGATTCCCCGGTCGCGCAGTCGACGGGTACGTTCGCGTCGCTGATCAGTGACATCGCCACGCAGGTGGAGGACATCCTGGGGCTGGAGTTCAAGGCCCGTGGCTTCGATCCGAAGCTGGCCCCGCTGTACGCGCAGGCGCTCGTCGGGATGGTGGCGCTGACGGGTCAGTGGTGGCTGGACGTGCGCAAGCCGAAGAAGGCCGAGGTGGCGGCGCATCTGGTGAACCTGGCGTGGCACGGGCTGGACGGGCTGGAGTCGAAGCCGCAGCTGGTGGGCCGCCGCAAGAGCTAGGGGGTACGACGGCGCCCCGTCACCGGTGGTCGGTGGCGGGGCGCCGTCGTGTCGCGCGGGGGGCGCCTACCGGTCGGGGGCGGCGTCCGCGTCCGTGTCGTGGGGTTCGAGGAATTCGAGCCGGTTGCCGACGGGGTCCTCGGAGTAGAAGCGGTGGTGGCCGGGGAGGTCCTCGTCCCAGACCACCTCGGCCCCCCTCTCCTTCAGTCTTTGCGCGTACGCCGCGATGCCGGTCACCCGTAGTCCGGGGTGGGCCTTGCGGGCGGGCCGGAAGTCTTCCTCGACGCCGAGGTGCAGCTGTACGGATCCGGCGGCGAACCAGCATCCTCCGCGGGCGGCGAGGACGGGTGGTTTGGGGATCTCGGTCATGCCCAGGACGCCGGTGTAGTAGGCGCGGAGCCGGTCCTCGGCGTCGGGCGGTGCGGCGAGTTGGACGTGGTCGACTGCGGTGAGCACGGTCAGGCCTCCTTGCGGGCTACGGCGAAGATCCTTCGGAACGGGAAGACGGTTCCGCGCGGCCCGCTCGGGTAGGCCGCGCGCAGCAGGTCGCGGTATTCGGCGAGGAAGGCGTCGACGGCTTCCAGGTCGTCGCCGAGGGCGGTGAGGACGGGCCGCAGCGCGGTGCCCTTGACCCAGTCGAGCACGGGGTCGGGGCCCTGGAGGAGCTGGTGGTAGGTGGTCTCCCAGACGTCGGCGGTGCAGCCGAGCTCGGTGAACCGGGCGAGGTATTCGGCGGGTTCGAGAAGGTGGATGTAGCGGGCGCCGTGGCCGGCCAGGCGGGAGCGCCAGCGCGGGGCGTCGCACAGCTGCGCGAGGAGGGCGTGGCTGGGGGCGGAGAAGTTGCCGGGGATCTGGAAGGCGAGGGTGCCGCCGGGCCGCAGGCCGTTGATCCAGGCGCCGAAGGAGCCGGGGTGGCTGGGGACCCATTGCAGGGCGGCGTTGGAAACGATCAGGTCGTAGGGCTCCTCGGGAAGCCAGCCGGCGATGTCTCCGTGGCGGAAGTCGAGGCTGCCTCCGCCGGCGGTGGGGCCGGCGTACTGCTCGGTGGCGCGCTGGAGCATCTCGGGCGAGAGGTCGAAGCCGGTGATGGCGGCCTCGGCCCAGCGAGTGGTGAGGAGTTCGGTGACGTTGCCGGGGCCGCAGCCGAGGTCGGCGATGCGGGCGGGGCTGGTGGGGAGTTCGGGTATGCGGGTGAGCAGGTCGAGGAAGGGCCGTGTGCGGTGGCCCGCGTGCCGGAGGTACTGCTGGGGATCCCAGGTGGGTGCGGAGGGCGCGGTGGACGTGGGGGTCCCTGCGTGCGCGATATCGGAATACATGTTCGAGCCTCCCTGCTGGCGGGGCGGTCGGAAGCGGAATCTGTTCCGGCCCCCTCCATGCCCCATGCTCGCTTCAATTATATCTCGACGTCAAGATACTCGTGATCGAGATACTCGGGATGAAGAGACTTCACATCGACAGACCCCTTACACTGATCGGCATGGAGGACGAGGTCGACCGACTGGTGGCGGCATGGCGGCGGGAGCGCCCTGACCTCGACGTGGAACCGCTCGAGGTACTGAGCCGCGTCAGCAGGCTCGCGCGCCACCTCGACCGCGCCCGCAGGCTGGCCTTCTCCGAGCACGGCCTGGAGCCCTGGGAGTTCGACGTCCTGACGTCGCTGCGCCGCGCGGGCGCCCCCTACCAGCTCTCCCCCGGCCAGTTGTTGACCCAGACCCTGGTCACCTCCGGCACCATGACCAACCGCATCGACCGGCTCGCGAAGAAGGGTCTGGTCGAACGGCTCCCGGACCCCAGCGACCGCCGCGGGGTCCTGGTGCGGCTCACCCCCGAGGGCCGGGACCGCGCCGACCAGGCCCTCGCCGGGCTGCTCGCCCAGGAACGGGCGATCCTGGCCCAGCTCTCGCAGAGCCAGCGCGGTGATCTCGCCGGGCTGCTACGCCAGTTGACCGCTCCGTTCGACAACATTCCCGGCTAGGTCGGCGGGTCGTACGCCGGCTCGCCGGGCCAGCGCCACCGCGGCCAGCGTGGAGTGCACACCGAGCTTGCCCAGCACGTTCTGCATGTGGGTGCGGACCGTGTGCGGGGACAGGAACAGCCGCGCCGCCACGTCCTTGCGGCCCAGTCCCGCCACCATGCAGCGCAGCACCTCGTGCTCGCGGGGGGTGAGGGACTCCACGAGCCGTTCGCTGTCCGTGCGGTGCTTGCGCGCCGCGGTCAGCTCCCGGAGCACTCCGGTGAGCAGTGCGGGCGGAAGGTGGGTCTCCTCCCGCAGGACCCCGCGGACGACGGCGAGCAGCCGCGAGAGCGAGCAGTCCTTGGCGACCCATCCCGAGGCCCCCGCCTGCAGGGCGAGAGCGGCCCGGCGCGGGTCGTCGCGCTCGGCGAGGACGACCGTACGGACCCCTGGGTGGGCCCCCCGCACCCCGGCCACCAGCGCGATCCCGTCCGAGCCGGGCTGTGGCGGCCCGGCCCCCGGCTCCCGCTGGGCGGGCACGGCCCCGGCGACCGCGCCCAGGTCGGCGTCGACCAGCAGGACGTCGAAGCGGCGGCCCTCGGCCACCGCGCGTTCGAGGCAGCGCAGCGCGGCGGGGCCGCTGCCGGCCGCGGACACGTCCACGTCCGGCTCGGCCGCGAGCGCGGCTGCGAGCGATTCGGCGAAGATGCGGTGATCGTCGACGACGAGAACCCGGATACGAACCACAAAACCCCCAAGGGTAGGGGAACGGACGACGGCGGGTACGGCGCCAGGACCGGGTGATCCGCAGCCCCCGGCCGCCGCCGAGACATATCTGCACTACCCCGGACCGGACGCCGTACCCGACTTGTCTCGACCCCTGAATCAACACCGGCCCCCACCGGTGTCACGCCTCAGCGTAGGGCCGGGGGCGGCTCGCAGTTGGCCGAATAGCAGAAGTTTTTCCCGGGGATTTGAGGAGTGTGCGTTCCGGCGGGGCTCGGCCGTGGCTTGAATTCGCCTGAATCGGGGGCCTGTGGGACGTCTTGCGTGCGGGCGCGTGCCATCGGCAGGTGCACGGGGGGCATTTCACCCGGCGTGCGCACGCCGGGCGCCCGCGCGCAGCGCCCGGCTGCGGCGCATGGCCCCAGCCCACACGCCCCCGTTGAGCGCCCACTGATCCGAGCGCCCCCCAGTCCCGACGGCCCTGATGAGCAGCCGAGTGAGCCGAGGGGGCGCGGCGGGGAGAGGGGCCGAACGCGCGGAGGAAACCGTGAGGCACGGACGGTTTCCGAGCACGTACGGCCCCACGAGCCGACACCGGGCGCCCCGGAGGTGAACCGGGGCCGGACGTCAGGAGGTGCGGCGGGCGAAGTTCCAGGCGTCCTGGATGATGCCGGTGAGGTCCGAGCGGTTCGGGGTCCAGCCGAGGCGCTCGTGGGCCGTGCGGGCGGAGGCGACCAGCATGGCCGGGTCGCCGGCCCGGCGCGGGGCGACGACCTCGGGGATCTCCCGGCCGGTGACCTTGCGGACGGTCTCGATGACCTCGCGCACGGAGAACCCGCTGCCGTTGCCCAGGTTGCAGATCAGGTGCTCCCCTGCGGTGGCCGCCTGCAGGGCGGCCAGGTGGGCCTCGGCGAGGTCGGCGACGTGGATGTAGTCGCGGACGCAGGTGCCGTCGGGGGTGGGGTAGTCCTCGCCGAAGACGGAGATCGACTCGCGTTCGCCGAGTGCGACCTGGAGGACCAGCGGGATCAGGTGCGTCTCGGGGCTGTGGCGCTCGCCGAAGGCGCCGTAGGCGCCGGCCACGTTGAAGTAGCGCAGGGACACCGCGGCCAGGCCGTGCGCGACGCACTCCCCCGCGATCATGTGGTCGACGGCCAGCTTCGAGGCGCCGTACGGGTTGGTCGGCGCGGTCACCGAGGCTTCGGTGAGCAGGCCCTCGGTCGGCTCGCCGTAGGTGGCGGCGGTGGAGGAGAAGACGAGCCTGCGTACGCCGGCCTCGCGCATCGCGGCCAGCAGGGCGAGGGTGCCGCCGACGTTGTTCTCCCAGTACTTGCCGGGGTTCACCACGGACTCGCCGACCTGTGAGGAGGCGGCGAAGTGCAGCACGGCGTCGTAGGAGGAGTCGATGTGGCGGGCGGCGTCCTGGATGCGGCCCTCGACGAAGGTGGCGCCTTCGGGGACGCCGACGCGGAAGCCGGTGCTGAGGTCGTCGAGGACGGTGACCTCGTGGCCGGCCTCCAGGAGGTGGGCCGCGACCACGCTGCCGACGTATCCGGCGCCACCGGTTACCAGGTACTTACTCACTCGCCTACTGCCTCTCGCGGGGGACCACGCGCGTGTGGATGCGCGTGCTTGGGCACTGGCTTACCCGATGCGGCACCCGCGGGGGAAATCGGCGGCCCCGGCAGCCTCCGGTCAGCCGCGCTGCTCGGGGGACGACGGTCCGGGCAGGGCCCGGTCCAGCAGGCCGGTGCGGGCGGCCAGCGCGGCCGCTTCCAGCCGTGATCCGACGCCCAGCTTCATCAGGACCCGCTGTACGTGGGTGCGGGCGGTGCTCGGCGCGATCGCCATGCCCGCGGCGATCAGGCGGGTGTCCTCGCCTTCGGCGACCCGTACCAGCACCTCCACTTCGCGCGGGGTCAGCAGCCGCAACAGGCGGCTGCCTTCGTCGTCGGGCTGGACGGCCGGGTTGAGGAGCTCCGAGAAGGCCCCCTGGAGCAGTTGCGGGGCGATCGCCGCCTCTCCCGCCCGTGCCTTGGCCAGCGCCCGCTCCACCCCCTCGATGCGCTCGTCCTGGCGTACGTACCCGGAGGCGCCGGCGGCGAAGGCGGCGGCGATCCCGCGCGGGCTGGGGACGGGGCCGAGGACGACCACGGCGATCTGCGGTCGCTCCCGTTTGATGCGGACGACCGGTTCGAAGGCTCCGGGCTCGGCGGGGTTGGCGGTGCCGAGGAGGCAGACCTCCGGGGCACGGCCGATGACGAGCTCGGCGGCGCCCGCCGCCGGGGCCGCGGCGGCCAGGACCCGGTGGCCGCGCAGTTTCAGGGCAGAGGCCAGTGCCTCGGCCAGCAGCCGGTGGTCGTCGACGACCACGACGCGTACGCCCATTGAGGAACCCACCCCCCACCCTTCTGCCCCGGCAAGCTACACGCTTGTTCGACGGCGCGAGGGGGATACCGCGCAGAAGCCCCCGATCGGTACGGACCGTTCGGGGGCTCCATGCGGACATGCGGTGCTGTGCGGATCAGCTCGCGGTGAACGAGACGAAGAGGTACTCGGGGTCGGCCGAGTACGGCTTGCTGACGTTCTGCTTGGACATGAAGAGCTTGCCGTTGTGGTAGCGCAGCTCGGAGGAGAAGTCGGGCGAGAAGGAGGTCTCGGCGCGCCGGATGTCCTTGTCGGCCGGGTTCTCCATGAGGAGGGTCTCCTTCATCGTCTTGCCGTCGATGCTGACGATCTGGCCGCCCTTGTCGTACGGGGGGACCTTGTAGGCGATGATGTTCGACCCGTCCATGCGCAGCGGGTACATGGTGTACCGCTCGCCCGCGTCGGCGCGGTCGGTGGTCTGCTTGCCGGTCTCCAGGTCGAAGGAGAGCAGTTCGTTGGTGCGGCCGGTGGGCGACTGGCCCTGGTGCTCGGCGGAGGGCACGTAGATCTTGCCGTTGCCGACGACCATGTTGGAGCACTTCTCGACGTCGGTGGAGCCGCACTTGGCGGCGAAGGTGCCGGCGGCGAGCGGGATGCGCGCCTTCAGCTCGCCCTTGGGGTCGACGACGAACAGGTCGCTGACGCCCTTGCCGCCCTTGGCGTTGTCGCCGACGTCGGCGGCGACGACGAACGGCTTGGTGGAGACGATGTGCGCGTACTCGATGCCCTGGGAGAGCTTGTAGGAGCCGGTGGGGGCGCCCGTGGCCGGGTCGAGGAGCTGCGCGTGCAGGGTGTAGTTGGGGTGCTGGCCGCACTTGCGGATGGCGGCGAGGGCCTCTCCGCCCGCGTAGCCGGTGTCGCGGCAGCTCTCGCCGTCGACCTTGGGCTGCCACAGGTTCTTGCCGTCGGCGAGGTTCCAGGCGGCGCCGCCGCCGGAGACGCCGGCCGCGGCGACGGTCTTGCCGCTGAGGGTGATCTCGGAGAACTGGACTGGCTTGTCGCCGCCGTTGGCGCTCTTGATGTTGCCGGACCAGACGAGCTTGCCGGCTTCGAGGTCGACGACGCCGACCTCGGTGCACGGCGGGTACTTGTTGTCGACGCTGGGCTGGGCGGGCCTGAAGAGGACGGCCGTCTTCTTCTCGCTGACGTGCGGGGTGGCTCCGCAGACCTCGCCCGCGAGGGGGACCTCCCACTTCTTGCCGCCGTCGACGAGGTTGTACCCGACGACCTTCGACACGTCGGACTTGACGTAGGTGCTGTCGGTCAGCCAGGAGCCGTTGACGGACACGAGGTCGGTGACGGTCGGGGCGGGGTGGTTGTAGAGGGTCTTCGACTTGGGGTTGCCGGGGACCTTCTCGGTGCCGGGCGCGAAGGCCTGGTTCTTGTCGCCGCCCGGGGAGGCGCTGGGGTCGCTCTGTGCGACGTCCTCCTTGCCGCCGTCCCCGGAGGCGTACCAGAGGCCGCCGCCGACGATCAGGACGATGGCCAGGAGGGCCGCGCCGACGATCATCAGCTGGGTGCGCTTGTCCCCGCCGCCGCCACTGCCGGCCGGGGGCTGGGCGGGGGGCACCGGCGCGCCGTACTGCGCGGGCGCGGCGGGCTGCTGCGGGTATCCGTAGCCGGGGTCGGGCTGCGGGTAGCCGTACGCGGGCTGCCCGGCCGGCGGCTGCTGGGCGGCGGGCGGTCCCGGCGGCGGGGCGGGCGGGCCGGCGGGCGGTCCTGCGGGCGGCTTGGGCGCTCCGAACCCGCCCGGCGGGGGATCCTGCGGCGCTCCGAAGCCGCCGGACGGCGGCTGGCTGGGGGGCGGCGGGGTACTCATCGGTTGCTGTTGCCTCTCGGTGGACGGCTCGTCGGACGGCGTGCCGGACGGGTGTTCACTTGCCGAAGACCATCAGGAGCTTCTCGTCCTTGTCCTGGGCGAGCAGGCGGGTCGTGGAGATGAAGAAGCGTCCGTCGGCGTAGTCGACGTCCGGGGAGTAGAAGGAGCTCTCGATCGGTGCGGAGGGGCCCGACGGGTGGCGCAGGAGCGCGGTGGGGGTGCTGCCGTCCGCGGGGATCGAGACGACTTCGCCGCCCTGGTTGGATTCGGCCTTGCGGTAGGCGATCAGCTGCCCGTTGGCGGCCTTGAGCGGCTCCAGGGTGCGTCCCTCGCCTGCCGGGACGCGCCATGTGGCCTTGCCGGTGTTCAGGTCGAAGGCGACGACCTCGTTGGCCTTGCCGAGGTCGGCCCGGGTGGGGAGGTAGAGGGTGCCCGCGTCGACGACTGCGGTGGCGCAGCCCTGCAGGGAGTCGTCGTGGCTGACGCTGCACTCGGTGGAGAACTTGCCGTCGCCGGAGAGCGTGGTGCGCTGCTTGCCGTCGGGTCCGAGGACCACGATGGAGCTCTCCTTCGTGGCGGCGTTCGTGAGGTGGAGGACGATGGGGTCGAGGCCGTAGACGCGGGAGACCTTCCAGCCCTTGGGGAGCCGGTGGGTCCACGTCTTCTTGCCGGTGACCGGGTCGGCGTCCTGGACCTCGACGGTCATGTCGGCGTCGTTGCAGGTGGCGACGCCGATCATCTTGCCGTTGCCGGCGGCGTAGGCGCCGGGTACGCAGCCTTCGGCGGGGCTGCCGAAGAGCTTCTCACCGGTGCTGATCTTGAACGCGGTGGCGCGGGTGAGGCGGTTGACGGTGACGGTGTCCCCCGTCATGGCGAGGCTGGGGTCGAGGAACATGTCGAAGGCGCTCTCCTTGGCCACCTCCTTGGACCAGCCCTCCTTGCCCGCCTTGAGGTCGACCATGCGGATCTGGTTGCAGTTGGCGGTCGCCGAGGGGCCGTCCGCGTACATGACGACGGTCTTGCCGTCGTCGGTGGTCCGCTTGGTCGTGCCGCAGATGTCCGCGGGGAAGGTGATCGCCCACTTCTCCTTGCCGTCGGCGATCGCGTAACCCTTGATCGTCTTGCCGACGGTCTTGGCCACGGTGTCGCCCACGACCCACTGGCCACGGGTGGCCACGCCGGCGCCCGGGCCGTCGATCTTGGTGGTCTTGAGCCAGAGGACCTTGTCCTCGCCCTGCTTGCGGCCGGCGTTGAGGTCGGTCTGCTGGTTGCCGCCGGGGCCGCTGCCGTCGCCCACGTCCACGGACGCGGAGGCGGAGGGCTTGGCGTCGCCGGACTCCTGGGCGACGGGCTGCGCGGGGTCCTCGTCGCCGGTGCCGAAGGCGACGTAGCCGACGCCGCCGAGGACGAGGACGCCGGCGACGGAGGCGGCGACGATCAGGGGCAGCTTCTTCTTCGGCGGCATGCCGGGCGCGCCGGGCGGGGGCGGCTGCAGACCGTGGGCCGGGTACGCCGGGACGGTGGGCGGCTGCGGCACGTGGCCGGGCTGCTGGGGGTGTCCGGGCTGCTGCGCGTAGGGGTTCTCGCCCTGCTGGGGATACCCGTACGCCTGCTGCGGCGGGCCGGGCAGGTGTCCGTAACCGGAAGGTGTCGGCGGCTGGTTCGGCGGCTTGGGCGGCTCGGTCATCAGCGCACTTTCGGCTTCGGCGGGTCGGGGAGAATGACCTTTCTATCACTGACACCGTGCATACAACGGACCGGTCCACCCCCTGTTCCCAAGGGAGGACCGGCCCGTGACGCCGTCGTTATCCGGTCAGTTGGCCCCTAGGACCCACGGAATCTAGGCCTCCTCGGCGAGCTCCAGCCAGCGCATCTCCAATTCGTCGCGGTCGGCGAGAAGTTCGCGCAGCTCCGCGTCGAGCTTGGCCACCTTGTCGTAGTCGGTGGAGTGTTCGGCGATCTGGGCGTGCAGGTTCCCCTCGCGGTCGGCGAGCTTGTTGAGCTGCCGCTCGATCTTCTGGAGTTCCTTCTTCGCGGCGCGCGAGTCCCCGGAGGAGGTGGACTTCGCGGCGGCGGCCGGCGCGGGCGCCGGGGCGGCCGCCTCGATCATCTTCTGGCGGCGCTCCAGGTACTCGTCCAGGCCGCGCGGCAGCATCCGCAGGCTGGCGTCGCCGAGCAGGGCCATGACGGTGTCGGTGGTGCGCTCGATGAAGAACCGGTCGTGGGAGATCACGATCATCGAGCCGGGCCAGCCGTCGAGGAGGTCCTCCAGCTGGGTCAGGGTCTCGATGTCGAGGTCGTTGGTGGGCTCGTCGAGGAAGAGGACGTTGGGCTCGTCCATCAGCAGGCGCAGGATCTGCAGCCGGCGGCGCTCACCGCCGGAGAGGTCGCCGACGGGCGTCCACTGCTTCTCCTTGGTGAAGCCGAACTGCTCGCACAGCTGGCCGGCCGTCATCTCACGGCCCTTGCCGAGGTCGACCCGGTCGCGGACGCGCTGGACCGCCTCCAGGACCCGCAGGGACGGGTCGAGTTCGCCGACCTCCTGGGAGAGGTAGGCCAGCTTGACGGTCTTGCCGACGATGACCTGACCCGCGGCGGGCTGGGCCTCGCCCTGGGTGCGGGCGGCCTCGGCGAGGGCGCGCAGCAGGGAGGTCTTGCCGGCGCCGTTGACGCCGACCAGGCCGACGCGGTCGCCGGGGCCGAGGTGCCAGGTGAGGTGCTTGAGCAGGGTCTTGGGGCCGGCCTGGACGGTGACGTCCTCGAGGTCGAAGACGGTCTTGCCGAGGCGGGCGTTGGCGAAGCGCATCAGCTCGGACTTGTCGCGCGGCGGCGGCACGTCGGCGATGAGCTCGTTGGCGGCCTCGATGCGGTAGCGGGGCTTGGAGGTGCGCGCGGGGGCCCCGCGGCGCAGCCAGGCGAGCTCCTTGCGCATCAGGTTCTGCCGCTTGGCCTCTTCGGTGGCGGCGATGCGTTCGCGTTCGGCGCGGGCGAAGACGTAGTCGCTGTAGCCGCCCTCGTATTCGAAGACCTCGCCGCGCTGGACGTCCCACATGCGGGTGCAGACCTGGTCGAGGAACCAGCGGTCGTGGGTGACGCAGACGAGTGCGGAGCGGCGCACCTGGAGGTGGCCGGCCAGCCAGGAGATGCCCTCGACGTCGAGGTGGTTGGTGGGCTCGTCGAGGATCAGGAGGTCCTGGTCGGCGATGAGGAGCTTGGCGAGGGCGATGCGGCGGCGCTCGCCGCCGGAGAGCGGTCCGATGACGGTGTCGAGGCCCTGGTTGAAGCCGGGCAGGTCGAGGCCGCCGAAGAGTCCGACGAGGACGTCGCGGATCTTGGCGTTGCCGGCCCACTCGTGGTCGGCCATGTCGCCGATGATCTCGTGGCGGATGGTCGCGGCGGGGTCGAGGGAGTCGTGCTGGGTGAGGACCCCCATGCGCAGGCCGCCGGACTGGGTGACGCGGCCGCTGTCGGGCTCCTCCAGCTTGGCGAGCATCCGGATGAGGGTGGTCTTGCCGTCGCCGTTGCGGCCGACGACGCCGATCCGGTCCCCCTCGGACACGCCGAGGGAGATGCCGTCCAGCAGGGTACGTGTGCCGTACACCTTGCTGACTGCCTCGACATTGACCAGATTGACGGCCATCAGACGCGCTCCAGGGAAGGGGTGTGGATCAGCCCCTCAGCCTAACCCTCCGGACCGGGGCGGACCGTTCCACCAGCCAGGCGCCCGCCACGGCCATGCCGATGGCCGCCGGTGCGGTGACGGGGAAGGCGATCAGGGTGGCGCTGTGGCCGTCGAGCAGGCCTCCGAGTCCGGTCATGGAAACCCCCAGGACACCGAGGAGGCACAGGGTGATCCCGAGGGCGGCGACGGGGCCGGCGGCGGATCCCGGGGGGCCGGCCGGACGGGCGGGCGCGGGGGCCTCGAAGCGGCGGAACAGGACGACGAACAGGCCGGTCAGCGCCGCCGCTGCCAGGATCCGTACGGGGACCTGCGCCCACCAGGCGGCAGTGGCGGGGGCGGGCAGGTCCATGCCGAGGGCGAGCTGCGCCCCGTACACGGCGAGCATCGCGGTGAGGTGCCAGAGGAAGGCGGTCATGGCGACGCCGTTGGCGGCGACGACCGTACGCCACACGCGGGGACGCCGCAGCCAGGCGCCGACGGGCCGGGCGGCGAGCTGCACGGCGCCGACGAGCCACAGGCCGTGGCAGAGCAGGGCGAGGGTGGGCGGGGCCATGTTGGACACCTTCTCGCCAGGCATCCCCACCATGGACAGCGGGTACGGGCCGCAGGCGACCAGCAGCGCGGCCCCGGCGAGGCCGGCGGCGGCGAGGAGGGCGGGCCGGCGGATGCGTCCGTCGGCGCGGAGGAAGCCGAGCTGATGGACGGCGAGCCAGACGAGGGCGAAGTTCAGGAACTCCACGTAGGGGACGCCGAGCGCGAAGCGCAGTACGTCGACCAGTGCGGCGGCGCCGGCCAGCGCGGCGAAGACCGCCCAGCCGTGCCGCTCGTGGAGCTTCAGCAGCGGCGGGGTGAAGGCGACCATGGCCAGGTAGATCCCGATGAACCACAGCGGCTGGGTGACCAGCCGCAGCGCGGCGCCGGTCAGCGGGCCGCCGCCGCGGCCGGCGAGCTGCACGGCGAGCGCGACGCCGGCCCACACCAGGACGAAGGCGAGGGTGGGCCGCAGCAGCCGCCGCAGCCGGGCCCTCAGGAAGACGGCGTAGACGGGGCCGTCGTGGCGGCGGGCCAGGGAGCGGTAGGAGAGGGCGTGCGAGAAACCGCCGACGAAGAAGAAGACCGGCATGATCTGGAGCCCCCAGGTCAGCACCTGGAGTGCGGGCACGAGGGCGAGCAGGTTCCCTATGCCGTCGCCGCTGACCGCCGCCATCAGCCAGTGCCCGGCGACGACCGTGCCGAGCGAGGCGACGCGCAGCAGGTCGACGTACCGGTCGCGGTCGGCGGGTGTGGCGGCGGCCATGGCGCGCGCGGTGGCTGTCATGCACCCACGCTCTCCCCCGCCGCCCGCCCCTCGACAGGGCGCGGGTACTCAACTCCGGCCTGAGTACGGCGGGCCCGGCCGCGCCGGCGTTCGGGACCCGGGACCGGGGGCGGCGCCCCGGCGCACGGGCCGCGGGTCAGGACGGCGGCAGGAGCGTGGCTCCCGGGGCGGGGGACGAGGCGATGCGGGTGGCGCGGCAGGTGCCGGAGGCCTCGAGGGCGGCGGCGGCCTTGGCGGCGGCCTCCTCGTCGGCGACCAGGAAGGCCGTCGTCGGGCCCGAGCCGGAGACCAGGGCGGCCAGGGCGCCGGCTGCGAGGCCGGCGTCCAGCGTGGCCGCCAGCGACGGCCGCAGCGAGAGGGCCGCGGGCTGGAGGTCGTTGGCCAGGGTGGCGGCCAGCGCGTCCGGGTCGCCGGAGGCGAGGGCCGCGAGGAGGGCCGGGGAGGCCTGGGGCTCCGGGATGTGCGTGCCTTCGGCGAGGCGGTCGAACTCGCGGAAGACGGCCGGGGTGGACAGGCCTCCGTCGGCCACCGCGAACACCCAGTGGAAGGAACCGGCGGGCACCGGGGTGAGGACCTCGCCGCGGCCGGTGCCGAGGGCTGCGCCGCCGACGAGGCTGAAGGGGACGTCGCTGCCGAGCTCCGCACAGATGTCGAGGAGTTCCTCGCGCGGGGTGTCCAGGCCCCACAGGGCGTCGCAGGCCAGCAGGGCCGCCGCGCCGTCGGCGCTGCCGCCCGCCATGCCGCCGGCGACGGGGATGTTCTTGGCGATGTGCAGGTGCACCAGGGGGGCGAGGCCGTTGCGGGCGGCGAGGATCTCGGCCGCGCGCGCCGCGAGGTTGGTGCGGTCCAGCGGGACCTTGTCGGCGTCCGGGCCCTCGCACGTCACCGTCAGCGCGTCGGCCGGGGCCGCCGTCACCTCGTCGAAGAGGGAGACGGCGAGGAAGACGCTGGCCAGGTCGTGGAAGCCGTCGGGGCGGGCCGCGCCGACCGCCAGCTGGACGTTGACCTTCGCGGGGACCCGTACGGTGACGGGCGTCGTACGCGGGCTCGTGTTCGTGCGCGTGCGCGTGCTCACAGGGCGGGCCTCTCCGGCGTGGGCTTGTGCTCGGCGATCGCGGCGAACTCCTCCACCGTCAGGGACTCACCGCGGGCCTGCGGGGAGACGCCCGCGGCGACGAGCGCGGCCTCCGCGCCCGCCGCCGAGCCGGCCCAGCCGGCCAGGGCGGCGCGCAGGGTCTTGCGGCGCTGCGCGAACGCCGCGTCGACGACCGCGAAGACCTCTTCCTTCGAGGCGCTGGTCCTGATCGGCTCGGTGCGCCGCACGAGGGAGACGAGACCGGAGTCGACGTTGGGCGCGGGCCAGAACACCTTGCGGCCGATGGCTCCGGCGCGCTTCACGTGCGCGTACCAGTTGGCCTTGACGGAGGGCACCCCGTAGACCTTGTTGCCGGGCTCGGCGGCCAGCCGGTCGGCGACCTCCGCCTGGACCATGACGAGGGTCCGCTCGATGCTCGGGAAGCGGTCGAGCATGGTGAGCAGGACGGGCACGGCCACGTTGTACGGCAGGTTCGCGACGAGCGCCGTCGGCGCCGGGCCGGGCAGTTCGGTCACGAGCATCGCGTCGGAGTGGACCAGCGCGAAGCGGTCCTTCTTCGCGGGCATGCGGGCCTCGATGGTGGCGGGCAGCGCGGCCGCCAGGATGTCGTCGATCTCGACGGCGACGACCCGGTCGGCGGCCTCCAGCAGCGCGAGCGTCAGCGAGCCCAGCCCGGGGCCGACCTCGACGACCACGTCGTCCGGGCGGACCTCGGCGGTGCGCACGATCCGGCGCACCGTGTTGGCGTCGATGACGAAGTTCTGCCCCTTCTGCTTCGTCGGGCGTACGCCGAGGGCGGCGGCCAGCTCCCTGACGTCGGCGGGGCCGAGGAGGGCGTCGGGGGTGCTGGGCGCGGGGTTATCGGGCTGCTGCTCTGCGGTGCTCACCGGTAAAGCGTCTCAGATCGGCGGAGCGGTCCCGACGACGACGTGAACCTCCGGCGCCGGACGTGGCCCGCGGCCTACGACGTGAGCCTGCGGCCGCAGTGGGGCCACGGGCTCGCGCCCCGCTGCACGTAGAGCTTCTTCGCCCGGTAGGTCTGTTCCGCGGCCGGGGCGTCCTGGGGGCGGCCGCTCCCGCCGAGGCCCTGCCAGGTGCGGACGTCGAACTGGTACAGGCCGCCGTACGTCCCCGACGCGTCGGTGGCGGAGGGGCGGCCCCCGGACTCGCACTGGGCGAGGGCCGCCCAGTTGAGGCCGTCCGCGCCGGAGACGGAGCTCGGCAGCGGCCTGGTGCCGACCCTGACCAGCTGGGTGACGGGCTCGCGCACCACCTCGTCGGCGATGGCGCGGGGCTTCTGCCGGACCCCGTTGACGGTGCGCAGGCTGTAGGTGACCCTGCGCGCGCCGGGCCGGCCGGCGCGCTCGACGACCTCGGTTCCGGCGAACAGCTCGGCGTCCCTGACCTTCTCGGTCGCGAAGGGGATGCGCTCCTCGCGGACCTCGCGGGTGCCGGTGATCCGGAGCACGGTGACGGTCTGCCCGTCGCGCGGGAAGTCGGTGGGCGGTACGGAGGTGGTGTCCTGGCCCTGGAGGGTGATGCCCGCCTGGTCGAGGGCCTCCTGGACGGTGGCGGCGTTGGTGCGGATGGTGCGCTCGCGGCCGTCGGCCATGAAGGTGACGCTGCGCTCGGTACGGACGCTGAGGGCCAGGCCGGCGCGCGGTACGGGGGCGGTGCGCGGAGCGGAGAGGTAGGCGCCCTCGGCGCGGATGCCGAACTGGCGCAGGGCGCCGTCGACGGTGCGGGCGGTGGTCCACACCTGGCGCTGCTGTCCGTCGAGGGTCAGGCGCAGGGGGCGGCCGTAGCGGACGACGATCTCCTCGCCGTCGTCGAGGGGTTCGCCGGGGGCGGGGGCGACGAGGTCGTGGGGGCCGACGTCGACGCCTTCCGCGACGAGGAGTTCCTCGACGTCGCCGGCGAAGGTGTGCAGCTCCCTGGGGACTCCGTCGACGGTGAGGCGTACCGATTTGTCTGCGGCGACGAACGCGGTCGTGCCGCCTGCGAGGAAGGCGACGACCAGGGCCTGCGGCACGATCCGCCGCCAGTTCCCGGCGGGGGCGGCGGGGCCGATGAGCACGGGCACCGCGGCCCGGCGGCGGCCGTGCCCCGTCCCGGCGGGCGCGGGGACGGCCGGTTCGGCGGCGCCGCGGCGCCGGCCGGTGCCGGCGGGGGGCTCCTCGACGGCGGTACGGCCGCGGGCGCGCCGGCCCGGGGCGGACGCGCCGGAGTCGGGGAGGGGGGGGGTCCGGGT
>NZ_JOBX01000078.1:0-27250 GCF_000720645.1 Streptomyces sp. NRRL S-378
CGTGGGCGGGGGGGGGGGCGGGGGCGGTTCCGGCGGGGCCCGGCGCGCGCCGGGGCGTCTCCTCGGGCGCCGAACGGTTCTCGGGGCCGGAAAGTGCGGCGGCGGTGCGTTCGGCGCCCTGCGGGGATCGCCCCGGCACACACCCGTCCCCACCGGAACCTCGGGTGGTGGACGGTGCCTGACCGGGGTCCTGCGGGGATTGCTTCGGGGTAGACCCGTCTGCACCGGAAGGGGGGGGTCGTTCCGGGAGGTTTCCGGGCCTGCCGGAACCCTGGGTGGGTGGGGTTCGGTCCGGGTTCTGGGGGTCCGGGGTGGGGCCGGTCATGCGGTGGGTCCCGTCAGGAGCGGCTTGGTGCGGGCCAGGGTGAGGTCGAGGGTGCGCAGGCGGGCGTAGGTGTCGGCGTCGGCGGTGCGGCCGCCGTAGGTGACGTCGTCGAAGGTGCGGGCGGCGGCGCGGAGGGCGGCGGCGTGGTCGGGGAGGGACACGGCGGCCTCGGCGGCGGCCTCGTCGGCGGTGCGGCCCGGGCGGGGGTCCAGCAGGGTGCGCTCCTCCAGGGAGCGGACGACGGCGCGCATGCGTTCCTGGACGGCTTCCGTCCAGCGGCCGGCGGTGGCGTGGGCCTCGGCGGTGGTGCGGTGGTCGGCCGCGCTGCGGACGCCGTCGTCGAAGAGGGTGCCCGTGGAGGTGGCGGTGCGGCGGGGGGAGCCCAGGCGCCACCACAGGGCGGCGACGGCGAGGACGACCAGGAGGAGGACGGCGACCAGGCCCACGGCGCCTCCGGGGGTCGCCCCGGAGGCGGCGCCGAACAGGTCGTCGAGCCAGTCGAAGAACGCGCGCAGGGCGCGGTCGAGCAGGTTCGGGTCGTTCTCGTGGTACATCGGCTTGGACAGTTCGCGTTCCGCCGCCTCCTGGGCGGGTGTGCGCGGTGTCGTCACCGGTGGTGTCTCCCCGGCCGGCAGGAGTGCCGCGGTGCGGGTGATGAGGCCCCCCGTGCTCATCATCGGTGGGTCAGCCTCCGGTCGTGCCGTAGTTCTCGATGCCGGCCGCCCGGGCGAGTTCCAGGTCGAGGCCCTCGCGGCGGATGCGCTGGTCGACGTAGAGCAGGACGGTGACGCCGGACTGGATGGGCATGATGATCGTCTGGGCGATGATCAGGCCGATGCCGGAGAAGATCAGCGACCCCCAGGCGGTCTGGGCGCTGCCGTCCTCCAGGGAGTCGATACCGCCGCCGAAGGCGAAGATGCCGATCATCTGGAACGGCGCCACGACCATCAGCGCGACCATGAAGGCGATCAGGGCCGTGAGGACCGTGATGCCGAAGACGCGCCACCACGCGCCGCGGACGAGCTTCGAGGAGCGCGCGAAGGCCTTGATGACGGTGCTCTTCTCCAGCATCAGGGCGGGAGAGGCCAGGCTGAACTTGATCCCGAGCCAGATGATGAGCGGTACCCAGGCGACGAAGCCGGCGACGGCCAGGCCGATGTTGCCCGCGAGGGCTCCCGGCAGGACCAGTACGGCGCCGAGCAGGACGATGCCGAGGGCCAGCAGCAGGGTCAGGCCGATCAGGCGCAGCAGCTGGGGGCGGGCCTCGCGCCAGGCGGCGGAGACCGAGGAGTGCTGTCCGAGGATGGCCCGGCTGAAGATCATCGTGAGCATCGCGGTGACCACGATCGTCCCGAGGACCTGGATGAACTGGTTCACGACCGAGACGGCGAGGGAGCTGCCGAGGGTGTCGATCGCCTCCTCGGCGGTCATGTCCTCGGTGGAGCTGATGGGCAGGTCGTTCAGCATGAACTTCTGCACGAGCACGCTGATCACCTGGATGACCGTGGCCACGACCAGGGTGATGGGCACGACGGAGCGCCAGTGCGTGCGCATGGTGGCGACCGAGCCGTCGAGGATCTCGCCGAGGCCCAGCGGGCGCAGCGGGATGACACCGGGTTTGGCGGCGGGCGGCTGGTGGCCCCACTGGCCCGGGCCGCCGGGGTGGGAGTACTGGCCGCCGGGCTGCTGTCCCCAGCCGGTGGCGGGCTGTGCCGGGGGCCGGGGGGTGTCGGCGGGAGGTGTCGCGCCGGGGCTCGACCACTGGCCGGGCGGTGGCTGCTCGGCGGACCACTTGGGGTCGCCGGCGGGCCGTGCGGGCCGGTGCGCGCCGCCGTCGTCGGCCGGCCGGTCGGCGGGGGTCCCCTGCCGATCGCCGTCGGACGGAGAGGATCCGGGCGTAGCCCAGCCCGGAGAGTCGTTCATCGTCGCTCCTTCACATCCACCTGCTGCGGCGGGGGCGCTGGTCGCTGCCATCGTGCCACGTGAGGACCCCGAACGGACCAGCCGTCCCCCCGGATACCCGGTGGCCCGTGCCTTCCATTGTCGCCCGGATCGGTGGCGGGCCGGGCGGGCCGATCTCCACGCAGGTGGGAGGGGCGATTTCCAGCCCTTTTGGCTGTGGGACAGCTCACCGCCGGGTCACGATTGGCTAATGGGATGATGTCAAACATGAAGGGACGCGTCCTTGTCGTCGACGACGACACCGCGCTGGCCGAGATGCTCGGCATTGTGCTGCGGGGAGAAGGTTTTGAGCCGTCGTTCGTAGCGGACGGTGACAAGGCACTTGCTGCCTTCCGGGAGGCGAAGCCCGACCTGGTCCTGCTGGACCTCATGCTGCCCGGACGGGACGGCATAGAGGTGTGCAGGCTGATCCGGGCCGAGTCCGGCGTGCCGATCGTCATGCTGACCGCCAAGAGCGACACGGTGGACGTGGTCGTGGGCCTGGAGTCCGGGGCCGACGACTACATCGTCAAGCCGTTCAAGCCGAAGGAGCTGGTGGCCCGTATCCGTGCCCGTCTGCGCCGTTCGGAGGAGCCGGCGCCCGAGCAGCTGACCATCGGTGACCTGGTCATCGACGTGGCCGGGCACTCGGTCAAGCGCGACGGCGCCTCGATCGCCCTGACCCCGCTCGAGTTCGACCTGCTGGTCGCGCTCGCGCGCAAGCCCTGGCAGGTCTTCACCCGCGAGGTGCTGCTGGAGCAGGTCTGGGGCTACCGGCACGCGGCGGACACCCGTCTGGTCAACGTGCACGTGCAGCGTCTGCGCTCCAAGGTCGAGAAGGACCCGGAGCGTCCCGAGATCGTCGTGACGGTGCGTGGTGTCGGCTACAAGGCCGGACCCAGCTGACGTGCAGTCCGGTACCTCGGGCAGGGTCCGGGGCGGTTCCCGCCTGTGGACCGGCAGGCTGCTCCGGGA
Source organism: Streptomyces sp. NRRL S-378 (assembly GCF_000720645.1). Taxonomy (NCBI): domain Bacteria; kingdom Bacillati; phylum Actinomycetota; class Actinomycetes; order Kitasatosporales; family Streptomycetaceae; genus Streptomyces; species Streptomyces sp. NRRL S-378. The sequence goes on from NZ_JOBX01000078.1 coordinate 3,242, forward strand.
CGGGGCGCCCGCCGGCAGGATGCTGCGGCTGTTCGTACGTCTCGTACGCCGGCCGTTGCTTCCGGCTGTCCGGCTGTGGCGGCGCAACATCCAGCTGCGGGTGGTCGCCGCCACGCTGCTGATCTCGCTCTCGGTGGTCCTGGCCCTCGGCTTCGTGGTCATCGCGCAGGTCAGCAAGGGGCTCCTCGACGCGAAGGAGGAGGCCGCGCAGAGCCAGGCCGCGGGCGGTTTCGCGGTCGCGCAGGAGAAGGCCAACACGCCCGCGACCGTGGACGGGCCCGACGCGACCGACAACAAGGTCGGCCGTGACGCCAGTACGTGGATGAACTCGCTGGTCAAACAGCTGGCCAGTGGTGGTCAGACCGCCTTCGAGGTGGCCGCGCTCGGTGCCGGCACCGGGGAGCAGCCGCAGCCCGGCGCCCAGGGCGTCCGCGGCGCCCGCGCCTCCGGGAACGTGGATCCGACCGCCAGCGTGCCGATCAGTCTGCGCCGGGCCGTCAACCACGCCACCGGCACGTTCAAGACGTTCTCCGAGATCCGCTACACCAGCGGGGCGGAGCAGAAGCAGCCCGAACCGGCGCTGGTCGTCGGCAAGCGGCTGACGGACATCAACGGGGATCCGTACGACCTGTACTACCTCTTCCCGCTGACCCAGGAGGAGGAGTCCCTCAACCTGGTCAAGAGCACCATCGCCACCGCCGGGCTGTTCGTCGTGGTCCTGCTGAGCGGTATCGCCTGGCTCGTCGTGCGCCAGGTCGTGAGTCCCGTACGGATGGCCGCCGGGATCGCCGAGCGGCTCTCGGCGGGCCGGCTCCAGGAACGGATGAAGGTCACCGGCGAGGACGACATCGCCCGCCTGGGCGAGGCCTTCAACAAGATGGCGCAGAACCTCCAGAACAAGATCCAGCAGCTGGAGGAGCTGTCCCGGATGCAGCGCCGGTTCGTCTCGGACGTCAGCCACGAGCTGCGGACGCCGCTGACGACGGTGCGGATGGCCGCCGACGTCATCCACGACGCACGTGTCGACTTCGATCCGGTGACCGCGCGCTCCGCCGAGCTGCTCGCCGGGCAGCTCGACCGCTTCGAGTCGCTCCTCGCGGACCTGCTGGAGATCAGCCGCTTCGACGCGGGGGCGGCGGCCCTGGAGGCCGAGCCGATCGACCTGCGGGAGGTGGTGCGCCGCGTCATCGACGGGGCGGAGCCGCTGGCGGAGCACAAGGGCACCCGGATCCGGGTCCTCGGCGACTCCCAGCCGGTGATCGCCGAGGCCGATTCGCGGCGCGTCGAGCGGGTGCTGCGCAACCTCGTCGTCAACGCCGTGGAGCACGGTGAGGGCCGTGACGTGGTGGTGCGGCTGGCGTCCGCGGGTGGCGCCGTGGCCGTCGCGGTACGGGACTACGGCGTCGGGCTCAAGCCCGGCGAGGCGACCCGCGTCTTCAACCGTTTCTGGCGGGCCGACCCGGCGAGGGCGCGTACGACCGGCGGGACCGGCCTCGGCCTGTCCATCGCCGTCGAGGACGCCCGGCTGCACGGCGGCTGGCTGCAGGCCTGGGGCGAGCCGGGCGGCGGCTCGCAGTTCCGGCTGACGCTGCCGCGCACCGCCGACGAGCCGCTGCGGGGCTCGCCGATTCCGCTGGAGCCCGAGGACTCGCGGGCCAACCGGGCCAGGGCCGCGGCGGACGCCGCGGCAGCGGCCTCCGGCAGCGGGGCGGAACGTCCGCCGGCCGACGCCGGGGACCGCTCGCCGATACCGCCGCGGCCGCCGGTCGCCGGGGGGCTGTCGGTGCCCGCCGACCCGACGGCCCTGCCGGGGAGCGGGGCCCGGGTCGTGGCGCGCCCGGCCGAACAGGCACAACAGGAGGATCGAGCCGATGGACGGTGAGCCCGTGGACGCGCGGTGGGGGAGCGCACGGGTGAGGGGCCGACGCCTGCGCACGGCGCGCGCGTACGCCTTCGGGACGGCCGGGCTGCTCCTGGCGGGCTGCGCCTCGATGCCCAGCAGTGGCGAGATCCGCGCGGTGCAGGCCTCGCAGGGCGTGGACTCGCAGGTACGGGTGTTCGGGGTGCCGCCCGCGGACAAGGCCACCCCGGCGGAGATCGTCGACGGCTTCCTGGAGGCGATGACCAGCGACGACCCGCAATTGGAGACCGCCCGCAAGTACCTGACGCCGGCTGCCGCGAAGTCCTGGAAGCCGGGCTCGGCCGTCACCGTGCTCTCCTCCGGCCTCAACCGGGTCGCGGTGCGGGGCGAGAAGGACCCAGAGGGGCCGCGCTGGAAGGTGACCGGCAAGAAGCTCGCGACCGTCGACGAGCACAGTGCGTACCAGCCGCAGACCGGGGCCAGGGAGTACGAGGAGCAGCTCCAGCTCGTCCAGGACGAGGACAAGCAGTGGCGGATCTCGACCCCGCCGAGCGGTCTGGTGCTCAGCGAGTCGGACTTCCAGCGCATCTACATGCCGGTGAACAAGTACTACTTCGCGGGCGGCACGCTCGTCGCGGACCCGGTCTACGTGCGCCAGCGCACCGATCCCGATTCGCGGATGGACCCGACCACGCAGACCGTGCAGTCGCTGCTCGCAGGGCCGTCCCGGTGGCTCGCGCCGGTCGTGGAGTCCAGCTTCCCCACCGGTACGGAACTGCGCACGGGCACCAAGTCCCTGTCGTACGACGGCCAGAACACGCTGCGCGTGCCGCTCAACGACAAGGTGGGCAACATCGCGCAGCCGCAGTGCAAGAAGATGGCCACGCAACTCCTGTACACCGTCAAGGATCTGACGGGGTCCCGGCTCGACCAGGTCGAACTGCTGCGCTCCTCCGACGACAAGACGACGTCGCTGTGCTCGGTGACCTCGGTGAGCGCGGACGCGATCGCCAGGCGGCCGAAGTTGCCCGACTACCAATACTTCGTCGACAACGAGAAGCGGCTGGTCCGGATGAAGCTCGACGTCGGCAGCGAGGACCAGCAGACCCGTACCGAACCGGTGCCGGGGCCGCTGGCGACCGTTCCGGTGTTCAAGGTCAGCTCGGCCGCGGTCTCGCACGACGAGCAGCGCGCGGCCGTGGTTTCCGAGGACGGACACGGGCTGTACGTGGTGCCGATGGTCGGGGGCGGGCCGATGCCGGCGCAGGTGCCGATCGGGCGGGGCGGCAAGGCGGAGACGCTGACGGCGCCGAGCTGGGACGCGTCGGGGGACCTGTGGGTCGCGGACCGGGATCCGCAGCATCCGGGGCTGTGGCGGGTGCCGGGCGGTACCGGTACGCCCGAGCGGGTGCAGGTGGCGGGGCTCGACGGGCGGCGGATCGTCTCGCTGAAGGCGTCCGCCGACGGGGCGCGCATCGCGCTGCTGCTGGAGCAGGACGCCAACAGCAAGATCCTTTACATCGGGCGGGTCGAGCGGCCCGACGCCAAGGGCGACATCTCGGCGGTGTCGGTGCGCGAGCTGCGCCCGGCGGCCCCGCAGATGGCCGACGTGACGGCGATGAGCTGGGCGCCGCGGGGCCGGCTGCTGGTCGTGGGCCGGGAGAAGGGCGGGGTGCAGCAGGCCCGCTACATGCTCGCCGACGGCTCGATGGTCGCGGCGAGCCTGCCGGGGGCCACGGGGCTGTCCGAGGTCGCGGTCGCGGCGGCCGAGGACGAGTCCAAGCCGAAGCCGGTGGTGGCGTACTCGGAGGACGGGATCGTCTGGCTGCCGCCGGGGGCGCAGTGGCGCACGGTGGCCGCGGGCGGCCGGTCCCCGGTCTACCCGGGCTGAGGCGCGGCCGGCCGGCGTCCTCGGCCGGCCGTCCACAGGGGTGGCGGCCCGGGGGCCGGGCCGCCAGTGTGGAGCCATGCGGGGGTGGTGGCAGGAGCTCGCCGGGCTGGTCCTGCCGGTGGACTGCGCCGGGTGCGGGGCCGCCCGCGTGCTGGTGTGCGACGGCTGCCGGGGCGCGCTCAGCGGGGCCGCGGCGGGCCCGGTGCGGCCGTCTCCGCGCCCCGAGGGGCTCCCGGTGGTGCGGGCCGCCGCCGTCTACGAGGGAGCCGTACGGGCCGTCCTGCTGGCCCACAAGGAGCGTGGGGCGCTCCCGCTGGCCGGGGTGCTGGGCGGTGCGCTGGCGGCGGCCGTCCTGGCGGGCGGGACGGGGCCCGGGCCGGGTGAGGTGGCACTGGTGCCGGTCCCGTCGGCGCGGCGGCAGGTGCGGGCGCGCGGGCACGATCCGGCGCGCAGGATCGCCCTGGCCGCGGCGGGGCGGCTGCGGCGGGCAGGGGTTCCCGCGCGGGTGGCGCCCGTACTGGTGCTGCGGCGGGCGGTGGCCGACCAGGCGGGGCTGGGGGCCCGGCAGCGCCGGGAGAACCTGGCGGGGGCGCTGGCGGTGCGCCGGGACGGGGTGCGGCTGACGCGCGGGGCCCGGATCGTACTCGTGGACGACGTGGTCACGACGGGGGCGACGCTGGCCGAGGCGGCGCGGGCGGTCCGTGCGGGGGGCCTGGTGGTGGGAGCCGTGGCGGGAGAGCCGCAGGGGGCGGGGCCCGGGGCTGTGCTGCGGGCAGCGGTGGTCGCCGCGCCGGCGGATTCCTTCGCGGGGGCTGTCGGCGCGGCGGACCGGTGACCTGCGACGTGACCCGCAACGTGTCCGGGCGGAAAATCCCGTGAATACATTTGGAACTGTGGGGGAAGGCCCATCGTTGCAGGTAGTACGAGGGAACGGCCACTGGACTGGAAGTACGTGCCAGTAGCGGGTGCCGACAACCGTCATACAGGGATATGTTCGGTTGTAAGGAACTCAGGAGGCTGTTCTCTCGACTCCGAAGTCGGTGGGGTGTAGATCTTGCCGATGGGGGAGGAGGAGGTGAAAGTCGCCAAGTCCGAGGCTCCGGCCTTCACCGGAGTCTGGTGCGAAAGGGAGACGCTTCGCCCCGTCGGGCGGAGCTATCCGGGAACGGAGTTCTGCGTGGACATCGTCGTCAAGGGCCGCAAGACCGAGGTGCCCGAGCGGTTCCGCAAGCACGTGGCCGAGAAGCTGAATCCGGAGCGGATCCAGAAGCTCGACGCCAAGGTGATCAGCTTGGACGTCGAGGTGTCCAAGGAGCACAACCCGCGCCAGGCCGACCGTTCCGACCGCGTGGAGATCACCCTGCGTTCGCGGGGCCCGGTGATCCGGGCCGAGGCCGCCGCCGCCGACCCGTACGCGGCGCTCGACCTCGCTCAGGACAAGCTGGAGGCCCGGCTGCGCAAGCAGCACGACAAGCGTTACACCCGCCGTGGCAACGGCCGGCTCTCGGCGGCAGAGGTCGCCGACGTCGTGCCGGGCGTCGCGTCGCTGAACGGCAGCGGCCAGCCGGTCACCGAGGAGAAGACGGACGACGTTCCGATCACCCGGATCGGATCCATCGAAGTGCAGGGCGAAGGCCCGCTCATCGTCCGCGAGAAGACCCACTCGGCCGCGCCCATGTCGCTCGACCAGGCTCTGTACGAGATGGAGCTGGTCGGCCACGACTTCTATCTGTTCGTCGACTCCGAGACGAAGCTGCCCAGTGTCGTCTACCGGCGTCACGCCTATGACTACGGCGTCATCCACGTGAACCCCGACGGGGCCTCCAGCTCGGAGGAGCCGCGGGGCGGCGCGGGTGGCGCGCTCGGCGGCTGAGCAGACCGTTCGCTGCCCCCGCGGGACGCTTCGGCGTCTCCGCGGGGGCACCTGCATGACGGGTATGAGCCAGCAGCTCCGCCGGCTTCCCCCGCGACGTGGTGCGGGCATGGAATCATGGCGGGCAGTCAGCCGGCTGCGGAGCGTGTCCGGTTGGCCCGGCAGCTCAGCACATGCAGGGGGAGGGACGATGGCGGACAGCTTCGGTCCGGTACGCGCGGACGACGGCGCGGCCTGCCGCGGGGCGGACCCGTCGGGGGAAACCGCCGGTGCACCGGCCGGGGAGCCCATCCGGGTGCTCGTGGTCGACGACCACGCACTCTTCCGGCGGGGACTGGAGATCGTCCTCGCGCAGGAGGAGGACATCCAGGTCGTCGGCGAGGCCGGGGACGGCGCCGAGGCGGTGGACAAGGCGGCCGACCTGTTGCCGGACATCGTGCTCATGGACGTGCGGATGCCCCGGCGCGGCGGCATCGAGGCCTGCACCTCGATCAAGGAGGTGGCCCCCTCCGCGAAGATCATCATGCTGACGATCAGTGACGAGGAGGCGGACCTCTACGACGCGATCAAGGCGGGCGCGACCGGGTACCTGCTGAAGGAGATCTCCACGGACGAGGTGGCCACGGCGATCCGGGCGGTGGCCGACGGCCAGTCGCAGATCAGCCCGTCGATGGCGTCGAAGCTCCTCACCGAGTTCAAGTCGATGATCCAGCGGACCGACGAGCGGCGGCTGGTGCCCGCGCCGAGGCTGACGGACCGCGAGCTCGAAGTCCTCAAGCTGGTGGCCACCGGCATGAACAACCGCGACATCGCGAAGGAGTTGTTCATCTCCGAGAACACCGTGAAGAACCACGTCCGCAACATCCTGGAGAAGCTCCAGCTGCACTCCAGGATGGAGGCCGTGGTCTACGCGATGCGGGAGAAGATCCTGGAGATCCGCTAGGTCGTCTCCCGCAACTCCGCAGACCGGCAGACCCGCGGGCCCGCGGGCCCGCAGACCCGCGGGGGTCCGGTCAGCTGCCCAGCGCCGCCAGTTCGGCCGTCACCGCCGCCGCCTCGGCGGCGGTCTGCGCGCGCTCCACGCGGACCGCGTCGCAGCCGACCCATTCCGCCGCCTCCCGCAGGGCCCGCGCCATCGGGGCCGCGGCCGCGGGAGAAGTCAGGGAGAGCTGCCGGGCGACCAGCGTGCCGCCCTCGCGGGCCGGGTCGACGCGGCCCTGGAGCCGCCCGCCCGCCAGCAGCGGCATCGCGAAGTACCCGTGTATCCGCTTCGGCTTGGGCACGTACGCCTCCAGCCGGTGGGTGAAGCCGAAGATCCGCTCCGTGCGGGGACGGTCCCACACCAGGGAGTCGAACGGGGACAGCAGCGTCGTGCGGTGGCGGCCCCGGGGAGCCGTCGCGAGGGCCGACGGGTCCGCCCACGCGGGCTTGGACCAGCCCTCCACCTCCACCGGCACCAGTCCCGAGTCCTCGACCACCGCGTCGAACTGCTCCCCCTTGAGCCGGTGGTAGTCCGCGATGTCGGCGCGGGTGCCGACGCCGAGGGACCGGCCCGCCAGGGCGACCAGGCGGCGCAGGCACTCGCGGTCGTCCAGGTCGTCGTGGAGCAGCGCGTCGGGCACGGCCCGCTCGGGGAGGTCGTAGACCCGCTTCCAGCCGCGGCGCTCGCTGCACACCACCTCACCGGTGTCGAGGAGCCACTCCACGGCGATCTTGGTCTCGGACCATTCGAACCACTCGCCGCCGTTCTTGGCGCCGCCCAGTTCGGTGGAGGTCAGCGGGCCGTCCGTCCTCAGCCGGTCCAGGACCGCCCGCGTCGAGTGCTGCTTGTCCTGGAGGATGTGCCAGCGGTGGCCGCGCGTGCGGTTGGCCCGGCGGCGGAAGGCGAAATGCGGCCATTCCTCGATGGGGAGGATGCAGGCCGCGTGCGACCAGTACTCGAAGGCGTGCCGCTCGGTCCAGTAGGCCTTCTCCACCGTGTCCCGGCCGACCGCGCCGAGCCGGGCGTACGGGATCAGCTCGTGCGAACGGGCCAGCACCGAGATGGTGTCGAGCTGGACGGCGCCCAGGTGGCGCAGGACCCCGCGGACCCCGCCGCGCCGGTCGGGGGCTCCGAGGAAGCCCTGCGCGCGCAGGGCGATCCGGCGGGCGTCGTCGGCGGACAGGGACACGGTCGGCGGCGGCAGGCTGGTCATGCGCCGAGCGTAGGCGGTGCCACTGACAGCGGGGCCGGACCAGGACGTCAGGGCGTGGGTGACGGCAGGTACGGAAGGTGCGAGGGCAGGCCGAGGTCGGACGGGAGCAGGGAGCCGACCCGGCAGTCGCGCAGGGTGCCGCGGTGGGAGATCCCGGCGCGCAGGACCCCTTCCATCCGGAAGCCGGCCTTCTCCGCGACGGCCCGGGAGGCCGCGTTGTCCGGCTCGGCCCGCCACTCCAGGCGTCCCGCACCCAGCTCGGTGAAGGCCCAGCGGGCGGCGGCGCCGACGGCCTCGGTGACGTAGCCCCGGCCCCGGTGCTCCTTCACCGCCCAGAAGCCGATCTCGAACACGGCCTCGCCGCGCGGGTGCACGCCCAGGGCCGCCACCAGCGGGCCGCCGGCCCCGAGCCGGACCGCGAAGCTGTACGCGCCGTCGTCGCGCCAGCCGGCCGGGACGGTCTCGTTCACCCAGGTGTCCGCGTGCGCGTGCCCGTAGGGGGAGGGGACCTCGTTCCAGCGCTGGATCTCGGGGTCCTGGCAGGCTGCGTAGACCTCGGGGGCGTCCTCGGGGGCGAAGGGCCTGAGCACGAGGCGTCCGGTGGTCAGTGTGGTGGGCTCCATGCGCGGATTCTGCTGCCGCCGCGGCGCCGGGGGCGAACACTTTTCGGGAATCCCTCCGGGCGATGCGGCACCTTCGGTGTCCCCCGTACGTTCTCAATCCGGGCACCGTGCCCTCATGGGAACGGCGGACCTCCCGACGCGACCGCGTCCTCGCTTACGATGGCCGTTGCGGTGGGGCCCACCTGCCGTGCCCGTGTACGTACAGTGCCCAGGCCCGACCGGCAAGGAGACAAACCTCGGTGTCCGTCTTCAACAAGCTCATGCGTGCAGGCGAAGGCAAGATCCTGCGCAAACTGCACCGCATCGCGGACCAGGTCAACTCCATCGAAGAGGACTTCGTCAACCTCTCCGACGCCGAGTTGCGGGCGCTCACGGACGAGTACAAGCAGCGCTACCAGGACGGTGAGAGCCTGGACGACCTGCTGCCCGAGGCCTTCGCCACCGTCCGTGAGGCGGCCAAGCGCGTCCTCGGCCAGCGCCACTACGACGTCCAGATCATGGGTGGCGCGGCGCTGCACCTCGGGTACGTCGCCGAGATGAAGACCGGTGAGGGCAAGACCCTCGTCGGCACCCTGCCCGCGTACCTGAACGCGCTGTCCGGCAAGGGCGTCCACCTGATCACGGTGAACGACTACCTGGCCGAGCGCGACTCCGAGATGATGGGCCGCGTCCACAGGTTCCTGGGCCTGTCCGTGGGCTGCATCCTGGCGAACATGTCGCCGGCGCAGCGGCGCGAGCAGTACAACTGCGACATCACCTACGGCACGAACAACGAGTTCGGCTTCGACTACCTGCGCGACAACATGGCGTGGTCGCAGGACGAGCTCGTCCAGCGCGGCCACAACTTCGCCGTGGTCGACGAGGTCGACTCGATCCTCGTCGACGAGGCCCGTACCCCGCTGATCATCTCCGGTCCCGCGGACCAGGCCACGAAGTGGTACGCGGACTTCGCGAAGCTGGTCACCCGCCTGACCAAGGGCGAGGCGGGCCAGCCGCTCAAGGGCATCGAGGAGACCGGCGACTACGAGGTCGACGAGAAGAAGCGCACCGTCGGCATCCACGAGGCCGGTGTCGCCAAGGTCGAGGACTGGCTCGGCATCGAGAACCTCTACGAGTCGGTGAACACCCCGCTCGTCGGCTACCTGAACAACGCCATCAAGGCGAAGGAACTGTTCAAGAAGGACAAGGACTACGTCGTCATCGACGGCGAAGTCATGATCGTCGACGAGCACACCGGCCGTATCCTCGCCGGCCGCCGCTACAACGAGGGCATGCACCAGGCGATCGAGGCGAAGGAAGGGGTGGACATCAAGGACGAGAACCAGACCCTCGCCACGATCACCCTGCAGAACTTCTTCCGCCTGTACTCGAAGCTCTCGGGCATGACCGGCACGGCCATGACCGAGGCCGCCGAGTTCCACCAGATCTACAAGCTCGGTGTCGTCCCGATCCCGACGAACCGGCCGATGCAGCGCGTGGACCAGGCCGACCTGATCTACCGCACCGAGGTCGCCAAGTTCGCCGCCGTGGTCGACGACATCGCGGAGAAGCACGAGAAGGGCCAGCCGATCCTCGTCGGTACGACGTCGGTCGAGAAGTCCGAGTACCTCTCCCAGCAGCTCTCCAAGCGCGGCATCCCGCACGAGGTCCTCAACGCCAAGCACCACGAGCGCGAGGCCACGATCGTCGCCCAGGCCGGCCGCCGCGGCGCGGTCACCGTCGCCACGAACATGGCCGGCCGCGGTACCGACATCAAGCTCGGCGGCAACCCGGACGACCTCGCCGAGGCCGAGCTGCGCCAGCAGGGCCTGGACCCGGAGGAGCACATCGAGGAGTGGGCACACGCCCTCCCCGCGGCGCTCACCCGTGCCGAGGCCGCCGTGAAGGCGGAGTTCGAGGAGGTCAAGGGGCTCGGCGGGCTGTACGTGCTGGGCACCGAGCGCCACGAGTCGCGCCGTATCGACAACCAGCTGCGCGGCCGTTCCGGCCGCCAGGGCGACCCGGGCGAGTCCCGTTTCTACCTGTCGCTGGGTGACGACCTGATGCGCCTGTTCAAGGCGCAGATGGTGGAGCGCGTCATGGCGATGGCGAACGTTCCGGACGACGTCCCGATCGAGAACAAGATGGTGACGCGCGCGATCGCGTCGGCCCAGTCGCAGGTCGAGACCCAGAACTTCGAGACGCGCAAGAACGTCCTGAAGTACGACGAGGTGCTCAACAACCAGCGCGAGGTCATCTACCGGGAGCGCCGCCGCGTTCTGGAGGGCGAGGACCTCCAGGAGCAGGTGCACCACATGATGGACGACACCATCGACGCGTACATCGCGGCCGAGACGGTCGAGGGCTTCGCCGAGGAGTGGGACCTGGAGCGCCTGTGGAACGCGTTCCGGCAGCTCTACCCGGTGAAGGTCACCATCGAGGAGCTGGAGGAGGCTGCGGGCGACCGCGCCGGCATCACCGCCGAGTTCATCGCGGAGTCCGTCAAGGACGACATCCACGAGCAGTACGAGGCCCGCGAGAAGGCCCTCGGCTCCGAGATCATGCGTGAGCTGGAGCGGCGCGTGGTCCTGTCGGTGCTGGACCGCAAGTGGCGCGAGCACCTGTACGAGATGGACTACCTGCAGGAGGGCATCGGCCTGCGGGCGATGGCCCAGAAGGACCCGCTGGTCGAGTACCAGCGTGAGGGCTTCGACATGTTCAACGCCATGCAGGAGGGCATCAAGGAGGAGTCCGTCGGCTACCTGTTCAACCTGGAGGTCCAGGTCGAGCAGCAGGTCGAGGAGCTTCCGGTGCAGGACGCCGCGCCGTCGCTGACGAAGGAGCCGGCGGCCGCGGCCGCCCGCCCGGAGATCCGGGCGAAGGGGCTGGACGCGCCGCAGCGTCCGGACCGGCTGCACTTCTCCGCGCCGACGGTCGACGGTGAGGGCGGCGTGATCGAGGGCGACTTCGAGAGCGACGCGGCCGGCGACGGGATGACGCGGGCCGAGCGCCGCAAGGCGCAGAAGGCCGCGGGCGGGCGTCGCCGCAAGAAGTGACCCGCTGCCGGGTCGAGCGTCGGCCGGGGCCGGACACCCTATGGTGTCCGGCCCCGGCCGTTTCGCTCCCGCGGGGGCGGCCGACGAGTGCCTTGCCGGGTGCGGGGCCGTGGCGGGGGCGCTGCCGGCGGGCCCCCGCGCCTCGAAGGCCGACGGGGCCGGGGTGGGGCAGCGAGGCTGAGAGAGGGGGCTCGGCACGGCTGGGAGGGCCTCTACGGGAGCGGGCCCTGGATTTCGATGGCTGCGCAGCGCCAGCGGAGGTCCGGGCCCTGTTCGAGGCGGAAGGCCATTGCCGTCACGCGGTCGCCGGTGGCGATGCGGGCGAAGGCCTCGATGACGCCCGGCCCGGGGATGAAGCGGCCGCACCGGCGGACCACCGGGCGCAGGCGTTCGCGCAGGGGGTCCGCCGGAGCCAGGGTGACCAGCTGCTGGTAGGCGGGGCCGACGGTGTGGCCCAGGAGTGAGTGGACCGGGCGCATGCCGCTGATCACCGCCAGCAGGCGTTCGGCGAACCAGTGGTGCGGGCCGACGTGCGGCGGGCGGGCCGGCCCCCGCGCCGCTGCGGGCCCCGCGGGAGGCGCGGGGGGTGCCGGGCGGCGTTGGTCGCGCCGGCCGGCGGGGCGGGTTCCGGAGCGGCCCGTGGGGCGGCGGCGGCCGCCGTTGCTGCCGATCGTGCCGCGCGTCGTGGTGTCCATCGCGATCTGCCCCCGAACAGGCCGGGCCCGGAGCGGTACCGGGCGGTAACTTGATGGGGATCTTCTACGGTCGGCGAACACGCTCCGCAACCAGCGCTCGGCGCCGGCCCCGGGCCGGCCGGGTTCACCTATCCGAGTGCGCGGCCCCCGCCACAGGAGCGGGACGGCGGGGCATCGGGGCCGCGGGTGGACGGGCCCCCCGCGGGCCGTAGCAGCCCGATGGGGGACGGCGGCCGTCACCCTGCCGGACCCCGGCCGGCCACCTCCGAGTCGTATCCTGGGTTGGTTTCCGACTACCGAAAGCAGCCGGCCATGCGCGTGTACGTCCCCCTGACCCTCTCCGGGCTCGCCGAGGTGCACAAGGCGGGTGAGCTGGGCCCCGCCCCGCTGCGGGCGTACGCCGTCACCCCCGGCCTGCGCGAGTGGTACGTTTCGGACGACATCGAGGAGCTGGAGTACGCGGCCCTGGGCCGGGCTGCGGCCGCCTCGCTGCGGCTGCTCGCCGCCGACCCCGGCGCACCCCGCCGCCGCGTCGTCGTCGCCCTCGACGTCGACGACAAGGCCGCCACCGCCACCCCCGGCGTCGACGAGGCCACCCTCGGCCAGGTGAGCCTCACCGCCGCCGTACGGCTCACCGTGGCCGCCGCCGTGCACGTGGACGCCGACGACGCCGACGAGGACGTCGCCGCCGCCGCGCTGGCCCTGCCCGCCGCCGACGGCGGGGACGAGGACGCGCAGTTCACCGTCGACGGGGCCGAGGACCACGAGCTGCTCTGGTTCGGCGTCCAGGAGATCCCGGGGCTGCTGAAGTGACCCACACGAACCACATCGTCTGGGACTGGAACGGCACGCTGCTCCACGACATCGACGCCGTCATCACCGCCACCAACGCTTCCTTCGCCGAACTCGGCTTCGCGCCGATCACCCTGGAGACGTACCGCGAGCTGTACGTCGTACCGGTGCCGAAGTTCTACGAGCGCCTCATGGGACGGCTGCCCACCGACGAGGAGTGGCTCGTCATGGACGAGACCTTCCACCGCCACTACTGGGCCGCCGCCGCGGACTCCGGCCTCGCCGAGGGCGCCCGGGAACTGCTCCGAGACTGGCAGCGCGACGGGCTCACCCAGTCCCTGCTGTCCCTCGCGCCCCACGACAGGCTCGTACCGCTGGTGCGGTCCCACGGCATCGACGGGCACTTCCTGCGCGTCGACGGGCGGACCGGCCCCTCCCACACCTCCAAGGCGGGACATCTCGTACGCCACCTGCAGGCCCTGGACGCGACGGGGGTGAGCGCCGGCCGTACGGTCCTCATCGGGGACGCCGTGGACGACGCGCTCGCCGCCGCACACGTCGGCGCCCGGGCCGTGCTCTACACGGGCGGTTCGCACAGCCGCCGCAGTCTGGAATCAGCCGGAGTGCCGGTCGTGGACAGCCTGGCGGAAGCCGTTCTGACAGCTCGCGAGCTGACCGAATAGCGACTGGACAGGCCGCTGCACGGACGGCCTGCCGCGTCGCTGGCCAGAGTGTCAAAGTTCCACCCCAAGATTTGTACAGATGCAGCGAATGACGACCTGGGGGTAGGTCGGGATAGCCTTGTACCCGTGATCAGCGCGATATCCCACGGGGGCACTGGAGCCCCCGGCCTGCGCCCGGCGTACGACAGTGCCCGGGCCATCGCTGATCCCCGCCACCGGGACCGTCAGCCGATCTTGGCTCATTCCCTCCCGGTCGGCTCTCTCGACGGCATAGCGTCGATTCGGAACGGACACCCCGCCTCGAGGCGCTATGTCATTCCTTCCTTCACCTACGTCACGCAATGGCGCGCGACAGGAGCCAGAGGACATGCAGACCAAGCTGGACGAAGCAAAGGCCGAGCTGCTCGCACGGGCGGCCCGGGTAGCTGAGCACAGCCCGGCCGGGGGGCTACTTCCGACTGGGTCCGAGCAGGGAGAGCGGCCGGACCAGGACACGGTCCTCTCCTACCTCCAGCGCTACTACCTGCACACGGCGCCCGAGGACCTCACGGACCGGGACCCGGTCGATGTGTTCGGAGCCGCGCTCTCCCACTACCGGCTGGCCGAGAACCGGCCGCAGGGCACTGCGAACGTGCGCGTGCACACCCCCACGGTGGAGGAGAACGGCTGGACCTCCAGCCACTCCGTCGTCGAGGTCGTCACCGACGACATGCCCTTCCTCGTGGACTCCGTGACGAACGAGCTGTCCCGCCAGGGCCGCGGCATCCACGTCGTGATCCACCCGCAGGTCGTCGTCCGCCGTGACATCACCGGCAAGCTGATCGAGATCCTCGGCCCCGACTGCGACGCGCACGGTCCCCGCACCGCGCGACCCCACGACTCCCTCGTCGAGTCCTGGATCCACGTCGAGATCGACCGCGAGACCGACCGCGCCGACCTCAAGCAGATCACCATCGACCTGCAGCGCGTCCTGTCCGACGTCCGCGAGTCCGTCGAGGACTGGGAGAAGATGCGCGAGGCCGCGCTGCGCATCGCCGACGGCCTGCCCGACGAGCCCACCGCCCCGGACCTGCGCGAGTACGAGCTCGAAGAGGCCCGTGAGCTGCTGCGCTGGCTCGCCGACGACCACTTCACCTTCCTCGGCTACCGCGAGTACAACCTCGTCGACGGTGACGCCCTGGCCGCCGTGCCCGGCACCGGCCTCGGCATCCTGCGCTCCGACCCGCACCACAGCGGCAAGGAGGACGGCCACCCCGTCTCGCCGTCCTTCAACCGGCTGCCCGCCGACGCCCGCGCCAAGGCCCGCGAGCACCGCCTGCTGGTGCTGACCAAGGCCAACAGCCGTTCCACCGTGCACCGCCCCTCGTACCTCGACTACGTGGGCGTGAAGAAGTTCGACGCCGCCGGCAACGTCGTCGGCGAGCGCCGCTTCCTCGGCCTGTTCTCCTCCGCCGCGTACACCGAGTCCGTGCGCCGCGTGCCGGTCATCCGCCGCAAGGTCGCCGAGGTCCTGGAGCGGGCCGGCTTCTCGCCGTCCAGCCACGACGGCCGCGACCTGACGCAGATCCTGGAGACCTACCCGCGCGACGAGCTGTTCCAGACCCCGGTCGACCAGCTCCAGTCCATCGTCACCTCGGTCCTCTACCTCCAGGAACGCCGCCGGCTGCGGCTGTACCTGCGCCAGGACGAGTACGGGCGCTACTACTCGGCGCTGGTCTACCTGCCCCGCGACCGCTTCACCACCGGTGTGCGGCTGCGCCTGATGGACATCCTGCGCGAGGAGCTCGGCGGCATCAGCGTCGACTTCACCGCCTGGAACACCGAGTCGATCCTCTCCCGCATCCACTTCGTCGTCCGCGTCCCGCAGGGCACCGAGCTGCCCGTGCTGACCGACGGCGACGTCGAGCGCATCGAGGGCCGCCTCGTGGAGGCCGCCCGCTCCTGGGCCGACGGCTTCGACCAGGCCCTCAACGCCGAGCTCGGTGAGGAGCGCGCCGCGGAGCTGCTGCGCCACTACGGCAACGCCTTCTCCGAGGGGTACAAGGCCGACCACTCGCCGCGCGCCGCCGTCGCCGACCTCGTGCACCTGGAGAAGCTGCGCGGCAGCGACAAGAACTTCGCGCTGTCGCTGTACGAGCCCGTCGGCGCGGGCCCCGGCGAACGCCGCTTCAAGATCTACCGCGCCGGTGAGCAGGTCTCCCTGTCCGCCGTCCTGCCCGTCCTCCAGCGCCTCGGCGTCGAGGTCACCGACGAGCGCCCGTACGAGCTGCGCTGCGCCGACCGCACGAACGCGTGGATCTACGACTTCGGTCTGCGGCTCTCGGCGGGCGACCTCGGCGACGACGCCCGCGAGCGTTTCCAGGACGCCTTCGCGGCCGTCTGGAACGGCCAGGCCGAGAACGACAACTTCAACTCCCTCGTGCTGAGCGCCGGTCTGACCTGGCGTCAGGCCGTCGTCCTGCGCGCGTACGCCAAGTACATGCGCCAGGCCGGCTCCACCTTCAGCCAGGACTACATGGAGGACACCCTCCGCAACAACGTCCACACCACCCGGCTGCTGGTCTCGCTCTTCGAGGCCCGGATGTCGCCCGTCCGCCAGGCGGCCGGCAGCGAACTCGTGGACGCGATGCTGGAGGAGCTGGACGGGGCCCTGGACCAGGTCGCCTCGCTCGACGAGGACCGCATCCTGCGGGCCTTCCTCACCCTCATCAAGGCCACCCTGCGCACGAACTTCTTCCAGCTCGACGCCCAGGGCGAGCAGCACGCCTACGTGTCGATGAAGTTCGACCCGCAGGCCATCCCGGACCTGCCGGCGCCCCGCCCGGCCTTCGAGATCTGGGTGTACTCCCCGCGGGTCGAGGGCGTCCACCTGCGCTTCGGCAAGGTCGCCCGAGGCGGCCTGCGCTGGTCCGACCGCCGCGAGGACTTCCGTACGGAGATCCTCGGCCTGGTCAAGGCGCAGATGGTCAAGAACACCGTCATCGTGCCGGTCGGCGCCAAGGGCGGCTTCGTCGCCAAGAACCTCCCCGACCCGTCGGTGGACCGCGACGCCTGGCTCGCCGAGGGCATCGCCTCGTACAAGATCTTCATCTCGGCGCTGCTCGACATCACCGACAACATGGTCGCCGGCGAGGTCGTGCCGCCGCGGAGCGTGGTCCGTCACGACGAGGACGACACCTACCTCGTCGTCGCCGCCGACAAGGGCACCGCGACCTTCTCCGACATCGCCAACGGCGTGGCGGAGTCCTACGGCTTCTGGCTCGGCGACGCCTTCGCGTCGGGCGGCTCGGCCGGCTACGACCACAAGGGCATGGGCATCACCGCCCGCGGCGCGTGGGAGTCCGTCAAGCGGCACTTCCGCGAGCTCGGCCACGACACACAGACCCAGGACTTCACCGTCGTCGGCGTCGGCGACATGTCCGGTGACGTCTTCGGCAACGGCATGCTGCTCTCCGAGCACATCCGCCTGGTGGCCGCCTTCGACCACCGCCACATCTTCATCGACCCGACCCCGGACGCGGCGACCTCGTACGCCGAGCGCCGGCGCCTGTTCGAGCTGCCGCGGTCCTCGTGGGCGGACTACGACACCTCGCTGATCTCGGCGGGCGGCGGCATCCACCCGCGTTCGGCCAAGGCCGTCCCGGTCACCGCCCAGATGCGCGCGGCCCTCGGCATCGAGGCCGGCGTCACCAAGATGACCCCGGCCGACCTGATGCAGGCCATCCTCAAGGCCCCCGTGGACCTGGTGTGGAACGGCGGCATCGGCACCTACGTCAAGGCGACCTCCGAGACCCACGCCGACGTCGGCGACAAGGCCAACGACGCCATCCGCGTCAACGGCTGCGATGTGCGGGCGCGGGTCATCGGTGAGGGCGGCAACCTGGGCCTGACCCAGCTCGGCCGCATCGAGTTCGCCCGCAGCGGCGCCGGCGGCGAGGGCGGCAAGGTCAACACCGACGCCATCGACAACAGCGCGGGCGTGGACACCTCCGACCACGAGGTGAACATCAAGATCCTGCTCAACGCGGTCGTCGCCGACGGCGACATGACCGTCAAGCAGCGCAACAAGCTGCTCGCGCAGATGACCGACGAGGTCGGCCGCCTGGTGCTGCGCAACAACTACGCGCAGAACATCGCCCTGGCCAACGGCTCGGCCCAGGCGCCCAGCCTGCTCCACGCCCAGCAGCGCTTCATGCGCCGCCTGGAGGGCGCCGGACTGCTCAACCGCGAGCTGGAGTTCCTGCCCACCGACCGGCAGATCCGCGAACTGCTGAACAACGGCAAGGGGCTGACCCAGCCGGAGCTGGCCGTGCTGTTCGCGTACACCAAGATCACGTTGGCGGACGAGCTCATCGCCACCGAGCTGCCGGACGACCCGTACCTGCGCCGCCTGCTCTTCGCGTACTTCCCGGCGGCCCTGGGCGACAAGTTCTCCGAGCAGATCGACGCGCACGCGCTGCGCCGCGAGATCATCACGACGATCCTGGTCAACGACACCGTCAACACCGGTGGTTCGACCTTCCTGCACCGTCTGCGCGAGGAGACCGGCGCCTCCACGGAGGAGATCGTCCGGGCGCAGCTCGCGGCCCGCGAGATCTTCGGCCTGGCCGAGGTGTGGGACGCGGTGGAAGCGCTCGACAACAAGGTGGCCGCCGACGTCCAGACCCGGGTGCGCCTGCACTCGCGCCGTCTGGTCGAGCGCGGTACCCGCTGGCTGCTCAACAACCGGCCGCAGCCGCTCCAGATCACCGAGACCATCGCCTTCTTCGGGGAGCGGGTGGCCCAGGTGTGGGCGGAGCTGCCGAAGCTGGTGCGCGGCGCGGACCTGGAGTGGTACCAGCTGGTCATGGACGAGCTGACCGGTGAGGGCGTGCCGGAGGAGCTGGCGGCGAAGGTCGCCGGATTCTCCTCGGCCTTCCCGACGCTGGACATCGTCGCGATCGCGGACCGTACGGGCGTGGACCCGCTGGGTGTCGCCGAGGTGTACTACGACCTCGCCGACCGCCTGGACATCACGCAGCTGATGGACCGGATCATCGAGCTGCCGCGGGCCGACCGCTGGCAGTCCATGGCCCGCGCGTCGATCCGCGAGGACCTGTTCGCGGCGCACGCGGCCCTGACCGCGGACGTGCTGTCGGTGGGCAACGGCGCGTCGACTCCCGAGGAGCGCTTCACGGCGTGGGAGGAGAAGAACGCGGCGATCATCGGGCGGGCCCGGACGACCCTGGAGGAGATCCGGGGCTCGGACGACTTCGACCTGGCGAACCTGTCGGTGGCGATGCGGACGATGCGCAGCCTGCTGCGCGCGCACAGCTGACCGGGCTGCCGTAGCCGAGCGTGAAACGGGCCGGGCCCGGGACCTTGTGGTCCCGGGCCCGGCCCGTTCGTGTGGTCCGGGGTGCGGCGCCGCCCAGGGGGCGCTGCCCCGGGCCCCCGCGCCTCGAACGCCGGCGGGGCTTGGGGTGCCGCTTCAAGCGCCGGCGCGGCTGGAGTCCTCGTAGGCGGCGCAGACTTCGTCGGCGGGGCCGTCCATGCGCAGGACGCCGGAGTCCAGCCAGATCGCGCGGTCGCAGGTCTCGCGGACCGTGTTGATGGCGTGGCTGACGAGGAAGACGGTGCCGGCGCGCTCGCGGAGTTCCTCGATGCGGGCCTGGCTGCGCCGCTGGAAGGCCGCGTCGCCCGTGGCCAGCGCCTCGTCGATCATCAGGACGTCGTGGTCCTTGGCGGCGGCGATGGAGAACCGCAGCCGGGCGCCCATGCCGGAGGAGTACGTCCGCATCGGCAGGGAGATGAAGTCGTCCTTCTCGTTGATGCCGGAGAAGTCGACGATCTCCTGGTAGCGCTCGCGGATCTGCTGCCGGGACATGCCCATCGCGAGGCCGCCGAGGATGACGTTGCGTTCGCCGGTCAGGTCGTTCATCAGGGCGGCGTTCACGCCCAGCAAGGACGGCTGGCCGTGCGAGTAGATCCGGCCGCGGGCCACCGGCTGGAGGCCGGCGATGGCCTTGAGGAGGGTGGACTTGCCCGAGCCGTTGGAGCCGATGAGGCCGATGGCCTCGCCCTCGTAGGCGGTGAAGGAGACGCCCTTGACCGCGTGCACCTCGCGCATGCCGGGAGTGGCCCCGCGGGAGAAGATCCGGCTGAGCGCCGCCGTGGCGCCGCCCTTGCGGGCGCCGGTGCCGTGGACCTTGTAGATCACGTGGACCCCGTCCGCGATCACGGTGGGCACCCGGGTGCCGGTCCCGGCCGTACCGGCCTTCGTCGCCTTCTGCGCCCTCGTCGCCTTCGTCGCGGTGTCAGCCACGTCCGTACGCCTCCTCTGCCTTCCAGAAGTAGATGAACCCGCCGACGCCCGCGAGCAGCGCCCAGCCGGCGGCCAGCAGCCACACGTGGTGCGGCAGCGCGTGCGCGGGGAAGCTGTCGATCAGCGCGAAGCGCATCAGGTCGATGTAGACCGCAGGGGGGTTGGCCTCGAGGGCCGTCAGCACCCAGTGCGGCAGGTGGTTCGTGCTGAGCATCTGGTCGATGGACCACATGACGCCCGAGGCGTACATCCACGTACGCAGGACGAAGGGCATCAGCTGGCTGACGTCGGGGCTCTTGCTGCCGATGCGGGCCATGATCATGGCGCAGCCGGCGGCGAAGAGGGCCGTCAGCAGGAGCGCCGGTACGGCCAGGAGCCAGGCCGCGCCGGGCCGCTGGCCGAAGGCCAGCAGCAGGATCACCAGGGCGGCCATGGAGACGAGCAGCTGCTGGAAGAGCTGCACGACGGTGGAGATGGGCAGGCTCGCGCGCGGGAAGTGCAGCGCGCGGACCAGGCCGAGGTTGCTGTGGACGGCGCGGGTGCCGGCGTTGACGGAGCTGCTGATGAAGTCCCAGACGAAGATGCCGGTGATCAGGAAGGGGACGTAGTCCGGCACGCCGTGGCTGGCCTTCAGCACGATGCCGAAGATGAAGTAGTAGACCGCCGCGTTGAGCAGCGGGGTCACCAGGTGCCAGACCTGGCCGAGCTTCGCCGTGCTGTACGTGGCCTGCATACGGGCGTTCGCGTACGCGGACACGAAGTGGCGGCGCTGCCAGAGCTGCGCGATGTAGCGGGGGAGCGTCGGGCGGGCGCCGCTGAGCGTGAGGCCGTGGGTGGCGGCCAGCTGCGCGACCTCGGCGGAGGTGGCGGGCGCGGTCGTGGGTGCGGTCGCGGTGGTCAACTGGGTTCGCTTTCGACGTGGGTCGGGACGGGTCCGTATCGTCGCTACGGCGAGGTTATGGCGTGGAACGATGGAACGCAACCGTATCGTCGTGACGGGCCGCGGCTATGCTCTGTCCATGACCACGGACCCCGCACCCTCCGCCTCCGCCCGCCGCGCCCCCGCCGGCGCCGCCGTCCTGCGCGAGGACGTGACGGAGGCGATTCGCAACGCGGTGCTGGAGGAGCTGGCCGCGGTCGGGTTCTCCCGGATGTCCATCGAGGGCATCGCACGGCGTGCCGGGGTCGGCAAGACCGCCGTGTACCGGCGGTGGAAGTCCAAGCTGCACCTGGTGCTCGACCTGGTCGGAGCCTTCGCGGTGGACGGCCTGCCGGTGCCGGCGACCGGCTCGCTCTACGGGGACGTACGCGCCCTGCTGGAGGTCATGTCACACGTGCTGCGGCACCCGGTGGCGTCCGCGGTGATCCCGGACCTCCTGGTCGAGGCCTCCCGCAACCCGGAGATCGCTGACGCCGTCCGCGGCGCGCTCCTGGACGGCCAGCACCGCATGGCCCAGGGCATCGTCTCGGATGCCGTCGCCCGCGGCGAACTCCCGGCGGACCTCAGCCCCGACCACGCCCTGGACCTGCTGATCGGCCCGCTCTACTGGCGCCAGGTCGTCGTCCGCGACGCGGTCACGCCCGCCCACCTGGACACCCTGGCCCACCAGGTCGTGGCAGGCCTGAAGTCGGCCTCGAACCCGGCGTGACGGGTGCCGGCCGTCCGCAGCGGGCCGGGCCCCGGGCCTGGGCGGCTCAGCAGCGGGCCGCCCGCCGCACCGCCGCCAGGCAGGTCTCCCCGTAGGTGTGCCAGCCCGACCAGCCTGATGCGTGGCGGTCGGGCTAGGTTGGTCCGATGGAACATGACGCCGTCGGCCTGGTTGAGGAGTGGCTGGACGGCCCGAATTCCGAGGCGAACGGCTACTTCAGCTACCAGGCCCTCGAGCGCTACCGCCCCGCCGTCCTGCACTGGCTCACCATCGGCTGCGGGCTCGACGGCCGCCCGGACCCCGACCTGTACCTGCAGCCGACCCCCATGGCGCTGCAGAACTGGGCCATGGGCTACGCCGCCGCGGCCCGCTCCCGCGATGCCGCCTGCGGAGCCGTCCGTTCCTTCTACCGCTGGGCCCAGACTCCTGCTGCCGACGGCGGGCCCGGCCTCGTGCCGCCCGGCACCGCCAAGTCGCTCCAGTTCCAGCGCGGCGGCAACTTCGCCGCCGGCCTACCCGGCCGCGACCTCCTCACCCCCGACCAGTGCCGCTGGCTCGCCCAGGCCGCCGACCGCTACACCGGCACCCGCCGCGAAGGCCCCCACCGCGCCCGCGCCCTCGTCTACCTCTGCCTCAACCACTACCTCTGGGGCCGACACCACGAGGACGACGTCCTGCGCCCGGGCCAGATCACTGCCATGCGGCTCAACGGCCGCCACCAGGAGCAGCACCGCACAACCTGGGACGTTCCCCAGAAGAACGCCGCCTCCGACGCCACCCGCCTCCAACCCGTCCACCACGACGCCGTACGCTCCATCGACGAATACCTCCCCCACCGCGCCACCACCCGCCACGACAGCGGCCACCTCTTCACCACCATCAACGGCCGACCCCTCGAACCCCAGAGCCTTATCCGGATCCTGCGCACCGTCGCCACCACCCACCCCGACCTCGAAGAGACCGCCCCCACCCTGTCCGCCGACGCCGTCACCCACTCCCCGCCCGCACAACCTGCAGCCTGACCAGACACACCCACGTGCCCTGGCAGAACTGCTGCGCGGGAATCTCTCTGGTCGGCGGCAGCCCGGTCGTCGACCTCGACACGACAGACAGCCGTCGGTGGCATCGCGGGTACACGAGGTCGAAGACCTCAATCCGGCCAGCACGCTGCAGCCGCCAATCCCTGGCAAACCAGCCACACCGCCGCTGACGATCCTGACGCCGTGCTGCTCACGTGCGGAGACGGCGGTGCCGAGAGATCCGGCGGTCGTGGGGACGTCAGAGGTTGCGCGTACGGGGAGTCGCAGGGCGACGGCCGCACCTCGTGCGGGCCGCGGCGAGTTCGGCCCGTACGTCGCCCCGGATGCCGCCCCCATGCAGTTCTGCCCAGGGGGTGCTGGCCAGATCTGCCTTCCTCTCGAAAGGGGATGCGTACCGCGGCGGCCGACTCTACCGTCACACAGGTCCTCTATGCGGGGCTGTGTGCGTGAGTGGTCATCAGGGGGTGGGCGGGATGTTGGCGGAGGCGATGACGGCGTTGGCCGCAGCGGCGGGCGCCGGTGTGGTGCAGGCCTTGGCGTGGCGGGTGGCTTCGGCGTAGCCGCGGCGCAGGGAGTGGCCGGTCCAGCGTGGGGCGCCGTCGGGGAGGACGTCGCAGGCGCGGGCCTTGAGGCCGGCGCGGCGGGCGGCGCGCGTGACGATGTCGGCGATGCCCTCGGCGGCGAGCCAGCCCATCGGGTCGCCGATGCGGCGGCCGCTGCGGTGCATCGGGTGGTTGATCTCGGAGGCACCGACGCAACCCTTGAATGACATCCTTGGATTTATCCCTTGACATCAATCCAAGGATTGCTACCTTGGATTCATGTCAAGCAATGAGAAGCCTCGCCTCATCCCGACCGGCAAGTGCTGGTGCGGCTGCGGGAAGGACGTCGGCCTGGGCAAGTTCTTCGCTGCCGGCCACGACAAAATCGCCGAAGCAGCGCTGATGGCCCTCAAGTACGACGGGTCCGTCGCTCAATTGCTCCACGCTCACGGCTTCGGCTCGCATCATTCCGTCCGCCACGCCGCCGTCACCGATCCGGACTGCTCGTGGGAGAAGTGCGCCGACTGCAACTACAGCGGCGCCCCTGCAAGCATTGCCAACCACCGCAAGAAGGATCACCCCGAGCAGCACATCCTCGCCCAGGCGATTCGCGCCCTCGGCGGCACCTGGGATCCGCAGCGCGCCATCAAGGTTCTGGACGACCACGGTCACACGTGGGAAGACCAACGGGCGGCAGAGAAACGGGTCCGGCAGATCCTGCGCGACCTGTGCACAGCCGGGCACATCGTCAAAACCGACCCTCAACGGGCTGTCTACGAACTCGTTCAGGAGTAGAGGGGGTCGCCGCCGACCCACCCACCCACCC
>NZ_JOBX01000079.1:0-33980 GCF_000720645.1 Streptomyces sp. NRRL S-378
GTCGCCGGGGCGTGCGACGCCCTCGACGAAGCCGCTGCCGGGCGGCTGTTCGGCCACGTTCGGGCGCTCAACTCGCACCGCCACCACCGGGCGGCCGCCAGCTCGGAACGCCTCGGCCAGTCGCACGCACCGCGCGGCCACCTCCTCACCCGTGTGGGGGGCCAGTGGCAAGGCCACGATACGGGGCATCAGGTCGATCAGGACCAAGGCGGTGCCGGGGCCGGCACCCGGCGCGGGCTTCGAAGTCTCCATCACCAGGCGATCGTAGAGCCGGTACGGCCGGTAGCGGTCGTGCGGGGCGTGGGGGCGTGACGGGCCCCGTGCACCGCACGACTGCTGCCGGCGACAGCGCTGCGACCATCGTCCGGTTCCGGGAGGGTGCCTGCTGCCTGCACCGCGTGGGTCATGTCCTGGGTGTAGCCGGATCCCAGCTCCAGATGCGCCAGCGAGGGCAAGGCATGGATCCAGCTGGCGACCAGGGGTTCGGCCATGGAGAGAATGCCGGAACAGCTCAGGCGCTGCGGCGCGGTTTGCCCTTCGGCGGGGTCTTCTTCGCGGCGGACTTCTTCGCGGACGGCGCGGTGCTGGAAATCTTCTTGGCCGCGGTCTTCTTCTTGCTGCGGAGTTGGTGGATGGTGGCGGGCTCCCCGCTCCGGGTGGCCTTGGCGTCCTGGACGGACTTCTCCAGCATGGCCATGAGGTCGACGACCTCCGCCGACGCCGACGGCGCTTCGGGTACAGGTGCCGGACGCGTCCCGGCCGCCTTCGCGGCGATCACCTCTTCCAGGGCACCGCGGTACTCGTCGCGCAGCTCCGATGTCGCCGCCGGCTAGCGTCTCGGCGAGCCGGACGGCCGCGTCGACCTCCTCGTCGGTGACCGCGACGTCGGGGACGGGGGCCTGGGAGGCGGACCTGATCTCGTCCGGCCACCTGAGGGCGTGCAGCATGATCACGTCGTCTTTGACCCGCAGCAATCCCAACCTCTCGCGGTCGCGCATCGCGAATTTCGCGACGGCCGCCCGGGACGACCTCTCCAGCGCGCGGCGGAGCAGTCCGTACGGCTTGGCGGCCACCGTCTCGGTTGCAGCCAGGTAGTAGGAGGCGCCGATCTGGATGCTCGCGGCCGGCACGAAGGACACGATGTCGATCGCCTTGGCGGTGGGCAGCGGGGGGGTTGTCGAGGTCCTCGTCGGTGACGGGAATCATGGTGCCGGTCGCGGTCTCCCAGCCGCGGGCGATCTCGTCCTGGCGCAGGACCTGGCCCTCCAGCTCGCAGATCTTGCGGTAGCGGATCCGGCCGCCGGCGGCGGTATGGATCCAACAGCAGGCCCTCCAAGCGGGGCGACGTCTCTTCCACGACGCCGCACTGTCGACCACACCAAGATCGGCGCTGGTCATTTTCAGGCAACTTCCTGGAGCCTGATCGGAACGTCAGGCGTCACTCAGCGTGCGCGCATCACGGAAAGCGAGCCAGAACCGAGGAACGAACAGCAGATGTTCACCACTTCGGGAGGCAGCGGAGCCCGGTCCTGTTCGACCTTCCACAGTTGCTGCCGCTGGGAGTGTGCCGAGTGCTGATGCCTCGCTCGCCATCAGTGTCAACGGGCAGGACTGCTGACGAGCTCCGCCAGTTCGCCGGCGGCCTCGGGGGTCAGACGGTAGAACCCCTGGAGGCTGACCGATCTTTCGAGACGCCCATCGACCACGTACTTCAGACCGCGGGTCTGCCCCCGCCGGTTCCGCCAGGTAAGCCTCGCAAGCAGTTCACCGGAGATGGGTACGTCGAAGCGGACGGGCGTCGCGTCCACGTGGACTACTTGGGCTCCGCAGCCGCCGGCGCCGAGCATCGACCAGTCGTCGTGCCCGGGATGCGCAGGGTCGTCCCAGGTGGCGGGGGCTGTGCCGCAGCAGTCGCGGCGCTCCGCGTCAATAACTCGCATCTGACTCACCACGAACACTTCGCGTTGGTTGACGTGCAGCGCGTATACCTCGTCCCCAGCACGGGCCCCCGTCCCCGCCGGCAGGGAGGAGTGAGCGCCACTGAAGGCGACCGGCGGTCGCTCGCCCACACGGCCTGCCTTGCGCAGCGCGCGGCACGTGTCATGGGTCCACAAGACGGTGAAGGCATCAGACATCCCGTGATCCTATGAACAGGGACTGACATTGATGCTCGTAGCGGGTTCCGGTGGTCGTGGCTCAGGGTCTGATGCGATCCCGGAGCGAGTCGACCACTTGCAGGCCGAGCCCGGCGCCGGGAACGGCCCTGCCACTTCGACAAGGCCCCGCGGCCCGTGGGCGCCGTTCCCGCAGGACCGGCGCATCCACTTCTGCCTGGGCAGCTCGTGGAACAGGTCGTGGACGGGATGGTCCATGGCCCAGCGGGTCACGACGGTGTCGTGGCGGGTGGTGGCCATGACGTGGAAAGACGTCCGCCCGCTCCAGCTCGGACCGCCAGCTCTTGGCTCCCCGGGAGCCCGCAGGCCCGCAGCGCTCTTCATGCGGCTGTGGATGCGTGATCTTGCTGACCGGCCGGGCCGTCGACACCGGTCTGTGCAAGCTCTGCCGCGAGGAGGCCGACGTCCTGGCCGCCGTCGTGCCCGTGGCTCCCGCTGCGCCGTCGGTGCCGGGGACCTGCTCCGGCCGCGATGGTGAGACGCTCTGCACCCGCAGGGCCTTGCCGACCCGCAGCGTCTGCCTCACCCACCGCTCCCAGGAGCTTGCCGGGGAGATGGCGTGATGAGCCAGACCCCCCAGCCCAGCGGTGTGGACCTGGCCCGCGTCGCACTGCGGGCAGCGCGGGAGGCCGCTAAGAAGACCGGCGCCCGCACGGCGAAGAGCAGGCCGCACGGCACCCGAGTGGTCCGGCGCGACGGCCGCGCCCCCATGGGCCTCGGCGAGGCGTTCACGGCGCTCATGGCCGAACGCGGCTGGGACCTCCCGGCGGCCGGCACCGGCCTGTGCGAGCGCTGGGCGGCCCTCGCCCCCGACCTCGCCGAGCACGTCGCGGCGGTGGGCTACGACGCGGAGCGCGGGGAGTTGACGCTGCGCCCGGACTCTACGGCCTGGGCGACGAAGGCCCGCCTGGAGGCGTCGCGGATCGTCGCCGATCCCAACCGTTCCGCGCGCACCGAAGCGGTTCGTACGGTCCGCGTGCTGTCACCCGGGCCTCTGCCCTCGCCCGGTGCGGCCGCCGACCCGGACCCGGTGAGGATCCCGGTCCCGCAGGGGCCGGTGCGAACTCGCGAGTCAGCAGCGGCCGGCTACCGCCGTGCATCTGAAGCCCACCAGCAGGTTCACATGTAGCGGCCGGCGGACCCGGCCATCGCGGCCGCGGTGGAGCGGCAGAGCCGGGTCCTTCGGGAGGCGAGCCGTCGAGCGTTCCTCGAGCAGGAAGCGGCCCATGACGATCAGTCGGCACCGATTGATGCGGTCTTTGCTCAGCGGCGCCGTGACGCCGAAGCCGTCCGGCGGAGTGCGCTGCACCGGGCCCGAGCTGAGCGAGCCGGAGTCGCCCAGCTGCCCGCCCAGGCCCAGAAGGCGACCTTCTCGCTGGATCAGAGCGGCTGAGCGGCCGGTCTGTGAAGGCGGGTGCCAAGGGGCAGAATGCGCTGCCTTGGATATCCGGCTCTCGGGGTGGTCAACCAAGGAGAGCCCGTCGGACGATGGAGTCGGTGGGATATCGAAGAAGCGCCGCACAAAGCAGGGTTCCTCCGCGAAGAAGCCCCGCACGGAGGTGAGGTATCCGGAGGGTGGGGG
The DNA here is from genome assembly GCF_000720645.1 of Streptomyces sp. NRRL S-378. Taxonomy (NCBI): domain Bacteria; kingdom Bacillati; phylum Actinomycetota; class Actinomycetes; order Kitasatosporales; family Streptomycetaceae; genus Streptomyces; species Streptomyces sp. NRRL S-378. Next base: position 3,757 of record NZ_JOBX01000079.1, read on the forward strand.
CCTGACCGCTGAGCGTCGGGCGTTTCGTGAGGGAACCCGGCTTCAGCCGGCGAGCCCAGGCCGCTGGAACCTGCTCCCTGCGCATGCGGGGATGACCCCCGGCAGCTTCGATTCCTTGATGAAGTAGTGGACTGCTCCCCACGCACGCGGGGATGACCCCGCCCTCGCCAGTCGGGCCCGGGGTAGGCCCCTTGATCCGCAGGAGCCCCAGCCGCTCGTGGTCGCGCTGGGCGAACTTTGCGACGGCGACCCTACTGCTGCGCTGCAGGGCCTGCCACAGGAGGGCGTACAGCTTCGCGGCGACGGTCTCGGTCGCCGCAAGGCAAGTGAACCTCGATCGGGCCGGCCTCGCCACGGACCTGGCCCACATATCCTCCTTTGGCCGTCGTCCCCCAAGATCCGCCGGACAGCAGCCCGTCCGTAGTCGTCACCAGCTCCCCGCGTTGGAACCTTGACGGCCGTCAGGGGCGGATGATCAGCCCCACTGTCGCCAAGGCGCCGCCCGCGAGGGCCAGGAGCGTCATTCGCTGGGCGTTGCGTACGTACTCCTGGCGGCGCTTGCGCTCCCTGTGAACCGCGACCTTCGTCCCCAGGTGCACCCGCCTGCTGTTCTGCGGGTCGAAGACGAGGGGGTACCTCTGTCCGACGACGTGGGCGTGGCCCACGCTCGCACCCTTTTGGTGTCGGCCGGAGCCTTCCGGGGACTGCCACTCGTAGACAGCGCTCGCGTAACCGTTGGTGCCGAACGGCACTAGGCTCAGCAGCTCCGCTCGCACCTCGACGCCGGATTCGTATAGCTCCGTCATCTTCTTGAGCTCCGCTCCTTCGCCTTTGATCAGCATCAGGCCGAAGAAGCAGAAGGCGCCGGATGCGAGGACGGCAAGGAGGAGCACGGTCATCACCAGGTTCACAGACGGACGGTACGGCACCACAGGTTCAATCCGAAACCCCCGCAGACTCTTCACCAGTAGGGACTTTGCCACCTACGATCACGCGCATGTCGATCTCTTCGCCCGTCCCCGTCCTCCGTGGCGACAGGGGCATCGAACTCCGCTCCACCGGTGAGGAGCTGCTGCTGCGGCGTCCGGACGCCGAGCTGCGCATACCGTTCACCGCGATCGCCCGGGTCCACGCCGAACGGCGCGACGTCCTCCTGGAGCTGACCGCTCCGGCGGGAGTCGATCCGACGGTGTACCGCGTCAGCGACGTCAGCGCGGCCGCCGCAGGCGTCTTCGCCGACGCGGTGAATGCCGCTCTGCCGGAACAGACCGCGGACGAGGAGACAGTCGACGGCTCCACGCTTGTCGTGACCCGGAGCCTGGTCATCGGTGACGAGGGCGAAGACGAAGCGGACGAGAACCTGGTCCAAGTCGGATTGCCCTCCCACGGCATCCGGCTGATGTACACCGGCTGCGCGGCCATCGCAGCCCTGGCCGTCGTCGTCGGTGTGCTGGGCGGGGACTGGAGCCGGGCCATCGCGACGCTGCTGCTCGGGGCGACGGGCGTGGCCTGCTCCTACTTCGTTGTGATGCTGTTCGCGATGGTGTGGCGGGACTGGTACCTGCCCCGCTACGGCATCACTGTGGAGGGGCGGCAGGTGTTCCGGGAGGACGACGGCGACACCGTCCACGCGTTCTCGGCCACCGATGGTGTGACCCGCTACATCCTCGGCCACAACAAGGGCAAGGCTGTCCGAATCGCCTACCACCCGAAAAACCCCGCGTACGCCGCCGTCTGCCCTCCGACGGGCGACATGGTGCTCATGCTCGTCGTTTCAATGGTCGCCGCCGTCATCGCGGGGTTCATGAACTACGGGACGTACCAGCTCGTGCTCCCCGCCTTCACAGGCTGATCCTCGTCCTGCGCGTCGGGTCGTGCCGCAGCGGCATAGACGGTCGAGGCGTCGAGGAGGGAGGAAAACCGGGTGTTGTCGTGGGTGTGCAGACGGTGTGTCCGTGCCCAGACGCCCGCGTGACGGCCGGCCGGGTCGCCGGTTCCACGTCGTCCTGCGCTCCATGTACGAAAACCCCATCACCCCACTCACCCCTGGCACCCACGTGCTGGCCCTCGGCGACTGGTCCGTCCTCACACGCAGCCACAGCCCGCAGCTCCGGCTCTTCGCGGACGCGCACTGGCCGATCGCCTACTGGAACGACGACGAAGTAACCGGCCGCCCGACCACGCCGACGTGCCCGCTGCCCGTCACGGCTCGCCAGCGAGCAGCGGCCACGAACCAGAAGCCCACGGCGAAGCAACCGGCACCGGTGCCACCACCGGCCGCACCCTCCCCACCGAAGCAGCCGGCCACGGCCTACCCGGACAACACCGACCGTGTCATCAAGGCCGACCTTGCACCGCCGCCTCCCTTCACTCCGCCGCCCATCCTCCGGCACCCATCCACGTGCCGCCGCCCGTGCCGCCCCAGGCCCAGTACCCGACCCCGCCACAGGCACAGGCGCAGGCACCGATCGAACCCGCCGAAGTGTTCATCCCTCCCAAGCCTGTGGGGCCGCCGCCTGTTCCCCCTCCGCGGGGCAAGGGACTGTTCCGCTGGTTCGGCAAACGCCGCTGACTTCGGCCAGGCGTTCTTCTACCCCTGTCTGGGAGAACACGCTCCTGGTGAGGCCGCTGCGGATAGGGTCGGGGCAGCTCGTGCCAGCATGGGTGTACGGGTCAGGCCCGGTGCCCAGAGCACTCCGGGGGCAGTACCACCGGGCTGTCCCGCCCCGCATCGGCTATAGAGCTGCTCACGGCAGCCGTTTCCGATGGAAACGGCGGCCCCTGCGCGGCAGCAGCCCTGAGCCGACTCGACGGTAGGCGTAGAGCGTGGCGCAGGGCCCGGCCGGTGTGACTACCGGGGCTTCGGCCGGGCCCTGCTTGCGTGGGGGCGACCCGTCGTCGAGGTCTTCCCCCTGGACTGTCACATGCGTGCGTGGGTCTCGTCCTGCCGTGTGCGGCGGGCGGGTGACCCAGCGGCGGCGTCAGCGTGCACGGCTCAGCCCCTGCACCGAGCATGGGCCCGTATCCCCGCTCCCCCTGTCTGTCAGGAGCTTTTGGTGCAGGCCGGCATCACCCCGAGGATGTGGCAGGGCCTCGCGAAAGACGTTGTTGATCTTGCTCTGGATGTCGTCGATGAAGTTGGCGACGTACGGCATGAAGCCGAACTTCCTGCCGGGCTGCCTATGCCTCATGTGTCCTCGAACTCCGGCAGCAGCTTCAGGAACCAGAACAGACCGCCGTCATTGGCGTCCGCGAGAGATGTGATGCAGCGTGCTGCGCTCCGCAGCTTCGGCGCGCCGGTCAGGATCTAGCCGAGCCACACCAGGACGTCAGCTTTCTTGTCGTCCTTCATGCCGGCAGTCTGCACGACTCGATCATCACAGGCAGGAACGTGGTGTCCCCCGCGGGGGACACGCTGGCCATGCACCGGCGGACATCGAGATCATCGGTGCAGGGGCAAAGCTCCCTCGCGCGTGCGGACATGGGACCACTCTCACAAACGTTCATCTGTGAGAGTTCTGCGAGAGCCCCCGCAGCGATCACGTTTCCGCAGGTCGCCGTTCGCAAAAGTCCTCTCGAAACCGCACGTTGCGCGAAGCGCTTCCGAGAGACTTCCGGATGGATCTAACGGCCGATTTGGCCGCATTGGCGGTAGAACGTCACGACTGTCCGAACTGTGACACGCCCGCCGACTCCGCCTGCCGCACCCGCGGCGGGAAGACCGCCGCGAAGTAGCACACCCCCCGCTTCGTCCTCGTCCCCCCGCTCCGCGAGGAACTCGAAGTCCTCGTCCCCGCCGACCGCCACCCCGGCCGCGCGTGGAAGCAGGGCCCGGCGCTCGCCGTCGTGCCCGCGCCCCGCACCGAGCGCCCGGTCCGCATCGGGTACGCCAGGACGTCGACCGCCCGGCAGGAGCTGGCAAGCCAGCTCGAAGCCCTCCACCGCGCCCAGTGCCACAAGGTCTTCCAGGAGCAGATCAGCACCCGGGTGAAGATCCGGCCCGAACTGGAGAAGGCGCTTGCCCTGGCCCACCAGTTCAAGGAGGCCGCCCCCGAGACGTCCGTCATCCTCACCGTCCACGAGCTCAAGCGCCTCGCGCGCAACGCGGCCGAGCTTATGACGCTGTCCGCCGAGCTCCAGGCCGGCGGCATCCGGCTCGAACTCCTCACCGGCCCGCTCACCGGCATATACGACCCCAACGGCATGGGCGCCATGTTCTTCGCCGTCCTCGCCGTGGCCGGGCAGATCGAGCGCAACTACATCCGGGAGAACCCCCGTCCGGCTCTTTGTCCGCCCGAGGCTCCACGGTCCGGCTCCCGTCGTTCTACGGGAAGGAGCCAGCGCACCGGGGTGGTCGCGGGGCGGGGTCAGTTGTGGCGTTCTGTGTGTTCGTCGGGCGGCAGCAGGTCTTTGGCTCTGCGTTCCATCAGGACCGGCAGGTAGGTCCGCACACGTGCGTACCTGAGTTCTTCGTATGCCGTCCATACAAGCCCCACCGCCCGGTGTGCCAGCGTCTCCACCTGGACAGTGGTCGTAGCCGGCCCGGCTCCCGCCTCGGATACCGTGTTCCTCTACGGGGTGCCATAACGTATGTGACGCCCCCCACCGGAGGTAGTCAGCGTATGAGTTCAAAGCGCAGCAAGAATCCAGCCCTGCCCGTACTTGACGACGCATTCCGACTCGAGTCGGTCAAGGATGCCGAAGAGTCCACCCGTGACTTGGCCGCACGGCTGGCCACCACCGAGCTGCGCCGCGTTTCCCACCCGGGCCGGATCACCTGGGAGCCCACCGATCAGGCCGAGCCCGTACCGGTCCCGCCGACTGTGGTCGACGGTGACGGGGACCTGTGGCTACGGGACCGGGGCACTGGCACCTGGACCATGCCCGAGTTCAACCCGAAGGAGTTCCCGGCCCGCTGTGGCGAGGTACTGACGTGGAACCAGCTTGCCCGCGAGTTCGGCCCGCTGACCGCACTGGCCGACGACCGACGCATCGGCGGCGGCCGGCGCTGACCGCGCAGCCTTCTGGGATGACCGAGCCCCTGAAGCGCCCGGTATCTGGGAGCTCAAGCTCACCGCCGAGCTCGACGATGGCGGCGAGCAAGGAGCGGTCCGACGCCGAGTTCGCCAAGGTGATCAAGGGCAGCGACATCGAGCCGAGCACCCCCCCGGCAACGTTGCGCGACGGCCGCGAAGCGGCTGACCACGGCCAGGCCCGCAAGCTCATCACCGCCCTGGTCGGCCCCCCTTAGTCCTGACCCTCCGCCATCCGCGAAACCACCGAAAGCTAACCCGGAGACCCAGCCGGCCCGGCTGCGCTCCCGCCAGGGCCCCGGTCCAGCGAGGTCCAGATGAGGAACTTGGCGGCCGGGCCAGCCAGCGCGTCTGGGCAAGCCCGAGGAGACCCTGGGCAAGCCCGTCCGGGGGGGCTTGCCCAGGGCCGCGACCGGTCGGTTCAGCGTCGGTGGCGCCAGTGCTGGTGGACCCTGAGCACTTCGTAGCTCCATCGTGCGGACGGGTGGCGACCGGGTTCGCCCGGCCTCCCGCCTACATCAACGGACTGCGGTGCATTGAGATCGAGCCCTTCGACACTGCCGCCGCACTGGCCGCCACCGAGCTCCTGTGCGCCGGGCACCCTTGGGCGGTTGTCCAGGCCATCCATGCGGCCCGCCTCTCGGCCGACTTCCCCGCCGGCCGCTACCTGCTCACCCTGGGACCCGACCTGTACGACGGCACTGGCGTCCAGGCCGTCCATCCGGATCACTGAGAAGGTCCTGGTAACGATCTCCGGCGGGATGCGGGCCCGGCTGGGCGCGCATCCCGTGTGATCCAGCGCACATCAATCGGAGCGATGACTTTGCTGATCTCGGTCGGTCGGATGAGCGACAACGCAACTTGAGGAAGGTTCGTTCATGACCCCCACGCTCAGTGCATCCCAACATGTCGCTCCCGTAGTGCCCTCGTCCCGCGCGGCGCTACGCCGGTGGCTGGCCGGTGGCATCGCGGCAGGTCCGGTGTTCCTCGCGGCCGGTGTCGCGCAGGGCGTCGTCCGTGACGGCTTCGACTTCAGCCGGAACGCGCTCAGCCAGCTTGCGCTCGGCGAGGCGGGCTGGGTCCAGACAGTGAACTTCCTGCTCGCCGGCACCCTGCTGGTTATGGGGGCGGTCGGTCTTCGCCAAGTGCTGGGCGGGACCCCACGTGGCATCTGGGGTCCCGCCCTGATCGGTGTCTTCGCTGCCTCGTTCTGGGCTGCGGCAGTCTTCCCGGCCGACGCCGGAGCGGGCTTTCCCACCGGAGCCCCCGACGCGACCGTGATGAGCAGCGACGGCACCGTCCACATGGCAGCCGGCATGATCGGCTACCTCGCTCTGTGTGCTGCCCTCCTCGTGCTCGCCGGCTCGCTCGCCGCCCGGGGGCACCACCGATGGGCCGTGGCCTCGCGTCTCGTCCCCGTCGCCGTTCTCGCCGGCTTCGCGGCCTCCGCCGCCTCCGTCCTGGCCTTCACAGCTGGAGCAGGCCTTGGCCTGCTGTGGCTGACAGCAGTGACGACACGTCTGGCTTGCGACCCGGTTAACGGCTAACCGCGGCCGTGCCCGATGCGGCCCCTCGTCGCTCACACCGCCGCCGAAGGCTCCGACACGTCCTCAGCTTCGAGCGCTGCACCGTGCGACACCTCGCCCAGGCGGTCCGGGAGGCCGAAGAGCGGGAAGAGGCGTTCGGTGTCACGGTAGGCCGTGATGCCGCTGATCCGGTCGCCGCGGAACTCGAGGACCTGGAGGGCCCAGGGCGCGTAGCCGGTGTCGTCTGCCTGGGGGCGGTACTGGCCGAAGCCGGGGGAGCCGTTCGCCACGGTCGGGACGAGACGTGAGCCGCGGCAGCCGATCGCGGGGCCGGTGAGCCATGCGTGGATGTCGGGTATACCGCGCATCCACTTCGCATACGGGGGCAGACACAGCGTGGCGTCGACGTGGAGGAGCATGTTCAGCTCCTCCACGTCGTGGCGGGAGAAGGCCGTGGCGTACCGCTCGGCCAGCACCTGGCGGACACTGTCGCCGGGCGGCCGGGCGGCCGGCCCGTCCGACGTGTTGCGGCGGTCGGCCAGAGTGGCTCGGGCCCGCTGCAGGGAACTGTTGGCAGAGGCGACGGTGCAGCTGTGCAGGTCGGCGACCTCGCGTGCCGAGAACCCCAGGACGTCCCGCAGGATCAGCGTGGCCCGCTGCCTGGGCGGCAGGTGCTGCAGTGCGGCGACGAATGCCAGGCGCACCGACTCGCCCGCCGTTGCGGCCGCCTCCGGATCGCCGCCGGGGCAGGGCTCGACCCACAGGACGGACTCCTGCGGGGGCGCCGGCGGGGTACCGCCTCCGCTCGGGCCGGACAAGTCCATCGGCAGCGCACGCCGCTTGCCCGAAGCAAGGGCGTCCAGACACACGTTGGTGGCGATCCGGTACACCCACGTCCGCAAGCCTGACCGGCCCTCGAAGCGGTCGATGCTCCGCCACGCTCGAACCAGAGCCTCCTGCACAGCGTCCTCGGCCTCGGCGTACGACCCCAACATCCGGTAGCAGTACCCGGTCAGCTCCCTCCGGTACTCCTCAAGTCCCTCGGCCACTGCGCCGGGCGCCCCGGTATCCCCCATGCCACATTCCTCCAGAGAAACAGTCCCAGGCCGCTGACCTGGCGCGCTCCACTCTAGGAGCAGGCCCCATGGTCGAAGCGCAGGGCTCCTCCGAGGACCTGCTTGGGAACCATGAGCACGTAGTTGGTCGGACGGGCCAGCTACGACGCTCAGTCACAGGTCTGGTGGCGCAGGGCGGTGATGGGGGTGCTGGTGACGCCGTGTGCGGCGCGGCACAGCGCCGTCATGTCGGCGGTCCCCGCGCCCGTCGCGGGGCGTGCAGGGTGGGCGGGCGCACGGCTCGGCCGTGCCTGGCCTTCCGGGGGCTTGGGTTTCACGCGACGAGGACTGAGGGGCCGTCTCATTTGGTGCTGGGTAGATTCCTTGACACAAGCGCAGCGAGCTGGTGCAACCGCTGGCAGTACTGGGCTCCTACAAGGTCATTGATCTCAGGGATGACTCGGTCCAGGTCCTCGATGCGGCTCTGCAGGAGGATGCTGTTCTTCGAGTCGAGAGTGCCGCTGCTGTCGAGCCAACGAAGAACACAGCCGGCGATGTCCAACTCGAGGAGCCACACACGTGTGCCCCCGAACGTGGCACGTCGCAAGCTGTCGGGGAAGGGCTCTTGGCGGAATTCCTGCCAGAGGCGATCTGCGGTCTGCACCCGCTCAGTCGATTCGCTCATTTGAGCCATTTTGCAATAACCGTTGAGCTGGTTTGGTGTTCATCTTCAAGCGGCGGTGGCAGATGAGGACTGCAGCAATGCCTGCGAACGCCAGGAAGTGTTCGGCCTTGCGTTCGTAGCGCCGGTGTAAGCGACGGCAGCCTGAGAGCCAGGACACCGTCCGCTCTGCGACCCATCGGTGCCAGCCGAGCCGGTTAAGGTGTGCTGGATGCCGATGGAGTCGGTTAGGAGGTGCTTCTAGTACCGCGTCAGGCAACGTTCGCCCCCTTGACGAGGGTGGATTGCTACCGCACGCAGGAGCCGTCCGGCGTCATGTCCGGGGAACCCATCCCGAAGGAGTACAGGAGGGTCAGCACACAGGCCGCCACGAACAGGGCCACCCATTTGACCTCGGGTTCGGTCTGATCCGGTAGCGCCGCCACCAAGATGGTCTGGAAAAGCCCGAGCAGTAGGGTCATGCCGATCCAGGCGAACGGCATGATCATCACAAAACCCGTACGGGTCGGCGCGTCCATGCCGTGCGCACAGTCCGCCCACCTTTGCGATGCCAGAGCGGTTCCCAGCACAGTGCCCGCCACGGCGAGCAGCGGCCCCGTCACGAACCACCCCAAGCCGGGCTCCTTGCCCTCCCTCGATGCCGTCATCTGTGCCTGACCTCTCCCTTTCGATCTCACGTACCGGAGCACACACGCCCCCGAACCCCTGCCCGGTTCCCGCGCTGAGAGCGCCATCCCGCTGCCCTTGGCCGCATTTCAGGCCGCCTCGACGAACATGTCGAACTGCATCGCTGAGCACACCGGAGCTAGTGCCGCATCAGTCGCGGACCCGGTCCACGCTGGTGAACGTCACCTCAGCGATCTTCGCCACCGGCATCCCCTGCGCTGACAGCAGCACCATCTGGGCCCGCCGCCAAGTCACCACCGACCCGGTGCCCCTGCGGATGATCTGCAGTCACCGCCTGCCCTCGGCGTCGTCGATTTCCCGGACCTGCACGCGTTCAGCCACATGATCATCCTGGGCGTCTGGCGCCGCCCGTCGTAGCAACCGGGCGACATGTCAGTACGGGGCAAGCGTTGCTTGATACGGCACTAGGCGCGTGAGGTGGGTGGAGCGGGTCGTCGCGCAGCATTTGCCTGGGCCCGGGCGGTGTCCGCCTGGCGGGCGTGACGTCGCCGCAGGCGCCCGCCTGGCGGGACCGGCCGTGAAGGTCCGGTGAACCCTCCCGCCCACGGGACCGGGTCTTTTCCGCAGGTCAGAACCGGTGTCCCCTATGGGCATGATCAGTGTCGCGAAAGTTCAGAGGCGAAATTCCTGGCGCTACTGCGTACGCGGAGTTGCCTTCGGAGACGGCCGCCGTCCGGCCCGCCAGGCGTTGAAAACCGCCCAGCGGAAGGCCGGGCTCCCGCCCGGGGTGTGGATGGGCCGCGGCCTGCCCGTGCTCGGGCTGAGGGCCGGACAGGCGGTGACGCAGCGGCAGATGGAGCTGGTCTTCGGGCAGGTTCGGCATCCGCACGCCGACCGGATCGAGCGCGAGCTCCTGGACGACAGCGCCGACCCGGCCACGGCACGGCGGACCACCGTTCTCGGGCAGCCGGTCGCAGAGATCGAGAAACGCGGAGTGATCCCGCTGTTCGCCGTCGACTTCACCTTCCGGGCGCAGGCATCCCTGATTGTGCTGTGGGCGCTGAGCGACGACCGCACGCGGCGCGTCATTGAGCGGGCACACGAGCGTGCCATCGACACCGTGCTGCGCTGGCTGGAGGGAAGCCCCTCACCCTCGACCAGGCCCACGAGAAGATCCGCGCAGCCCTGGCCCGAGCCGCCGAAACCCCGCGGGCCCAGTGGAGCTGGGGCATCGTCACCGAGGACGAGCTGATCGGCCTGATCGCGCTGCGGCGACGAACGGCGTCCATGGGCACCATCAGCTACATCCTCCGCGAAGACAGCTGGGGCCACGGCTACGCCACCCACGCCGCCAACCACGTGGTCTCCACCGCCTTCACCACCGCCGGCCTCAACCGCCTGGAGGCCATGCACCACCCCGACAACCCCGCCTCCGGACGAGTCCTGATCAAAGCCGGGTTCACCCATATCGGTACGTCTGACTGGCACACCGAAGACGGAACCACTGTGCCGTACGAGGCGTACGCGCTGCAGAAGATGTAGGGCAACCCAGCACTCTCGTTCTCGTCTCTGCAGGCACCCCTAGGCACCACCAGGAGGAACCAGTGTCATACCCGCATCAGCTCACCCCCGAGGAGAAGCTCGCCGACGCGAAGAAGCTGTTGAGTCTCCCGCGTATCGTCGTGATCTGCGGCTCCACCCGCTTCATGACCGAGATGAACGAGGCCGATCTGCAGGAGACCAAAGCCGGAAGTATCGTCGTCAAACCAGGCGTCGACATGAAGTCGCCGCGCGCGCTCTGGTCCTCTCCTGCAGAGGCAGAGGCGCTCAAGGTTCGACTCGACGATCTGCACCGGGCGAAGATCCGGCTCGCTGATGAGGTGCTCGTCGTCGGCGACTACGTCGGAGACAGCACCCGAGCCGAAATCGCCTACGCCCGGTCGCTGGGTAAGCCCGTGCGGTTCACGCACCCCGAAGTCGACTCCGACGCCTGACCACCCACCCCCACACCCTCCGCATGCACCCCTTGGAATTGATCACCTAGTGGGGAGGGCCCAAGCGGCCTGTTCCGTGAGCAACGGACTGCCCACCGACGGTTGCTGCTGCCCCTGCGCAGCCCCGCCCCTTCCACCATGGCTGCCCCTCCCGCGACCGCCCGCGGCCCGCCAGCGGCGCCTTCACCGGGTCCACGACGATGGAGGTGGTGGTTCCGGCCACCGTTCATGATCTAGCTGTAGGAGGTCACGACGGTGGTGACGCCGCCTGGTAGTCCGTCCTTGTTGCATATAGGTTGCAGGTGCAGAAGAGACGCAGAAGGAGTGTCGTGAGCGGACCGGTGGTGCTGGGGATCGAGTCGTCGTGCGACGAGACCGGGGCGGGCATCGTGCAGGACGGCAGACTCCTCGCCCACGTGGTGGCGTCGAGCATGGACGAACACGCCCGCTTCGGCGGGGTGGTGCCGGAGATCGCAGCCCGCGCCCACCTGCACGCCTTCAACCCGGTGGTCGAAGGGGCCCTCCACCGGGCCGGGCTGCGGCTCGGGCAGATCGACGCGGTCGCGGTCACCACCGGCCCCGGACTCTCCGGGGCCCTCCAGGTGGGGCTGGCCGGGGCGAAGTCCCTGGCCTACGCGGCCGGGGTGCCGCTGTACGGCGTCCACCACCTGGCCGGTCACGTCGCCGCAGACACCCTCGAACACGGCCCGCTTCCCCAGCCGTGCGTGGTGCTGATCGTCTCCGGCGGGCACACCTCGCTGCTGCTCGTACGGGACCTCGTGCGCGAGCCGATCGTCCACCTCGGCGACACCCTCGACGACGCGGCGGGGGAGTGCTTCGACAAGGTCGCCCGGATCCTGGGCCTGCCGTACCCGGGCGGCCCCGCCATCGACAGGGCCGCCCGGGACGGCGACCCGAAGGCCGTGGCGTTCCCGCGCCCGCTGACCCGCCCCGGCGACGACCCGTACGCGTTCTCCTTCTCCGGCCTCAAGACGGCGGCCGCCCGCTGGGCCGAACGGCACCTCCAGCGCGGCGAGCACATCCCCGTCGCCGACGGGGCGGCCGCCCTCCAGGAGGCCGTGGCCGACGTGCTCACCCGCAAGGCCCTCGCGGCCTGCCGCGCCCACGACGTCAGGACGCTGATCGTGGTCGGGGGAGTGGCCGCGAACTCCCGCGTCCGTGCCCTGGCGGAGAAGCGGTGCGCCTCCGCCGGGATCGAGCTGCGCGTCCCGCCGATGAGCCTGTGCACCGACAACGGCGCGATGATCGCCGCGGTCGGCGAGCTCCTGGTGCGGTCCGGTGCCGAACCGGCACCCCTGGACGTGTCGGTCGACCCGTCCGCGCCGCTGGAGTACGCCGCCCTGACCCCGCTCGCCCGCCCGCCGGCCCGCGTCGCCTGACTCCGCGGTCAGGTGCGGGGAAGGCGCCCGCCGGCCCGCCCTGCTGGCCGTCACCGCCGTCGACCTGCACCCCGCCGAGTACGGCCGGGCCTGCGCGGACCTCCTGTGCGACGTCCTGGCCGGCCGCACCCCGGCCGACACGGCCCGCCGGCACGAGGGGAGCCTGCGGCTACGCGCCTCGACGCTGCGCGAGGGATGAGCCCGGCCCGCGCCCTCACCCGGCGGCGGGCGTGGCGTCCGGTGGGGGCGTGTTGACGACTCCGAACGGTACGTGGACGCTGGGCGTGGCCGGCGCCGTTCCGTTCAGGTGCGAGACCTGGTCGTCGAAGAAGATGTGCGGATCGAGGACGCTCATCACGGCGGACTTGTCGATCCCGCCGAGGAAGAACGCGTCGTTGACCCGCAGCCCCCACCGCTTGAGGCTGCGCACGGCGCGCTCGTGCGCGGGGGCGTCCCGGGCGGTGACCAGGGACACCCGCAGCCGCAGCCGGTACGCCGGGTCCTCGCGGCGCTTGTCCTCCTCCCGGCACTGGATGCGGTTGATCCCCGCGAGGAACTCGCTCAAGGGGCCCGGGTCGTGCGGGGTCGTCGCGTTGAGGACCTCGTGCGCGCGGAAGCCGTCGATGCCGGCGTCCTGGAAGATCCGCTCGGAGGAGTCGCTCGCCAGCACGCCGTCGAAGTCGAAGGCGATGCGGAGTTCCTGGTCGTCCTCGTCGTCGACGCGTGCCGTCTGCAGGACGTGTCCCGCGGGCAGCCCGTCCGCCACCGCCGCACAGACATCGGCCCCGTCGGCCGACAGGAACAAGGACATGTTCAGGGCGCGCATGAAGCGGTGTGCCGACCGGCCCTGCCGGAAGACGGCCCGGCTGATCGGCAGACCGTGTGCGGCGACCGAACGCATGACGCGCAGACCACTGTCCGGGTCGTTGCGCGACAGCACGATCACCTCGACCAGCGGGTCCGACGGCTCCGCGAGGTCGTTCAGCGACAGCAGGCGACGGACGAAGGGGAAGGCCACACCCTTGGCCAGGACGTCGTCCACGTGGGCCTCCTGGTGGGCCCGGTAGGCGTCCTCCCCCTGCTCCCGGAACACCGCGTCGCAGTCGGCCAGGTCGAACAGGGCGCTGGAGGCGATCCCGATCACCAGGCGGTCGGACAGGTCGTACCTCATGACGCCCCCCTGCTGGCTGCGCGACATCGGGATGACCGCCGCTCCTTCGTACCCGCCGAACATACATGCCCCCGCCCCCGTCGCCACCGGCCACCGGCTCGTGAGCGGGCGGCAGCGGTCGTACGGGGGACAAGTGGCGGCGAGGCCGCGGACTCCGTCCGCACGGCCTGCTCCGTCGGCCTCACCGGCGACGGCCAACAGTGCGTCACCGGCCCGACCGCGAGCGCTGTCACGAACGGGACCGTCAGCGCCTGCCGGGTGGCACCGCAGGAGCGTCTCCCGGCCGCCCGGTCACTGCAGTTGGCGCCGGACCAGCGTGTGGAAGAGGCCCGTCGGGTCGGCGAGGAGTTCGGCCGGCGGGCCCTGCTGGACGACGCGGCCGTCGGCCATGGCGATCACCCGGTCGGCGTCCATCACCGTGGACAGGCGGTGGGCGATCACGATGCGGGTGGCCCGCAGCGCGCGGGTGGACTCGATGACCACGCGCTGGGCCTCGTTGTCCAGCGCGCTGGTGGCCTCGTCGAGGAACAGGACGCGCGGTGTGCGGATGAGGGCCTGGGCGACCATCAGCCGTTGGCGCTGGCCGCCGGAGACGGTGCCGCCCCCGTCGGACAGGATCGTGTGCAAGCCCATCGGCATGGCCTTGATGTCCTCGGCCAGGCCGGCCATCGCGGCGGCCTCCCAGACCTCGTCGAGCGAGAACGTCCCGGCGCCGCGGATGCAGTCCAGGATCGAGCCGGTGAGGGGCTGGGCGTTCTGCAGGACGACGCCGCACTGGCGGCGTACGGCCGCCCGGTCGAGCGCCGCCAGGTCCTGGCCGTCGTAGAGCACGCTGCCCGACACGGGCCTGTCGAAGCCGATGAGCAGCCGCAGCAGGGTCGACTTGCCGCAGCCGCTGGCTCCGACGATCGCGACGAACTCGCCCGGCCCGACGCACAGGCTGACGTCGTCGAGCACGAGCGGGCCGTCGTCGGCGTAGCGGTAGGAAAGATTCCTGGCCTCCAGCGCGCCGGTCAGGCGCCCGGGCCGGATACCGGAGGGGGCCACCTCGGGGCTCTCCCGCAGCACCGGCCCGATCTGCTCGAACATCGGCAGCACGCCAGCGGCCGATACGAGCGCCCCGGTCAGTTGCGTGACCGAGGAGAGCAGCATCGTCAGCGAGGTGCTGAAGGTGAGGAACTCGCCCGCGGACATGGCGCCCCGTGCCGGTCCGGCCAGCAGCACGAACATCACCAGCGTGCACAGCGGCAGGTGGACGGCCCCGAGGACGGTGATGACGTTCTGGATCCGGCCGGTCCGCTGCTGCAGGTCGCGGGTACGGGCGAACTCCCGCGCCCAGGCCGCGTAGGCGAAGCTCTCGGCCGCGGCGACGCGCAGCTTGGGCAGGCCGCGCAGCGTCTGGTAGGCCTGGTTGGCCAGCCGGTGGCCGAGCCTGTTCAGCCGGCGCTCGTAGCGCAGCTGCCACAGGCCCAGGCCCAGGAAGACCCCTGCGGTGACGACCAGCATGCCCAGCGCCGCCAGGGCCAGCGGCACGCTGTGGACGAGCAGCAGCACCAGGTTCACCACGCCGACGACGCACGCCTGTACGCAGACCGGGCCGATGCCGGACAGGACGCGGCGGACGGTGCTGATCCCCATGGCGGCGCCGGCCAGTTCGCCGGTGGAGCGGCTCGTGAAGAACGTCGCCGGAAGCCGCAGCAACCGGTCCCACACCGCCGGCTGCAAGGTGGCCTCGATCCGGCCCTCCATGCGCAGGAGTGCGGTGTTCTGCAGCAGCATGAAGGCGGCCGAGACGACGCCGGCGACGACCAGGGCCAGTCCGGTCTGCACGATGAGGCCGTTCTCGGCCCGCGGGACGAACCGGCCGAGGACCTGCCCGGTGCCGATCGGCACCAGTGCGGCCAGGACCACCGAGACCAGCCCGCCCAGCAGCAGCGCGCGCAGTTCGGGGAAGGTGCCGCGCAGGCTGAAGCGGAGCAGCGCGGGCAGACCCACCGGCCCGTCGGGCAGGGGTCGGTACAGCATGACGGCGCGCGGTTCGAAGGACGCCCCGTTGGCCTTGCCGACGCGCTCGCGCGTGCCGGTGGCGGGATCGACCGCCGCGTACCGGCCGCGGCGCCACAGCAGCGCGACCGGTGCGCCGTCCTTCTCGCGCCGGCCCACCAGCGGGCCGCAGTTCTCCCGCCACCAGCGCCCGGCGAGCCCCACCGGGCGGGTGCGGATCCGCGAGGCCAGCGCGACGCGTTCGACGGGATCCAGCTGCTCGGAGGGGTCGCCGTCCCGGCCCGGCGCCGTCAGTGCGATGCCCGCCGCGTCGGCGACGAGCCGGCAGGCGGCGAAGGTCGCGTCGACGCCGCCCCGCCGGGGGTCCCGGCCGGAACGGACGATGGACGCCAGCAGTGTCCGGTCGGCCTGGGTCCGGGCGGTCCGGCCCGCCTCGATCCCGGCGGCCGTACGGTCCTCGTGCGCGCGCTCCTGCTGCTGGATCCAGCCGTCCAGGGCGTACAGCAGCCGGTGCTGCTGGTCGACCATGCCCTGCCACATCGCCGCGTCGACGAGCAGGGTGCCCCCGGCCCGCCCTTCGTGCACGGCGCCGTACCGCACGCTGCCGGGGGTGATCCGCATCCACAGGATGTCGTCGTCGGCCCCGCCGTGCCCGGTGGTGACGGCGGCGTCCAGCGGTGCCTGGTACAGCACGCGCAGCCCACGCCCGATACCGCGTGCGAAGGCGTCCTCGAGCGGGCCGGGACCCGCGTACCGGGGATCGCCGGGGTACTGCGCGTACTCGGGATGCTGCGCGAACCCTGCGTCCTCGGTGTACTGCGCGTACTCGGCGTACTGCGGGGGCTCGGGGCGGTGCAGCTCCCGCAGTTCGATGCGGCGCAGCCGGCACCCCCGCACGGGCCTGCCGACGAGGGTGTGGTCGGGGCCCTCGGCCGGCCCCAGCAGCAGCGTGCCCGGCGCCAGCCGTCCCAGGAAGTGCCAGTGCCCGGCCTGCGCGGCGTCCACGGCGAACAGGTCCAGCTCGCCCTCCATGACGAGCCACAGGACGAGCGGCCCCTCCAGCGGCAGGCTGCCTACGCCCGCGCAGTCGACGGGCGCCCCCAGGGCGCCCAGGGCCGCGACGACCGGGTCGGTCACTTCAGTGCTCCTTGACGAGTGAGGCGTACACGCCCTGCGCGGCGACCAGGTGTTCGTGTCGTCCGCGTTCCACGACCGTGCCCCGGTCGAGGACGACGATCTCGTCGCTGTCGCGCACCGTGCTCAGCCGGTGGGCGATGACCACGCAGGCACAGCCGCGGCGGCGCAGGTTGTCGATGACGACCTGTTCGGTCACCGCGTCCAGCGCACTGGTCACCTCGTCGAGCACCATGACGCTGGGGCGGCGCACCAACGCCCGCGCTATCTCCAGACGCTGGCGCTGACCACCGGAGAAGTTGCGCCCGTCCTGCTCGACCCGGCTGTGGATGCCGCCGGGGCGGCGGGCCACCACCTCGTACACGGCGGCGTCCTCCAGGGCGGCGACGACCGCCTCGTCCTCGATGGTGGGGTCCCACAGCGCGACGTTGTCCCGGACGGTGCCTTCGAAGAGGAAGACGTCCTGGTCGACGAAGGAGACGGAGGCGGCCAGCGCGCCGCGCGGGATGTCCTCCAGTCGCATCCCGTCGATGCGGACGGCCCCCGCCCAGGGGGTGTGCAGACCGGAGACCAGCCGGGACACGGTGGACTTGCCGCTCCCGGAGCCGCCGACGAGCGCGACCTGCTGCCCGGGGCCGACCGAGAGGGAGAAGTCCTCGAACAGCGGTGGATCCAGCGGGCTGTGGCCGAAGGTGATGCCCTCCAGTTCCAGGTGCCCCTTCAGGCGCCGGGTGGAGGCGGCGGGCTCGCGCCGGGCGTACACCGGGTCGACCGGGAAGTTCTCGACGTCCCCCAGGCGGGCGACGTCGGCCGCGAAGTCCTGGATCCGGCCGACGACGCCGCCGAGCCGGGAGACCGGGGCGGTGAAGCTGGTGACCAGCGCCTGGAAGGCGACGAGCAGGCCGACGGTGAGATGCCCCTCCACCGCCCGGAGGCCGCCGATCGTCAGGATCAGCGCGCTGTTGAACACCGCCAGCGTGGGCGCGACGATCGCCAGCCACGCGCCGGGTACGCCGAGCCGCTGCTGGACGTCCAGGGTGACCGCGTGCTGTCCGGCCCACCGGCGGAAGAACCCGTTCTCGCCGCCGGTGGCCTTCATCGTCTCGATGAGCTGGAGACCGCCGTACGCGGTGTTGGTCAGCCGGGCGCTCTCGGCACGCAGCTTCCGGGTCCCGGTGGCCCGCAGCCGGATGACGATCCGCAGGGCGACCACGTTGAGCAGCGCCACCGCCACGCCGACGAGCGTGAGCTGCGGATCGTACGTCCACAGCAGCACCGCGTAGAGGACGACCACCACGGCGTCGACGCCCGCGGCGGACAGGTCGCGTGCGAGGGTCTCGGCGACCGCGTCGTGGGACTGCAGGCGCTGGACCAGGTCGGCGGGGTTGCGCTGGGAGTAGAAGGCGACCGGGAGCCTGAGCAGGTGCCGGAAGAAGCGGGCGCCGCCCAGTGTCGAGGAGATGATGCGCCCGCGCAGCAGATTGGCCTGCAGCAACGCGGTGAGGACCGCGGTGAGGACGAGCGCGACGGCCATCGCGGCGAACAGCACGCCCAGCAGGGACGTCTGCTCCCCGATGAGGAACATGTCGATGTACGTGCGGCTCAGCGCCGGCACCGACGCGCCGACCGCGACCAGGAGGAGGCTGCAGAGCACGGCGGCGGCCATGGTGCCCGACGTGCCCCGCAGCCGGGCCGGCACGGAGTCCAGGACGCCCGGCGCGCGACCGCCGCGGCGGAAGCCGGCCCCGGGCTCGAAGGTGAGGACGACCCCCGTGAAGCTGGTGTCGAACTCCTCCATGGGGACGAACCGGCGTCCCTTGCCGGGATCGTTGACGTACACGCCCCGGCGGCCGAACCGCCGCGTCATGCCCTCGTAGACGACGTAGTGGTTGAACTCCCAGAAGAGGACGGCCGGGGCGCGGACCCCGGCGAGCGCGGCCAGGTCCATCTGCATGCCCTTGGCCCTGAGACCGTATCCGCGGGCGGCCTTGAGGAGGTTGCTCGCCCGGGAGCCGTCGCGGGAGACGCCGCAGGCGATGCGCAGTTCCTCCAGGGGGACGAAGCGGCCGTGGTGACCGAGCACCATGGCCAGGGCGGCGGCGCCGCACTCCACCGCCTCCATCTGCAGCACGGTGGGAGTGCGCACCGGCCGGGGCGTCCGGCCCGTGGGCACCGACGCGGGGGCGCGTGCCGGCCTGCGGCGGGCCCCGCCCTTCGGCTCGGGGCGGTGGCGCCGGCGTCCGGCGGGCGGGAGGTGCGGGGTCCGCGGCGGCGCCCCGGTCTGCGGAGCGCTCATGGCAGCAGCCAGTCGACCGGGCGCTGCGCGGCGAGGTGGACGGCGCCGGTCACGGGCGTCCTCGAGTCGACGGCGTACGGGGGACCGCCCGCGGAGGACCAGCGGTAGCCGGACGCGGTGGAGGCGGAGCGTTCGAGCCGTACGACCACGGCCACCGGGCTGCCGTCGCGGGAGAACTGCTCGGCGAGCCCGCCGTCGCCGAGGAAACCGGCGATCTGCGCCCGCGTCAGGGGTGCGCGGCCGACCTGCGTGACGCGCCCGCGCAGCATGCCGAACCGCTGCCGCGGGACGGACTGGACGTCCAGGTCGACGGCGGCGCCCACGGGGACCGCCGGGCCGCTGCCGCCCGGCACGTAGAGCACGGCCACCAGGGGGTCCTCCGGATCCTTCACACGTTCCAGGACCGCCACGTCGGCCCCCGTGGCGACGACCGAACCCGCCTTCGCCGACAGGGTCGTCAGACGGCCGCCGGTCACCACGCGTACGGGTCGTTCGCCCTGCTCCGTACGGACGTTGAGCAGGGGAGCCCCGGCGGCCAGCGACTGGCCCTCCTCGGCGAGGACCGCGGTCACCTGGCCGGCGACCGGCGTCTGGAGCACGTAACTCCCCTCGGCCCGGGTGAGGATGCCGGGTGCGTTCAGCTTGGCCGACACGGTGCCCGTCAGGGCCCAGTGGGTCGCGGCCGCCATGACGGCGACGGTCACGGCGAGGACGAGTCGCCCCTGCGGGCGGGCGAGACGAACGGGCAGATCGAGTTCTTCGGGCGATTGCAGCTTGGAAAGAGCCTTTTGGCGAAACTCCACGGACCATTCCTTCGACTGCGTCTTTCAGCGGTGGAGCACGGGAACAGCGGTGAACCCCGGAGCCGTGGGGGACGCTCCGGGGTTCACCGGGATATCCCGATCAGAGACCGGCGCGACCGGCGTTCACCGAAACACCGGTGATTCCCGTGGCGAGGCCGGGGACCTGGGAGACGAGACCCGTCGCGGCCTGGACGGTGTGGAGGGAGCCCACGACGCCCGCGAGGTCGTTGACATCGCTGGTCACGGCGCCGGCCAGGCCGCCGGAGACACTGATGATGCCGCCGGAGACGGCGTCCAGCTCGGTGTCGTCGATCTCGCGGGTCTCGATGTCGTTACGCATGGCGCGCACCTTTCATTGGGGGGAGGAATTCATCGCCGCTGCCGGTTTCCGGTGCGGCGATGCGCACGATGAAAGCACGCCGACGGGCCGCTCAACCAATCCCGTTGACTGCCCGTCACAGGTGGGGGGTGCCTCCGGTGACGGACGTGCAGCTTGATTCACGGAATGGTGGCGACTTCTTCACGAGATCGAGTAACAGATAGGGGCCGCCCCTTGCCTCCAGGGAATGGAGCGGGGCAAATCGCCCCTGAAGGGAAGGCCTGAACGGGGGGTGCGCGGGGGTGGGGAGGTCGCTTGTCGAGATCGCGGACACGATGTGCAGGTTTCCCGGGGGCGCGTGCGGTGACGGGCCCGCCACACCCGGTGCGTACGGCGAAGGGCCGGGTCGTCGGTCGACGACCCGGCCCTCGGGCGTGTTCGCGGAGTCCCACCTGCCCCGCGGGCGGCCGCCGCTGTTTCGCGGAGATTTCCCGGGCCGCTGCGGGCGGACCCGGGGGGTCACTGCCAGTCTTCGTCCCAGGGCGGCGGGTCCATCTCGTCCAGGTCGAACGGCGGCTCGTCGAGCTCCGGCGCCGCGGACCGGGCCGGACGGGAGGCGGTCGGAGCGGGGGAGTCCGGCGCGGACGTGGCCGGCGCGACGGCTTCGGCCGGGTGCGCGGCGGCAGGGGCGGGAACGGCGGGACCGCACTCCGCCAGGGTGGCCAGCACGCCCTCCGCGTACTTGGAGAGCTTCGCCTCGCCGACGCCGCCGATGCCGGCCAGCTCCTCCACCGTGGCGGGCACGCGCGTCGCGATCTCCCGCAGCGTCGCGTCGTGGAACACGACGTACGCCGGGACGCCCTGCTCCTTCGCCGTCTCGGCCCGCCAGGCGCGCAGGGCCAGGAAGACCGGCTCGGCGGCGGCCGGCAGGTCGACCGGCACGCGGGCCCCCTTGCCCGAGCGCGAGCCGGACTCCTTGCGGGAGGAGGCGGCCGCGGGCGCCTTCTCCTTCCGCATGAGGACCGTGCGGCGGCCCCCCAGCACCTCGCCGCTGTCGTCCGTCAGCACCAGCGTCCCGTAGTCGCCCTCCACCGCCAGCAGCCGCTGCGCCAGCAGCTGGCGCACGACGCCCCGCCACTCCGCGGTGCCCAGGTCGGCCCCCACGCCGAACACCGAGAGCGCGTCGTGGTCGAACTGGATGACCTTGGCCGTCTTCTTGCCCTGGAGGATGTCGATGATCTGGCCCGCGCCGAACTTCTGCCGCCGCTCCTTCGCCAGCCGCCACACGGTGGACAGCAGCTTCTGCGCGGCGACCGTCCCGTCCCAGGACTCGCCCGGCGTCAGGCACGTGTCGCAGTTGCCGCACGGCGTGCCCGTCTGACCGAAGTACGCCAGCAGCCGCACCCGACGGCACTCGACCGTCTCGCACAGCGCCAGCATGGCGTCGAGGTGCATGCTCAGGGAGCGGCGGTGGGCCTCGTCGCCCTCGGATCCGTCGATGAGCTTGCGCTGCTGGACCACGTCCTGCAGGCCGTACGCCAGCCAGGCCGTGGCGGGCTCGCCGTCGCGGCCGGCGCGGCCGGTCTCCTGGTAGTAGCCCTCGACCGACTTCGGGAGGTCGAGGTGCGCCACGAAACGCACGTCCGGCTTGTCGATGCCCATGCCGAACGCGATGGTGGCCACCACCACGACCCCCTCCTCCCGCAGGAAGCGCGCCTGGTTCGCCGCGCGGGCCCGGGCGTCCATCCCGGCGTGGTAGGCCACGGCGTCGATGCCCTGCTCCACCAGGGAGGCCGCGGTCTTCTCCACCGAGGCCCGGGAGAGGCAGTAGACGACGCCCGCGTCCCCGGCGTGCTCGGTCCGGATCAGCTCCAGCAGCTGCTTGAGCGGGTTGTTCTTCGGGACGATGCGGTACTGGATGTTCGGCCGGTCGAAGCTGGCGACGAAGTGCCGGGCGTCCTCCAGACCGAGCCGAGCCACGATCTCGGCATGGGTGGCCTCGGTGGCCGTCGCCGTCAGCGCGATCCGCGGCACCTTCGGCCAGCGCTCGTGCAGCATGGACAGCGCGAGGTAGTCGGGCCGGAAGTCGTGACCCCACTGGGCGACGCAGTGCGCCTCGTCGATCGCGAAGACCGACACCTTGCCCCGGTCGAGCAGCCGCTGGGCGCTCTCGGTGCGCAGCCGCTCGGGGGCCAGGTACAGCAGGTCCAGCTCGTCGGCGAGGAAGGCCTGCTCGACGGCCTGCCGCTCGTACGGGTCCTGCGTCGAGTTGAGGAAGCCGGCCCGCACCCCGAGCGTGTTGAGCGCGTTCACCTGGTCCTGCATCAGGGCGATCAGCGGCGAGATCACGACGCCCGTGCCCTCCCTGACCAGCGCCGGGATCTGGTAGCAGAGCGACTTGCCGCCGCCGGTCGGCATCAGCACGAGAGCGTCGCCGCCGCTGATCACCTGCTCGATGATCTCCTGCTGCTCACCGCGGAAGGAGCTGTATCCGAACACGCGGTGCAGAACCTGCAGAGCGTCGGAGGTATCGGGGGAAGTGTCCGGAAGGGCCATCCACGAAGCCTATCGGCACCCGCCGACAGCCCGGGCCCGCCCGCAGGAACCCGGCGGGCGGGGGAGCGGTCCGCAGGGACCCCCGACGGGTGTCAGTGCGCCGCCGGCCTGGCGGCCAGGGAGTCACCGAAGTCCCACAGGAAGACCACGGAACGGTCGCCGCCGGTGGACCGGACCGGGACGTTCACCTCGGACAGGAACGAGGTCAGGTACGGCTGCCGGCCCGCCCAGCGGGCCGCGAACCACGGGCCGGCGTCATCGCGCAGCAGCGCGGTCGCCGCCGTCGGGTCCGTACAGCTCGCGCCCCAGGCCCTCGCCGTAGCGGCCGACCTGGGTGGCCAGGCTCCGGCAGGCCCGGTCGGCCGCCGACTGCGACCAGCGGCCGCGCGGGGCGCCCGTGGCTGGGCGTCGTCCCAGTTCCGCCGCGGGGTGTGGGTCGGGCTCGTGGCCGCGAGGGGCCCTCGGGGGCCTTTCGCACGGGTCGGCGCCATGGCGGGGGAGGGCTCCGCCCATGTCCCCGCCATGGCGCCGTCGGCCCGGCAACGGGCCCGTGCCAGGTCAGTTCACGCGTTCGATGCGAGCGCGGCGGATGAGGTTCTTGCCCGGTTCGCGGACCTTGTCGAAGGCGGCGTTGTTGAGGAGGACGCAGCTACCGGAGGGGCCGTTGACGGTGACGGTGGTGGTCTGGTTGTTGTCGAGGTTGGTGACCTTGAGCTTGGTTCCGACGGGGAAGGTGCCGCTGGTCGCCGCCGGGCGCGACGGATGAGGTTCTTGCCCGGTTCGCGGACCTTGTCGAAGGCGGCGTTGTTGAGGAGGACGCAGCTGCCGGAGGGGCCGTTGACGGTGACGGTGGTGGTCTGGTTGTTGTCGAGGTTGGTGACCTTGAGCTTGGTTCCGACGGGGAAGGTGCCGCTGGTCGCCGCCACCAGCGGATTCAGTTCTTGTCGCCGTGTTACAAATCCGGCGGGGGCCGGGGATCCGGCTGCTCCGCACGGCCCGCCGCGCGGGCCCTGCGCGCCCGGAAGCCGCCCGAAAGCGCAGGTCGCAGCCCCTGCCGCCGGGGCGGATCGACGAGCGCTGCGCCCGCGCGGGTCCTCGGGAGCGCCGCCGGGACGACCGGGCCGCACGGATCCTTAAGGCTCAGTTGATCCCGCCTTAATGCTCCGCGGCGTCAGGGGCGGGTCGCCCGGACGATCCAGGTCGCGGAGGCGTAGCGCACGCCGTCGCCCGTCTCGTGGGCGGTGAGCGTGGCCCTCAGACCGTCGACGGCACGACGCCGGCCCTCCTCGTCGAGACCGTCGAGCATCCAGCCGAGCAGGCCCAGCGTGAAGCGCTCCGCGTCGGCCGCGTCCTCACCGAACCACATCGCCTCGCCGTGCGGCTCCAGCACGACGCCGGTGAAGCCGGCGGCGTCGAGAACGGTCCGCACCCGGGCCGGATCGGCCAGCGAGAACGGTCCGGGAGCGTCGGGCGGGGGCCCGGTCAGCGGACGTCCCGCGGCCAGTGCCCCGGTGAACGCGAGGAACCACTCGTTCTTCTCCGGCTCCTGCCACACCAGCTGTACGAGGCGGCCGCCGGGGCGCAGCGCACCACCGATGTTGCGGAACGCGGACACCGGGTCGGCGAAGAACATCGTCCCGGTGCGGCTCACGGCCACGTCGAACGACGCCGCGGGGAACGCGTGGTTCTGGGCGTCCGCCTGTACGAACTCGGCGTTGGGCAGGCCTTCGGCCACCGCCCGCCGCCGCGCCTCCCGCAGCATCGCCGCGGACAGGTCCACACCCAGCGCCAGGCCTCCGCTCGCCCGCCGCGCCGCGGCACGGGTGGTCTCGCCGGTGCCGCACCCGATGTCCAGCACCCGGTCGGAGGCGGACACGTCGGCCGCGGCCAGGAAGTGCGGGAGATAGGCGCGCACCGCGCGGTCGAACCGGTCGGCGTGCTCCGCCCAGTACGTGCCCTCCCGCCCGTCCCAGGCAGCCGCCTGCTCGGCGTTCGAGGGATCGACCCGCGGAGTGCTGCTCACGGCCACCACCTCCCGTGGTTCCAGAGCGTGGGCCGGCGCCGTCAGGCGTGCGGCAGGGTCTGTTCGGACCACACGGTCTTGCCTCCCATGGTGTATCGGCTGCCCCAGCGGTGCGAGAGCTGGGCGACGATGTACAGGCCGCGACCGCCTTCCTCGGAGTTGCGCGCACGGCGCATCCGGGGCTGGGTGTTGCTGGAGTCGGAGACCTCGCACGTCAGGGTGTCCGCCCGGATCAGGCGGAGCCGGACCGGGCCGCCGGCGTACCGGATGGCGTTGGTGACCAGCTCGCTGACGATGAGCTCCGTGCTGAAGGAGAGTTCGTCGAGGTCCCAGGCGGTCAGCTGGGCGAGGACGAGATGGCGTGCGTCGGCGACGACCGCCGGGTCCGCGTCGAGCAGCCACGTCGCGATGGAGGGGGCCTCCACCACCCGGGTGCGGGCCAGCAGCAGGGTGACGTCGTCCCTCAGCCTTCCCGGCGGCAGCCCTTCCATGATGTCGTGCCGGGCCTGGCGCAGCGGCCGTCCGAGTACGTCCGAGCGCAGCAGCCGGTCCGCGAGGTCGCGCATGCCGTGCTCGATGTCCCCCTCCCCGCGTTCGATCAGGCCGTCGGTGTACAGGGCGAGGACGCTGCCCGGCGGCAGCTCGCGCTCGACGGGCTCGAAGGGCCAGCCGCCGACCCCCAGGGGCGGGCCGGGGCTCAGCTCGACGTACTCCACGGTTCCGTCCGGGCTGACCACGGCCGGGGGCGGGTGGCCGGCGCTCGCCATGGCGCAGGTCCGGGTGACCGGGTCGTACACGGCGTACAGGCAGGTGGCACCGGCCGGGCCGCCGGGCAGCGGAATGCCGGGGTCTGCGTCGTCCGGGTCGTCGCTCTCGGCCTCGGAGGCGAACTGCACGACCATGTCGTCCACGTGCGCGAGCAGTTCCTCGGGCTCCAGTTCCAGGTCCGCCATCGCCCGTACGGCACTGCGCAGGCGTCCCATCATGGCCGTGGCGTGCAGTCCGTGGCCGGCGACGTCCCCGACGACGAGGGCGACACGGGCCGACGACAGCGGGATCACGTCGAACCAGTCGCCGCCCACTCCGCTGTCCGCGTCGGCGGGCAGGTAGAGACCGGCGGCCTCCACCGCGGGCTTCTCCGAGGTGGCGGGCGGCAGAAGGCTGCGCTGCAGGCCCACGGCGGTGCGGCGTTCCTTGGTGTAGCGCCGGGCGTTGTCCACGGCGACGGCCGCTCGGGCGGCGATCTCCTCCAGCAGGGCGAGGTCGTCCTCCTCCGGCGGAGCGGCGTCGCCCGTGCGCCAGAGCGTGAGCCTGCCGAACCTGATGCCCCGTGCGCACAGCGGGGCCGTCATCGCCGAGTGCGCCCCCGGGACGGCCGTGGCCCACGCGGGGGCCGCGTCGTCCCCGGAGCCCGCGGGCCGGTCCCCGAGGCCGGTGATCAGCTCCCCCTTGCATTCCCGCCCTTCGGGCCCGTCCGGTGTGGTGGCCAGGGGCGCCGCGAACCGGGCCGTCCCGGTGCGCAGCGCCTCCGATTCCGCTCCGGCGACGGCCATCCGGATCAGGGGCAGCGTGAGCTGCCCGTCGGCGGGTGGTTCACCGCCGGTCAGCACGGTCTCCGCCAGGTCCACCGCGGCGCAGTCGCCGAACGCGGGCGCCAGGACCCTCACCAGGTCCTCCACGGTGCGCAGGACGGACAGGGAACCGCCCAGCGCTCCGGTCGCGCGGTACAGCAGGTCCAGGCGTCCGCGCGACCGTTCGTGGTCGGTGACGTCGGTGAACACGGCCGCCACCCCCATCGGGTGGCCGTCGGGTTCCTGGAGCCGGAACGCCTGGATGGTCACGATCCGGCCGCCCCTCGGGTCGTCGAGGGTGCGCACGGTCGTGTTGAGGCCGACCAGGGGGATCCCGGTGTGGACGACGTCCCGCAGCCGGTCGTCGATGATCCGCGCGTCCTCGGCCCACAGGAAGTCGGCCAGCCGCCGCCCGTACAGGTCGGCGGGCACTCCGGTGTACGGCAGCAGGTGCGAGTTCGTCCGGAGCAGCCGCAGGTCCCTGTCGAAGACGGCCAGGCCCACCCGGCCCTGCAGGAACAGTTCGTGCGTGAAGGCGTTGTCCTGCCGCCACCGGGCGACCAGCTCCAGGGCCGCGCCGAGCACGAGGAACCGGGCCGCGTCGCCGTGCGCGCCGTCGGTCAGCGGGACGACGCGGAAGCCGATCTCCAGCGCGCGGCCGGAGCCGTGCCGCAGTGAGGCGCGGCCCTCCCAGCCGGCCCGGTCCCCGTGCCCGGCGCCCTGGGCCAGCACCGCTTCCCAGCTGCCCGGCTCCGCGAGCAGGTCGCGTGCGGGGCGGCCGCACACATCCGCGGACCGGCGCTCCAGGAGGGTCTCGGCCGCCCGTGTCCAGGCGACGACCGTCCCGGAGCCGTCCAGCAGGGCCGCGGCCGTGTTGGTGACAGCGAAGGGGTAGTCCTGGTTGCTCTCGGTGGCGCGCATGCGTGCCCATCTCGTCCGCCGGTCCCGCTGACCTCATGCTGGTCGATGTCCGGAACGGCAGCCAGAGGCGTTGCGCCGTCCGGTACCGCTCCGGGCATCGCTCCCAGTGTCCCGCGGACACCCCGCGGGCAGGAGGTCCGCGGGACCGGCGGGCCGCCGCCCGGTCTCGTGCTACGGGCAGCTGATACGGGCGTCGCCCGGGTCGGTGGTGCAGGTGTCGGTGCCGGGGCCGCCGTTCGCGGTGTCGTTGCCGGCGGCGGCGTCGACGGTGTTGAGCCGGTCGTTGCCGTAGTTGCCCAGGAGGGTGTCGTTCCCGGCGTTGCCGATGAGCGTGTCGTCGCCGTATCCGCCGTCGATGTTGTCGTTGCCCGCACCGCCGTGGACGGTGTCGTTGCCGTAGCCGGGGCGGATCGTGTCGTTGCCGCCGAGTCCGCAGACCACGTCCGTGAAGAAGCCGCCGTTCAGGGTGTCCGCGCCGCTGGTGCCGATGATCGTGCAGCCGCGGGCGCTGTTCACGGTGGTGTTCGCGGTGGCCCGGTCGTTGCCGGGCACGGGGTCGGTCTCCGCCGCGGTCCAGGTCGCCCGGGGCGGACAGCGCTGCTCCGGGCAGGGCCACGGCGAGCGCCAGACCGAGGGCCACCGCTGTGCCGATCCCGTCCGCGCGGCGCGCACGGCCGCCCCGCGCCGGCCGTGCCCGGTCCCTGCGCGCACCCCACGTGAACGTCGACATGCAGACCCCTCTGCCGCTGCCAGCCCCGTCCTCGGTCAGTCCTCGTGACCGGCCACAGCTTCCGGCCACCACGTCGGGGGGACCATGACGGCTCGCCGCACGCGCTCCGCCGTGCACGGCGGTTCCACCCGACCGCCGTACACGGTCACCGGGGCGGCGACCTGGACACGAGGATAGTTAGCTGCCATATTTGTTTCATGACGAGGAGCGGGATCGACGGCGAGGCGCCCTCGCTGGATCAGGCGAGGCGGCAGGTCGAGCACTACGGCCTGGACGCCGATCCGCAGGCCGTGCTGGTCGCCGTGCGGCTGATCTCGGCGGGGGCGAGGGTCGGCCGGGCGGCCGAGGCGCACTTCGCCAGGTTCGGCCTGTCGACGGGCCGCTACCGCCTGCTCGCCGATCTCGAGGACCACGGCGGTGAGAAGTCCCCCTCCCGCCTCGCCGCCGACCTCGACGTCTCCAGGGCCACGGTCACCGGCCTGCTGGACGGTCTGGAACGGGACGGGCTGGTCGCCCGGCGGCCGTCCGCGGAGGACGGCAGGGGTACCGTCGCCATCCTGACGGCGAGGGGGGCGCAGCGCCTGCGCGACATGGCGCCCGAGCACTTCGGGCGGCTGGAGGCGATGGTGGGCGGGCTCTCGGTGGAGGAGCGCGCGGTGTTCCTCGATCTGCTCGCCCGTGTGGTGCGCGGCAGTGAGGCCCTGGCCGACGGCTGATCCGGCGCCCGGCCCGCTCCGCCCGGCCCCGCCCTTTAGGGCAGGGCCTTTTCCTTCCCCTGATAGTTAGCTGCCTAAGTATATGGGCCGGAAAAGTCCGGCCCGCTTGCCCAACCCAACGAGAAAGGGGTCGTCATGACCGCAACGAAGGACAGAGCCGGCCGCAGCCGCGCGACGCACCGGCCCTTCGCCCTGTGGCGCGAGGTGCTGACCGCCTACGCCGCCCCCGCCCTGACGGCCGGCGCCGCCGGAATCGCCACCGGGCAGCGGGACCTGGCCGTGGCTGCCGTGACCTCCATCGCGGGCACCTCCGCCGTGGTGGCGTTCCTGGTCGGCGCCTGGCTGCGGAACGGCGGGCACCCCCGGCGCTGGACCACCGGCCTGCCGAGAGCCGCCGTGACCGCCGTCCTGGCCGGCGCGGCCACCGGCGCGGCCGCACTGCTGGGATGGTTCGCCGCCCAGTGGCTGCCCGCCCACACCCCCGTACCCGCCACCCCGTGGCTGGAGCGGCTGCGGACCGACCTGCCCGTCTCCGCGGCCCTCGCCGCCACGATCGTCGCCCTGCGCTGGCGGAGCACCCTCGCCACGCCCCGCAGGTAGCCGACCCCGGGCGGCGCACTGCCGCCCGGAACCCACCAGGAATCAGGAAACGAGGTAACGAGATGATCGTCGTCATGGGAGCGACCGGAGCGACGGGCAACGCCGTGCTCCACAGCCTCCTCGCGCTCGGCGCACCGGTCCGCGCGCTGACCCGTACCCCGCACGCCCCGATACCCGGCATCACCGGCACGCACGGCCCGCGACCGGAGGTCCGGTACGCGGACGCAGCGGACGCCGGCTCGCTGCGCTCCGCCTTCGAGGGCGCGACCCGGCTCTTCCTCGCCATGGCCAACGGCCCCGCGCAGGTCGAACTCGAGACCCGCGCCGTCGACATCGCGGCCCGGTCCGGAATCGAACACGTCGTCAAGATCTCCGCGCCCGCCGCCGAGCACGACTCCCCGGTCGCCGTCTCCCGCGGACACCACGCCGTGGAGCAGCACCTGCGCGCGCTCGGGGTGAGCCACACCGTCCTGCGCCCCTACGCGTTCATGCAGAACCTGCTGCGGCTGGCCCCGGGGATCGCCCGGGGCGTGATCCTCGGCGCGATGGCCGACGCCCCCTGCAACTACGTCGACTGCAGGGACATCGGCGACGTCGCCGCGGCCGCGCTCACCGGGGCCGGTACCGGAACCGGCCCCTACGCCCTCACGGGGCCGGAAGCCGTCTCCCACCCCGAACTCGCCACACGCCTGAGCACGGTGACGGGGCATCGGATCCGTTACGTCAATCTCACCCCGGAGGACTTCCGCGAACACCTCGTCCGCCGCGCCCACATGCCGGCCTGGCTCGCCGACCACGTGACGGAGATCCAGCAACTCGCCGTCGCCCGGCCCGAAACCCCCACCGACACGGTCGTCCGGCTCCTCGGCCGACCGCCCCGGACCCTCGACGCCTTCCTCCACGAGAACCGCCACCGCTTCCGCCCGCAGGCCGGCGGCCCGGGGTCCCGCCCCGGGGGCAGCGTCTAGGCCGTTTCTCTCGGATCATCTGATCGTTGGTTGATGTGTGTCGTTGACTGACGCGCAGTGGGCGCGGATCGAGCCGTTGCTGCCGGACCGGACGC
>NZ_JOBX01000080.1:0-26953 GCF_000720645.1 Streptomyces sp. NRRL S-378
ATCGCGGAGGAGCTGCCCGAACTGCTCATGGGCAGGCGGCTCAGCGGGGGGACCTCCATCGACCTGATCACTCGGCACACAGGCCGCCCCGTCGCCCGACGGTTCAGCTCGATGTGGGCCAGGATCACGACTCCCACCGACGCGGGGCCCCTTGAGATCCCCGAGGACACCCGCGCCGCCGTCATCGTCCTGACAGTTCGGGTCATCGACAGCGGCGGCGTGGCCATCGAGTACGGGGTCGACATCGGAGGCCCTGGACGCCACTGGACCAAGGAGGAGTCCACCGGATGACTCACCCGCTGCTGGACGACACCCTCGTACAGGCCCTCGAAGGACGCCTGAACCTCCTCCTCCAAGCTCAGCGCCTGGGCAGCCTGGCCCCAGACGAAAAGACAGAGATCACCCGCATCATGGACACACTCTCGGGACGACCCTGTTCGCCTCAACTCGTCCTGATGGCCGGCCTTCCGGGATCGGGCAAGACCACGCTTGCTCGGAAGCTGGAGGCCCTCGGCTTCGTCCGCATCAGCCCCGACGAGCGAGTCTGGCTCACTCACGGGCACTACGGACGGGACTTCCCCCGCGGCGAGTACCGCGTCCGGGAACGGCCGATCCTCCAGGCAATAGCGACCGAGCTCCGAACCGCGCTGGGTTCCGGCCGCAGTGTGGTCATGGACCACGGGTTCTGGACTGTCGCCGAGCGCCAGCAGTGGCGACAGCTCGGCGAGGAAGCTGGAGCGCTCGTCACGCTGGTCCACCTCCCCGGCTCCCACTCTGAATTGTGGGAGCGGATCAAGGAGCGGAACCAACAGACCTTCGACGACCCGAACGCCATGTACTTCAGCGAGGACGACCTCGCGCGTCACGGCGCCCGATTCGAACCGCCACGGGTTGACGAACCGCACGTCACCTACACCGGGGACCTCGATCCCGTCATGCGGGCGCTGCGGGGACCCGACGTCCCGTAGCACAGGAGGCTCGGAAACCGACCCCCCTGATTAAGTGATCAAGGGGCAGGATTAGGGCCCAGAAACACCGAAGGCGCCCCGGCAAGGGCGCCTCTCGGATCAAGCAAGGCCGGGGGCCATCCCGGCGAAGTTCGAGCGAAACGGAGTCGCTCTGTGAAGAGAGTACGAGACGCTTCCCGCCTGGCGCTACAGGACGGGGGCGGCAAGACGGGTGGTACCCAGGCACTCCGGGCGAAACTGCTCGCCAGTGCTTCCCGCTACGCGGGATGCGGGATGTACGTACACCCCGTGCTGGTCGGAGGCAAGGAGCCCCGCTGGCACTCCTGGGAGGACCGCGCCACGCGCGACCCCCAGCTGATCGCTGACACCTGGGGCCGGGCCCCCTTCAACATCGGGATCGCCTGCGGTCCCTCGAAACTCGTCGTGGTGGACCTCGACGTCCCGCACGAGGGTGAGCTCCCTCCTGCCGAGTTCGCCGACGTCACCGACGGCTTCTCCATGCTCGCCGCCCTGGCCCACCGTGCCGGAGCTGAGATGCCGCAGACCATGACCGTGCGTACCCCCAGCGGCGGCCGACACCTGCTCTTCCGCGCCCCTGACTCCGAGGTCCGCAACACGGCCCGATCCCTCGGCTGGTGCATCGACACCCGCGCGGCCGGCGGCTACGTCGTCGGCATCGGCTCCGTCATCGGCGGCGTCCCCTACACCCTGGAGGGGAACATCACGGCCCCGGCGGACCTGCCGGAGTGGCTGCTGACCCTGATCACCTCCGCTCCCGAGCCAACCAAAAGCGGGCGGGCGCCGCGTCGGGAGGAGGTTGTCGCCCGACTGCACACGCTCACCCGGCAGGGCACCCGCGAGCAGCGGTGGGCCGCGGGGATTCTCCGCTCGGAGTGCGATGAGCTCGCGGCGATGACTGCGGCCTCGGGCAGGAACAACAGGCTGAACCTGGCCGCCTTCCGGGCGGGGCAGCTGGTCGCCGCCGGCCTTCTGGGCCAGGCCGAGGCCGAAGAGCAGCTGACCGCAGCCGCGCTGGAGGCCGGGCTGAACGACAAGTCCCCGTACGAGGTGGAGAAGACGCTGCGCTCCGGCATGGCCGCGGGCCTTTCCCGGCCGCGCCAGATGGACGACCGCGCCGCGCGCCGACTGGGCGGTGCGGCATGAGCGTTCCCCCGGCACGCGAGGCCGCGCCTGAAGAGGACATGTGGGCCTCGATGGAGGCCCCGACCACGGCTGATCGGCCTCGACCTCGACGCCCTCGGCCCGTGCGCAGCGGAGTCCAGCACCGCGGACAGCTGCGGATGGCGGAGCGATTCATCGAGGAGCACGGCGACAAGCTCCGGTTCGTCCACGGCCTGGGCTGGCACGAGTGGGATGAAGCCCGCTGGCTCCTGGACGAGCAGCGCGTCGATATGGCGTACGCCGTGAAGACGGTGAAGACCGCGCTGCACGCCCTGGAGGACATGAGCGGTGATGAGCGCGATGACCTCTACAAGGACGTGCGCAAGTCCGAGTCCGCCTCTGGCCTGGAGGGACTGCTGAAGATCGCCTCCTCGCTCCCGCCGATCAGCACGCCCTCGAAGGGGCTGGATGCCGATCCGTACAAGTTCAACACCCCTGCGGGCACGGTCCACCTGACCGAGGGCACCATCGAGCCCTGCTGCCGCGCCGACCTGATCACCAAGGTCGCCGGTGCCGCGCTACCCGACGAGGAGGACGGCGAGCCCGCCGGCGCCCAGGAGTGGGAGGCCTTCCTCGCACGGATCCTGCCCGACGAGGAGGTGCGGGCCTTCGTCCAGCGGCTGTTCGGGTACGCGATGCTCGGGAAGGTCACCGAGCACGTGATGCCGATCTTCACTGGCACCGGCGCCAACGGCAAAGGCACCCTGCGCGACGCCCTGATGGCCGCGTTCGGCGACTACGCCATCGAGGTCGACCCCGCGATCCTCATGGAGTCCAAGCACGAGCGGCACGGCGCGTTCAAGATGCGCCTGCGCGGGGCCCGGCTGACCTTCTGCTCGGAGACGGAGAAGGGCAAGCGGTTCGCCGAGGCCACGATGAAGCGCCTGGTGGGTGGCGACCCGATCGAGGCGAACCTCATGCACAAAAACCCGATCACCTTCGACCCGTCCCACACCCTCATCATGCTCACCAACCACCTGCCGCTCGTCTCCGGCGACGACCCGGCGGTGTGGCGGCGCATCCTGGTGGTGCCCTTTGACGTGGTGATCCCCGAGGACGAGCGGGACGGGGGCCTCCCCGAGCGGCTGAAGAAGGCTGCGCCGGCCGTGCTGGAGTGGGCGTACGCGGGGTGGCACGACTACATGGAGAAGGGGCTCGCGCCGCCGGAGATCGTCCGCATCAAGACCGAGGCGTACAAGGCCTCCAGCGACGTCCTCGGCCGCTTCATGGACGAGCGGACCATCGCCTCGCCCCACGCCGTTGTTTCGGCCCGCGAGCTGTTCAACGCGTGGACGAGCTGGTGCCACGGGAGCGGCGAGCAGGCAAGCAGCGAGGTCGAGTTCGCGAAGAGCCTGGAGGCTCGCGGATTCACCAAAAAGCGGACATCGGCGGGCATGGTCTACCCGGGTCTGATGGTCGCCGGGGACGACTCCGGAGACGACTCCTGACCCCCTTGCACAGCGACAGCTCAGCCCCCACCGGGAAGCCCGGTGGGGGCTGTCGTCGTGTAGGGGGCCAAAACGCGCTGACCTGCAAGAATGTAGGGTTGTGGTGGGTTTCCCGATAACCTCCCATGGGCGCACGTATGGAGAGTTTCGGAAAACCCACCACAACCCTACACTAGATGCCTAAGGCAACCACTTTTCGAAGATCATTTCCTGCACCCGGCCACGGCGGCAGGCCCCTCCCGGGCCCCCCGCTTTTGGGTTGCTGGGTACCTGGGGGATGCCGGTGTCGCTCGGCCGGTCGGGAGTGCTGCCGGGGTGCGTGTGAGGTGGGGTACGGACGGCGCCCGCGCCCGGTGCCGGTCGGGAGGCCGTCCGCGGCCGAGTGGCCGGTACCGGTGAACGCGCGGGCGCCAAGGGCGGAGAGCCAGGTGGGTCGGGCGCGGACGCGACCGTCCGCTGTACGCCTCCCCGCGGGGAGAGGGCCAGGAAGTCCTTCGCAGCCTCTAGGGCGCCGCAGGGGCATCGGGCAGGCCCGGGCACCGTGTTGGGCGTTCCCGGGCCTGAGAGCGCCGGTGAGGCGCCTTAGGCGGCGCTGGAGGGCTGGCCGTCCGCCGAGTCGAGCTGGATCTTGTTGCGCTTGAAGTAGGCGGCGAGGGCTTCCTCCACGATCGACTGGGGGTTCATCTCCAGTTCCTCCACCGCTTTGGTCAGCAGGGAGTTCGTGTGCGGGAGGATCCTGACCGTGATCGGGACACGCTCGGGCCCCTTGGGACGGCCCACACGGCGTCCGGCAGGCCGGGAGGGTTTCTTGCCGAGGGAGTCCCAGTCAGGCTCCTGGGCGTTGCCGGGGTCGGCGGGGTCGGCCTCGCGCCGCTTGGCGGCCTTGCGCTTGTCTTCGTTGAGGGCGTCGTTGAGGAAGCTGGCCATCAGCCCTGCTCCTTTGCGGTCTTGAGGATGTGGTCGAGGATCTGGCTGTAGGTCCTGCCGAGGGCCTTGGCGTACCGGCCGGGCGCGGCAGTGATCGGCTTGCAGGCAGTCCGGGCGACCTCCCGGACGGCGAGGAAGGGGACCGGGTCGGCGAAGAGAAAGTCGCCAAAGTCCTCGATGAGGCGCTCCTGCCAGTGCGCGTTGACGGCGCTGAACTCCTTCTTGCGCGGCACCATGCTGCGCACGACGGCGGAGACGACGAGCTGAGGGTTGAGGCAGCCGGGGCCGTTGTAGTGCGCGATCGAGCGAAGGCCTTCCTGGACCCCGAGGTAGCCGTCCTTGGTGAGGGTGGCGGGGAGGACGATCTGCTTGGCAGCGAGGAGGGCGGAGCCCGCCAGCTTGCCGCCGGCGCGGGGAGGGACGTCGAGGAAGAAGATGTCGACCTCGTCGCGGAGGCCCCAGAGAGCGCGCTTGAGGCGGAACTCCATGGTGGGGGTGGGGTCGTTCTCGCGGTTGGCGAAGTCACGGTCGACGGGGAGGATCTTGACGTTCGAGGGCCAGCCGCGGCCGGCGGGGACGAACACCTCGTGCACGATCTCGGCCGGGTCGCGTGGGGGCGGGGCCTTCTTAGAGTTGTCCACGAAGAAGATGTCGTTGATGGTGCGCTCGGGTTCGTCCAGGCCGAGCTCGTCGGTGAGCGTGCCACGAGGGTCAAGGTCACCGACACCGACCCGCAGCCCACGATCGGCGGCGACCGCTGCGAGGCCGGCGGTGATGCTCGTCTTGCCGACACCGCCTTTCTCGCTGTACTCCGCGACGCAGAGCGGTCCCTCTTCTTGGGCCATGGGAGCCCCTTCCTTTGAGTTCTGCGCCGCAGCCTGGCCGGTCGACCACCCAGGTGCAAGCGGGCGCATGTTCGTGTCGCCGCCACCGATTCCCGCAAGCGAGATCGCCAGCGACGGCGCGCGCGAAAAGGCCAGCGGAAAGAGATGCGATCAAGTGCGGGTTATCTAGCAAGATTGAACGAGCTGCCCTTGGTGGCGTGGTCCGTGAGGGTGACGGCCAGGGCGAGGGGTGCGCGCTCCGCGTCTTATCTCGCATGATTGCCCGCATGGGAATGCCGACGGTGCAGTACACGGTGGCGGTGGTGGAGGAGCGGCTGCGGCTGCTGGACCTGGTGGCCGAGATGGCCGCAGGTGAGGAGCGGGCCTGGCTGGCGAAGCAGCGCGAGGAGCACCGAGGACTGCGGGGCGGGAAGCTGGCGCAGGCCCGCAAGGCGACGCGGGAGCTCTTGGTCGAGCGCCGCGAGGCCGGAGAGCTCGCGGGAAGCCGGGACTGGCTCCTGGTCCCCGGAGTCATCGCCGAGCTGACGGCCCGAGGTTGGGACCAGGAGTGGCCGCCGATCCCGCCGGGTGCCCTGGCCGCCGGCCGCCGGTGGGGCACCGACCCGGGCCGCTACTCCGCCCACCACGACGAAGGAGAGACCCGCTTCCTGGGACGGCTCGGCGTGCGGCTGCCGCACGAGCTCGGAGAACGCCTTCAGCGGGCCTGCTACTGGCACAACGCGGAGATCGAGAAGCAGCTCCAGGAGTGGGCCGACCGATGGGGAGACGGCCCGGCCGTCATCATGCAGGAGTCCGTCCGCGAGCACGGAGGCGTGACCGTGCTGGCCGCGATGGCCGCGGCCTTCAAGCAGACCCCACCCGCCGAGGAACTCGACCAGCGCAGGGAGCTGCGGGCGAAGGTGGTCACCACCGGGGACATTCTCCGCGCCGCGCTCGACCAGGCCCTCGCGGCAGCCCCCGAGCGCGCCCGTCGTGAGCACGCCCGGCTCCGCGCCGCCGTCGCCCAGGCGGGACGAGACATCACGTTCGCCGAGGAGCGCAAGCACCAGGCCGAGGAAGAACAACGCCGCGCGACCGAGGCTGGCAACACCGAGGACATCGCTAAGGCGGCCAACGCCGTCGCGCACTGGAGTTCCAGGATCGGCACCCTCCGCCTCGAAGCCGAACGGGTCGCCGCCAAGGCGGAGGCAGTACGGGAACTGATCAACGAGCTGAAAGCGCGAGGCTGACAGCCGGGGCCTGGGGAAACTCAGGCCCGGCCGCTAAGTGCGCAATCTTGCTAGATAACCCGCACTTTGCCCGCCAGCGTTTACGCCAGCGAGAAAGCTGTCTTTTCCGCCTACTGAAACCGATAGGGCTTCTTTCCGGACGGGTCAGCCTCGACCGCCCTCGATGGCGGGCACGGCCTGCGCGCCGATGACCGGGCGTCCGCCGGCGCTCAGCTCGGGCACGTACTTGTAGAGGGTGGTCCGCGAGACCCCGATGAGCTTCGCGATCGAGGTGATCGTGGCCTCCGGGTCGGTGAGCATGGCCCGTGCGTGGCGGACCTGCTCCGCGGTCATCGCGGGCGGGCGGCCGATCCGCTCGCCCCGGGCCCGCGCGGCGGCGATGCCCTCGTGGGTGCCCTGGACGATCAGCTCCCGGATGAACTCGGCGAGCGCGGCGAAGACGTGGAAGACCAGTCTGCCGCCGGGGGTGGTGGTGTCCAGGGACTCGTGCAGGGAGTGGAAGCCCACCCCGCGCTTGCGCAGGCCGGAGACGATCGCGATGAGGTCCTGGATCGAGCGGCCGAGCCGGTCGAGGGAGGGGACCACGAGAGTGTCGCCAGGTCGGGCGTAGTCGAGGGCCTTCCACAGCTCCGGCCGCTCGGCGTTCTTCCCGGACAGCTTGTCCGCGAAGATGCGCGCGCACCCGGCGCTCTCCAGGGCGAGGAGCTGCCGGTCCAGGAGCTGGCCCTTGGTGGAGACGCGGGCGTAGCCGACCAGGACGCCGGTGAGGTTGGCGGGGAAGGCTTCGAGGACGTCGTCGCCGGCGTCGGCCCACTGGGCGAGGCTGCTCGTCATGCCGGTCACCGTACAGAAACCGGGGTGCCCTGGTTCCTGGACGCTGAGACTTTCTGAACGCCCTTTCTGGACACTGGAAATGGTCCCGGATCGGTGGTCCCGGGCGTGTCGTGGGGGTGTGCGGAAACAGATCGGTTGATGGACGGGGAGCCGGGCCCCGTCGTCCCCGACCACCCGGTAGGCGGTCGGGTCCGGGGCTGCTGGGAAACTTCGGCGATGAGCACCACGCGCCGCCCGCTCGGGCACGGACCCTCCCCCGTCGTTGCCGAGCAGGAGTCGCCAATGGCTCCTCGGCGGACCGCCGCGGAGCGGGCGGCCCTGGACGAACTCCGTCCGTCCGCCCCCGTGTCGGACCCCTCGGCCTCGCCGGGGCGCCGGCCTTTGGGGGAGGGCCCCCGACGCTGACGGCCGTCCTGGGCAAGCCTGCGAATGACAGGTGGTCAACCCCTTGACCGGCGACGGTTCGACGGCGGACAAGGGGGGTCCTGCCGTGGATTCACAGGCTTGCCCAGGCACCTGCGGGCCCCTTGAGGGTTGCACCGGAGGTTGCGTGCAGAGGTGGCTGCGGAGGTGTACTAGGCGGGGGACCGGAGGTGTGACCGGCGGTGGGACCCCCCCTCCGGAGAATTCCGGGGTTGTCGCTGGTCAGACCCCGTGGGCAAGCCCAAATCGGAGAACGACACCTCTCTGTCCACGCAATAGCCGTGGTGAGAGGTCTCCTTCGTACGGGCGGCGGGCCGGCCCTCGGCCGGTCTCCGAAGGCTCACTCCCAGCTTGCTCTTCAACTTGCCCTACAACCTGCTCTCCAACTTGCTCTACAACCTGCCCTACAGGTTGCTCTACAACTTGCCTCCAGGCCCGCCCGTCCGGAGTGAGGACTGGCTGTGACCTGGGCGGTCAAGGGGTCCACGATGCACGGACGAACGCTGACTACTTCTCTCAGAGGGGGTCTGGAGAAGTCAGACCCGTACCGAAGAACCGAAGCGTCTGCCGCGGTTCTCTTTCGAGTTCCCTTTGGAGTCCCGTTCGGAGTTCCGTTTCAGGTCCCGTACCGGGTCCCGTTTCGGGTTCCCTTCCCCCGGCACGGGAAGAGGGCGAACGCGCAGCCCAGGGGCCTGGACAAGGGGTCTGGCACGCGCCGACTACTTCCGTACGGCACCCCCAGGGCCAGGTGGGACGGCGGAACCGTTCTGGCTCTGCCGTCCCGTGATCCGGGCTACCGCCCCATGCTCGGCCCGCGCCTCTGCTGTGGCTGGGCGACGGCCGCGGCGGCTTGCGGTGCCGGCGCCTGCTGACGCTGCTGGGCCTGGACCTGGCGGGCGTGGAAGGTGCGGGCCATGGTCTCGGCCTTGTGGAAGTCCGGGTGCTGCTCGGCGAGGGAGTGCCGCAGCTGCTGCTCGGCGCGGGCCAGTTCGGCGTGACGGCGCCAGTCGGCGGCTTCGGTGGTGGAGGCCTGGGCGGTGCCGTGGAGCTGCCCGAGCTGGCGAGCGTCGCGGGCATCGCGTGCCTGCGCCCGCTCCGGCAGCGCCTGCCGCATCTCGGCGAGCTTCTGAGCCATGTCGTCCAGCCGAGGGGCGTGCCCGGTGGCGCCCAGGGCCTCGGCGTGCGGGCTGGCCTTGAGGGTCTCCCACGCGGCGAGTCGGGCGTCGTCGGATGCCCGGCGGGCCCGCTGTGCCTCGTCGTCGCCGCCGATGGCCTCGCCGAGGTAGCGCTCCTCCATCTGCCGCAGCTCCTTCTTGCTGCTGCCCGCCAGCCGCAGCGCGAGCCAGGACGCCTCCCTCTGCTTCTCCAGATGCCGCAGGATCGAGCGGGCGTTGGTGGCCTGGTCGGTGGCCCGCTGGATGGCGGCCGTCTCCTCCAGGGCCCGGGCCAGATGGCTGACGGCGGTATCAAGCACGGCGCCGGCCTCGGCTGCCCAGCGGGCCCCGCGGCTGGTGCCCTCGGCCCGGTCCCGCTCCAGGCGCTCGGCGAGTGCCCGGTGGGCCTCACGGGCCTCGGCCGCCTTCTGCTCGTACTGCTCGGCCATGGTGAGGAAGGAGGAGATGCTCCGCGCCAGTTCGCCGTCCGGGCGCTTGCCGTACGGGCGCTCCTTCCAGTCCGGCACCCCCGACTCCTTGCCGGTGTCCTCCGGCTGCCCGGCGACCGGCTCCGGCGCCCGGGCGGGAGTGCGCGTGCGGCCAGCCTCGTCCTCGGCCTGGCGGCGCAGGGCGTGCTCGGTCGAGGGCGACTTCATCCGGGCCGCCCTCGCCGACACGACCCGCCGGGCTTCTTGGACGGGGGCCTCGGCCTTCTCCCGGGCCTCGGCGCGCTCGACCTCGACCTGCCGGGGCACCGTGGCCGACTCCGGGGCCGGGCGGAGCGCGTCGGAGATCATGCCGTCCTCGGAGGACTGGCCGAGGTAGCGGGCGAACGCGCCGATCGCCCGGTGCAGCTGCTCGGTCTCCGTGCGCGCCTTGCCCAGCAGCTTCTGGGTGCGCTCGTCCTCGACCACGTCCAGCGGGAGCCAGATGTGGTTGGCCTTCTTCGCCCGGGTGATGCCCGGGTAGACGGCGTGCGCGTTCGCCCCGTGCCCGTACAGCAGCGAGGTGTGGCAGGTCAGGCCCTGGGAGGCCGCGACGGTCATGGCGTAGCCGAGGGAGAGGGCGCCAGCGCCGATGTCGTCCGGCTTCATCCACGCCGACTCGGTCCGCACGCTGCCGTCGGGGTTCAAGTCCTTGGTGCGCCAGGTGATCTCGACCCGGCGGTCCTCGGCGACCTGGGTGACGACGGCGCGGTAGCCGTTGAGGACGTCGGGCCCCTCGCCGCGGCGCGAACGGTAGTCGTTGACGCGGACGCGGACGACGTCGCCCTCGGCCAGGGAGAGCTCGCCCCCGCCCGGCAGCGCGTACGTCTGCTCCGCGCCGAGTTCGCCGGCGGCCCGCCGGATCTGCTGCGCGCCGAGGTTGAGCGCGTCCACGTCGATGTTCCGGGCGGCGAGCACCACGAGGTTCTGCAGGAGGTCCTGCTCGTCCGGCCACGCCGTGCGGAGCTCGTCCCACGTCATGAGCATCTCGGAGCGGGCCTCGTCGGCGGTGGCGACGGCGTGCACGCGTCCGCCGGCGGCGAGGAGTTCGAGGGCGTGCTGGTGGTCGCCGGTCCGCCACACCTCCAGCGCGGCGCGCTCGGCCTCGTTCTCCTGGCGGCGGTTCTCGGTGAGGACCTCGCCGTCGACCAGGCGGTGAACCTCGCGGAACCAGCCGCCCACGCCCACGGCCTGGAGCTGCTTGGGGTCGCCGATCGCCACCACCTTCGTACCGGTGCGCGCGGCCTCCGTGAGGAGCCTGGCGGCGGACCGGTCGTCCGTCATCACCGCCTCGTCCACGACCAGGACGTCGATGCCGGTCAGGCCCCGGCCACCCTCGATCTGCTGGAGCCAGGACGCCACGGTGCGCGAGGGGATCGCAGAGGCGTCCTGGAGGCCCTTGGCGCCGACCGCAGACAGGCACGCGCCCGCGTACGTGGTGCCGGTGGCGTCCCACGCGATCCGGCACGCGTCCATCAACGTCGACTTGCCCGCGCCGGCCACGCCGACCACGGCCTCCACGCCGTGCCCCTCGGTGAGGATCCGGGTGACCACCTGGCGCTGCTGCCCGGACAGCTCGAATCCGGCCGCCACCGCGAACACGCTCATGGCGGCCTCGGCCTGGGCCACCGTGAGGCGGGCGGACCCGTCGCCCACGCGGTCGAGGGCCTGCGCGATGACGGTCTCCTCGGCCGCCAGGACGTCGGCTGTGGTGTACCGGTCGGTGGAGCTCATGACGGTGGAGCCGATGTGTGGCAGGGCCACCGCGTACCCCTCGACGCGCAGGACGTCGTCGGCCAGCCGCTCCAGGGCGGCCGGCTCCGCCCCGATGCCCAGGGGGAGGGCGTTGGCGACGGCGGCCAGGAGCTCGGCGCGGGTGAACATCTTCTGGCTCGCGGTCACCCCGGTCTCCGGATCGAAGACGACGGCGGCGAGGTCGGCGGGCGGCGGGATCCTCGGGCCACCGCCCGGTCCGGCGAGGCCTGCGCCACCGCCGTCCGGGCCCGGGCCGCCGGGGGCCGCGGCGGCGACCATCGCGTCCACCTCGACGCCGGCGGCCTCGGCCCGCTCGCGCCAGGAGGTCCGCATCCCGGCCGGGTCGGCGGCGTGCTTGGCCCGGCGGGTCAGCGCGCCCAGGCGCTGCTGGTCCTCGCGGCTGGCGCCCTCGCCGAGCTCCTCGGTGACCTTCGCCGAGCGGCGGGAGAAGACGTCACGGACCGGCTCGGGGATGCCCTCGACCTCCCAGGCGCCGGTGAGTGCGGACTGGGTGCGGCGCACGCCGAACCGCTCGTACGCCAGCGACCGTACCCGCGCCTTGAAGTAGGCGTCGGCCGCGGAGGCGTGGCGGTAGAGGTCGGCGCCGGAGTTGGCGATCGAGCGCCACTTCCCGTCCGCGCAGCGCGCCATGTTCGCGATGACGACGTGCAGGTGCAGGTGCGGGTCGCCGGGGGCGCCGTCGCCCATCGGGCGGGCGGAGCGGTGCTCGACAGACCAGCCGACCAGTCCGCCGGTCGCCAGCCGGACCGGCTTGCCGTCCTGGCTGCCGACCCCGTAGCCGATCCACCGCTCCAGCTGCCGGAACGTGTCCGTCTTCGCCTGGTGGACCAGGCGGCGGTACTCGGCGTCGTCCAGCTCGCCCATCAGCCCGGCGAGGACGCTGTCGCTCTTGGGGAGGTCGAGGACGAGGTCCCAGCCGCGGACCCGCGAGTCGGTCCGCAGGTCCTTGTTCTCCCACGCGCGGGTCAGCTCGGCCTCGGTGTAGATGTCGGCGAGGTCGAGGCCGGCGGCGCGGGCCAGCTTGTGGAGCGTGCCGACGTGGAGGCGGTGGGCCTCGCCCCAGCGGTTCACCATCCGCTGCTGCTGGGCGAGCTTCTTCTGCTGGTACGGCTTGCCGTCCAGCAGGGCTTCCGCCTCCACCCCGGCCTCGGCCGCGGCAAGCTCGATCTCCTTCACCAGCGGGGCCACCGTGAGGGTCGCCGACTCGTGCGCGCGGACCGACGTGGCCGATCCGGCGAGGCGGGCGCCGGTCTTTGGGTGGCAGCCCTTCATCAGTCGGCGGGCGGCCTCCTCGCCCTCGTGGTCGAGGACCTGGCCCTCGGTGAGACCGACCGCGTCCAGGCCGGCGCCCATCCAGACGAGCACCCCGTCCGATCGCAGACGGTAACTGACGGCCGGGTCCGGTGAGTCGGCCTCGACGGCCTGGTCCGCCTCCACGACGGCGCCGGTGCTCTCCACCACGCCGCACCCGGCGTGCCTGCGCAGCCGGTAGTCGACCTGCTCGTCCGCCCCGATATCCGTCACCCACGCCACCGGCGCACCCCGTTTCCCCCACGCGCCTTGTGCGCTTGTGCTGTTGCTGTTCTCCGGCCTTGGCCGGGGTTACCCGCGAGGGTAACCCCCTTTGTACATACCTCGTTTTTGATCTTGAAGCAGTGACCGAACTGTCCACGGTACCGGCGGAATCCGGAACCGGCGAAGAACGGTCCATCAGACGACGAGGAGACGTTCTCCGTCGGGGAGCACGGGCTCTGAGTCGTCCGGGAGAACAACCGCGTTGGACCTCCGCAGACACGGGGCGGCGCTCGCCGGACCGGCACGCTGCGACCAGAAGTCCGCGGGGGTTCCGGTCAGCCCACCGGAACCTCGGCCGTCACGGTGGGCGACGGACGGGGGAGCCGCCCGCCAGCCGCCGAGGACCGGGCGCCACAGCGGAGGGGCCGCCCGATAGCCAGCCAGCACCAGGGACACGACGGGCAGTCAAGGGTGCGCTTGCGCATCGCGCAGCGACGCCGAAGGCGCCCTTGACGGCCCGGCGGGGCCCGAACACTGAACAAGCGGGCGGCCCCGGCCCCGCCACCCACGGGCAAACTTGCTAGATAACCTGCACTGGGCGCGGGCATGAAGAGACCCCCGGCGGTTTCCCTTCCGGGGGTCGCTTCGGCGGTCGAGGGTCAGGGTCCGGCGATGAGCCAGAGAATCAGGGCGGCGTCCATGTCCTGGCTGTAGCGGTAGACGACGCTGATGCCGCGGCCGGCGGTCTGCTCGGGAAGCAGCTCGATCACGTACGTCTCGGAGCGTGGGTCGGCGTCCGGGAGTCCGCGGGCGTGGTCGGGGTCGGGGTCGTCCTCCAGCGCGCGGCGGACAGTCTCGACGGCGGCCTGCTCGGTCCGGCTGAGGTC
Source organism: Streptomyces sp. NRRL S-378 (assembly GCF_000720645.1). Classification (NCBI taxonomy): domain Bacteria; kingdom Bacillati; phylum Actinomycetota; class Actinomycetes; order Kitasatosporales; family Streptomycetaceae; genus Streptomyces; species Streptomyces sp. NRRL S-378. The sequence continues at coordinate 13,674 of NZ_JOBX01000080.1, forward strand.
GGCCAGGATCTTCTCGGCGGCGTCGCTGAGGAAGGCGTGGGTCACCTGGCGCCCGCCTCGTTCATCTTGCGGCGCAGCTCGTCGGTGACGTCCTCGGTGCTCCGGCCGAGCGCGGCCATGGCCTGCGGGTCGACCCGCATGAGTACGCGGTGCCGGTAGGCCTGGGTGATCTCGCGGACCCGGGTGAGGTCGTCCAGGTCCGCTTCCGACAGCTCCCGCTCGAACGTGGCGAGGTCCTCGGGGAAGCCCCAGACCCGCAGGGCGGCCCGCAGCTCGGCGAGCGTGCGCATCGGCGGGACGGCGGCGTGGTGCTCGGGCTGTGCGGTCACGGCCCCTCCTTCGGTCGGTGGTTCGAGTGTCCTACGCGAGGGCTCACCGGTTCCGGCTGAACGGGTCGGCGACGTCACCGCGGAGCACGCCGTGGACGAGCTGGGCGACCTCGGCGGCGCCGGCCTTCGTGGCCGGGGCGTGGATCGTGTGCGACGTCGTGCGCACGGAGTTGGTCATCAGCTCCCAGCTGCTGTCCGTGTAGAGCGCGACGGCCAGGCCCCCGACCGTGCCCCAGGTGGGGCCGCCGGGCACCGGTGCGATGCCGACGCCCATGCGGACGGGGGTGGCCACCGCCTCCAGGCCCTCGGCTGCCAGCGCGGCCCGCAGGTGGTTCAGCAGCTGGTAGAGCTCGGCCGAGGTGCGTTCGGTCGCGGGACGGCCGTACTTCCGGGCGACGGCCTCGGCGGCGGCCAGGGCGAGCCAGCCGTCGGAGTCCGCGACCTTCTGGTCGAGGCCGTGCTGGTCGGCGGTGGCGAGGTAGGCGTCCAGGAGGGCCGCGGCCTCGGTGACCACGCTGGGGGCGTACAGCCCGGCGTGCCCGTCGTAGATGCGCTGGATCCGGGTGGGCGAGTCGATGGTCGGGGTCGTCATTGTGGTTCCCTTCAAGGCCGGAGCCCGGGGCCGATTACGGCGGCCCCGGGCTCCATCTTGTCGTGCGGGTGGATAGTGCGGGGCGACTCAGGCGATGTCGTCCTGGACGGGGATCTCGTAGACGTCGATGACCTCGGCGCCGTCGCTCCAGTAGCCGGGGGCGAAGTAGACGGCGGCGATCCGCAGCGCGATGCCGTCGCGGGCGACGATGTCGTACACGTGGACGGTGTGGTCCTTGCCGAGCCTGCGGACCGCGGCCTTCGCGGAGTCGAGCCGCACCTTGTCCGGGAAGGGCTGGAGGCGGCGGCCGTTGACGGAGGTGTACTGCAGGGCCTTGTTGGGCCAGTAGCCCGCGGCCGTACGGGCGGCGTACTCGCGCAGGGCCTTGAAGTGGGCGGCGTAGTACGCGTTGGCGGTCTGGCTGCTCATCCTGATCTCCCTTGTGGGCTCTGCTGGGGGGCGGTTGGGTCAGCTGTCCTCGAAGCGCTTGACCGCGCAGGGCGGGCACAGCGGCATCTGGCGGTGGTCGTCCTCCTCCGGGTAGAGCGCGGTGGAGAACGGGTCGGGCATGATCTCGACGTCCGGCCTCTTCCACCCGCACTCCTCGCACGGCGGGAGGAGCGGCTCCAGGAGGTCCAGCGCGTACCGGATGCGCTCGCCGGTGCCGTCCTGGACGTAGCCCTGGGCCTCGTCCAGCAGCTCGGTGACGCGCTCCATGTCCTCGTGGTCGACGTCGGACATCGACACCGTGATGGTGCCGATGACGTCGCCGACGGCGGCCAGGACGCCGGACTCCGGGTTGGCCGGGTCGTAGAGGGCCTGGAGGCCGGCGGCGTGCGCGCCGACCGCCTCGGTGCGGCACGCGGCGTCGCGGATCCGGTCGAGGCCGATCCGGACGATCGCGACGGCCGCCTGCAGTTCCTGGGCCAGCGTCAGCTGCGGGGTGCGGTCCACGGGTGATTCCTTCCAGAGAGTGCGAGTGATCTAGCGGGTTTGGGCGGATCGGTCGCGTCAGAGGGCCGCGATCAGCAGGGCGGCGACGAACAGGAACAGGTGGTGGAAGGACTGGTCGAGGGCGTACGCGCCGGTGCCGAGGTGGGCGGCCGGGGTGCCCTTCGCGGTGACCGGGCCGGCCGGGTGGGCGCCGGTGCCGAGGCTGGCGAACTCGGCCTTGCCGGTGAGCTTGGCGAGCCAGGCGAGCGTGGATCGGCGGTCCGCCCACCAGTGGCTCGCCGCGTCGATGCCGAGGCCGGCGGCCAGGCCGAGAGCGGTGACCGGGAGGTCGAGGACCAGGACCGCAGCCACCAGGGCGATGCCCTTGGTGAGGGTCAGGCCGAGGACATGGAGCGTGCAGGCGATCCGGCCCGCGCGGCTGGACTGGCCCTCCACCCGGTCGTTCTCGCCCTTGTGGGCGGCCTGGTGGGAGCTCTGGACCCAGTGGTCCCCCACGGAGTGCGCGACGAACAGGGCGACGAACACGGCGGCGAAGGTGGCGGCGGTCTCGGGCACGGGCTACTCCTCGTTTCGGACGGCCTTACAGCCATCATTTCCGCTTGCTTTTTCGCTTGCGGTAATTCAATGATGCAGACTCCGAGTCTGCATGTCTAGGGGGTTCGCAGACTCCGGGTCTGCGTGGGTGGATCGGTGCTGGTCAGCCGTCCGATCGTCTGTCAGATCCGGCTGCCGGTCTGCTCCGCGGGCTCACTGCGGGCGTGAGGTGGGTCTCAGCTCGGGCTGGTGCTCAGCCGACTTCGGTACGCCACTCCCACGGCTCGCCGTCGGCGGCGGCGCGGCCGGCGGCGTCGGCCAGGAGCGCGGCGGCCTGCACGAGCGGCTTCGACTTCAGGTAGCGGTTGCGGGCGACCTGCCGAAGCCGCGGGGCGAGGGTGGCCGCGACGGCGGCCGGGATGGACCTCGTGGCGCCGGCCTGGGTCTGCGCCGCTTCGGTCAGCAGCTGCTCGACGTCCTCGCGCCCGTCGGCCGGGACGGCCGCGTGGACGTAGGGGACGAGGGAGCCGAGGAGTTTGCAGGCGTGGCGGTCCTCGCCGAAGAAGTCTCCGCCGTGGCTGGTGACGATGAAGGTGCTCATGTCGTGGTCCTCTCCGTCCTCACCGGCTGGCGGCGGGCTCCTGGTCGTCGTCGGCGTCGGCCTGGTCCTCGTCGGCGTCCGGGGGTTCGAGGCCGGTGACCTGGTCGAGGGAACGCCACAGCGCCCGGTGAGCGGCGGGCCCGTAGTGCGGGGCGATGACGGCGAGGTGGATGGCTCCGGCCAGTTCGCGGCGGGCCTCGGGGTGCAGGACCCCGTACTGGTTGCGCAGGTCGAGGGGGCCGGGGCGGGCGCCGAAGGCCGTGTACGGCTCGCCGTCCCGCTGGGTGACCACGACCACCTCGTCGCGGCGGCCGGTCTGCGGGTCGTCCACGACGACGATGTGGGCCAGGGCCTCGGCGGCGTCAAGGATCCGCTGGTAGAGGGCGCGGTCGGTGAGGTAGCCCTCGACCGCGGCGTGCTGGGTCCACCATGCGCCGTCGTAGCCGATCTCGGCGACGCCGGGCTGGGAGCACGTGGTCATGAACCCGGCGCGGTTCAGGGCCGCGAGGGAGAGGACCAGTTCGGCGGTCTCCTCGTCGGGGCCGCAGTTCGGCATGTAGCCCGGCTGGGAGGCGAGGCGGCCCTCCAGCCAGTCGGCGGTGAGCTGGCCGAGGTCGGCGAGGGTGCGGGCCGACTTCCAGGCGCGGCGGTCGGTGCGACTCATCCAGGGAAGCCTCATGGTCAGCCTCCGACGATCATGTTGGCGTGGCCGTGGAGCATGTGGTCGACGCACTCGGGGCAGTCCTCGCGCGGCGCCAGGTGCTTGTGGGCCTCGCGCGAGGCGTAGGCGTGGAACCAGCACTGTCGGCACTCGCCCTTCGGGGGGTTCAGCGCGGTCTGGTTGGCCATCGTGTTCTCCCTGTTCAACGGGTCGGACGCGAGCTATCTAGCGAGATTGGGCGGGTTGGGTGGGTTGATGGGCGCTCAGCACTTGCTGCCCGGGGTGCCGTTGAGGTTGGTCCGGCCGAACACGGCCTTGGTGGTGGTCGTGTTGGTCACGGTGGTGTTCTTCTGCCGGACCGGCCCGTTGTAGTGGTGGTGGGTCTCGGTGTGCATGGAGGACTTGGCGCTGCCGACGGACTTCACGAGGGAGCCGACGGCGAGGACCAGGGCGACGGGGCCGGCCGCGCCGATGGCGAGGGTCGTGGGGTCGACGGTGCCGAGCACGTAGAGGACGAGCGAGGTGGCGCCGCCGACGGACAGGGCCGCGACGCTGCCGGAGAGCATCAGGGCGCTGATGTCCGTGGCCTTCTGGGACATGGGCGGCCGTCCGGGCTGCGCGACCGGCTCGGCCGGACCGTACGCGGGGACGGGGGAGTCGTCGCGGTAGGAGGTCGGCGTGTACGCCTCGGCGATGAGCTGGCGGGCGCGGGCGTCGGCCTCGGTGTCGCTCATCGGGGTGCCCGGGGTCCGGTCGTCGGTGTTCACGGTCTGTCCTCTCGGGTCGGGGCCGGCCCCCGGGCTCTGTACCCGGGGGCCGACCGGTCAGGTCGTGCTGCGGTACTGCTTGGTGCGCTTCAGGACGTGGTCGCGGCTGAACCCGGTGGCCTCGGCGACGTCGCGCTGGAGGACCTCACCGCCGTCGAGCTCGGCGGCGATGTCCTTCCACATCTGTTCGTCCGCGGCCGACTTCGCCTTCTCCGCCTCCTCGTGGGCGCGGTCACGGGCCTTCTTCAGTTCGGCGATCCGGGTGCGGCCTGCTGCTCTGGTCTCGTCGGTCGGTCGGGGGGTCATTGCGTGCTCCGGTTCGTGTCGAGGGACTATGTGGGCTCCCCCCGCTGCGGTTTCGGAGCGGGATCGGGGCCCGTGGCGGCCGGCGGACCTTGGCCGGGATGACGGCCGCCACGGGGCGCCGCTACTTGCTTGCGGGGATCGCCGGGGTGGGGATGGTGCTCTCGGCGGCGTTGGCCACCGCCTGGAGGACGTCGCGGGTGGAGTCGGCGGCGTCGTCCAGGTGCTCGGCGAGCGTGCCGTATCCGAGGGACCTGGCGCGGGCCTTCAGCGCCACGAGGTAGTGCCAGGTGTCGTGCAGCTCGTCGTGGAGGGTGACCAGGCCGGGCTGGAAGGCGAAGCTGTCGGTCAGCTTGTCGGCGCCCCGAGTGTGGGTGTCGGCCCGGTCGGCGAGCGTCCCGAAGGAGTTCTCCGCGATGACCTCACGGACCTCCTCCACCGACTCGTACGCCCAGGCCCATCCGAACAGGCCGTTGATGAAGGTCAGGAGGCGGTTGGGCTTCTTCATTGCTGTCTCCCCTGCTTGCTTTTCTGCTGGCGGGATCGCTTGCGGATCGAGGCCCGAGGCGGCCGGCGGACCTTGGCCGGGATGACGGCCGCCCCGGGGCGAAGTCAGCGGTTGCGGATGCGGCCGGACATCGAGCTGCAGCTCGGGTTCAGGTGGCCCGCGCCCCGGGTGCTGATGTCGCCGGACATGGACTTGAGGTCCATGCGGCCGGTTGCGGCCGGGGTGGCGCTGGCGTCGATGTCGCCGGACATCGTGTTCGCCCAGAAGCGGCTGCCGTTGTAGGCGCCGATCTCGATGTCGCCGGACATCGTGCCGACATTGACCTCGCAGTCGACCCGGGTGGCCTCGACGTCTCCCGACATCGTCTTGACCCGCAGCTCGCGGACAGAGTCGGCCCGGACGTCGCCGGACTGGCTGTCCACGTCGAGGACCTGGAGGATGACGCCCTCGGTGATCACGTCGGCGGAGGTCGTGGTGACCTTGACCGACGACATCTCCGGCAGGCGCAGCGTCACGATGATCTCGCCCACTCCGGCGGCCCCGCCGACAACGGTCCCCTCGGCGGCGACAACCCGGCCGTTCGACACGATCTTCTGACCACCCATGAAGATGTCGCCACCGACCATCTGCACGCCAGCCCCGGAGCCGTGGAAGGTGAAGGTCGAGCCGCCCACCATCATCGTGGTGCTGCTCATTCCACCGGACGTGCCCTCGATCTTCGGCACCCGGACCTCGATCTGGTCGCCGTGCTGGCGGATCGTCGCGTCCTCGACCGCCTTGGCGATGCTGCCCTCGGTGGCGGTGGTGCTGATCTCCACCACGGCCTTGGTGATCCGCTGGTCCGTGATCACCCGGACCTGTCCGATGTGGCTGGTGACGTAGACGTTCACGAGGCCGGTGGTCGAAGCGGCGTAGGTCTGCTCGGTCACTGCGTTCTCCTTCGTCAGCGATACCGCTGTCTTTTCCGCTTGCTTTTTCGCTTGCGGTAATTCAATGATGCAGACTCTGAGTCTGCATGTCTAGGGGGTTCGCAGACTCCGAGTCTGCATTTCTCTGTCTGTGCTGGTCAGAGCCGGAAAATTCAATGCGAAGGGCCTTGGCGGGCCCCTGCGGGAGGGTGGGTTCTAAAGGACGGGCGCGTCCGCGCCCGGCACCCCCGGGTGCGGGTCCCTTGCGGGCCGCGCGTTCACCGTCACCGGCCGCTCGGCCGCTGGGCGGCCTCCCGTCCGGCGCCGGGCGCGGCCCGCGGCCTTCCGCTCCTCACCCGCACCCCGGGAGCGATGCGGGCCCGGGTGAGCGCTGCGGACCTTCTTCGCTCCGGGCCACCCAAAGGCGGGCGAGGGCTGTCCGGGGCGGGCCGCCGCGGCCGGGTCAGACTCGTATGTGGCTGGCCGCGTCGGTGGTGGTGTCGAGGAGCTGGTGGAGCATCGGGCCGACGGGGGTGTCGGCGAGCAGCAGCCCGAGCAGGACGCAGGGCAGCGCCATGTACCAGGGCAGGCCGGCCTTCCAGACGAGCCCGCCGACGATCAGGACCAGGACGACGAGGGTGGAGACGGTGAGCACGGGGTCCTCCTCAGCGGCCGGTGCGGTGGCAGACACCGCACGGGATCTTGACGTCGGCGCTCTTGCCGGTGGGGGAGTGGAGCCGGGTGGCGAGGGTGACCATGCCGCCCCTGCAGCCCTTGACCGTGCACCGCTTGGCCTTCGGCATCTTGGCGGGGCCAGCGCCCTGGGTCTGCAGCTGCCAGGCCGTGGTGAGCACGGCGGCCGTCGTCGTGTTCTTCGCGTTCTTCGCCGCGCCCATGGCGGCCGTCGCGGCGTCGCTCGCCGCGTCCTTGACCGCGCCCTTCGCGGTGGCCTTGGCCTCGGCCACCTTCTCCTTCGCCGCCTTCTTCTTCCCGCCCCACCAGCGGCGGACGTCCTTCTCGACCTCGTCGCGGACGGCCTCGGCGACGGTGACCAGGTCGTCCATCACCAGGGTCGGCCGCAGCTCGCCGGTCATGACGACCTCGCGCCACTCGGCGGTGAACAGGTCTCGGTCCTCGGCCTTCTGACGGCCGGTCCGTGCGGCGAGCACCGCGTCGACCAGGCCGTTGGTGACCGTCGCCGAGTCGTCGCCGCGCCCGCAGGATCCGCAGGAGATCCACGCGGGCCACACCTCGCGCGGGCCCCGCTTGTAGACCTGCAGGGAGACGGCGTTGCCGCAGTGCACGCATTCGAGCGGCGCGTCGTCGACGTACGCGATGCCGTGCAGTTCGAGGTCGGGGGAGCTGTCGAACATCGGTGCCTCCTCAGCCGGTTGCGGTCGGGGTCGTGCTGATGGTCGGGCCGGGGGTCGGGGCCGGCGCGGGCTGGGCGTCCCCGCCTCCGCCACCGGCGAGGTAGAAGCCGACCACGAGGCCGACCACCGCGTAGACCGCGGCCTTGTTCTTGGCCCACCAGGTCGGCGGGTCGGGCTCGCTCACCACGTATCTGACGCCCATCGGGGTCGTCCTCCGTCTGTCGTGTCTGTCACGGTTTGGGGGAGGTAGCCGACCCGGATCGAGCCCGGACGGGTCGGCGTTTGTGCAGGTCAGAGCTTTGGGAGTCCTGGACGGCGGGGGCCTCGACCCGGACGTCGCTCGTCCGGGTCTCGGGCCCCCCGTCCGGGTCGGCCCCCTTCAAATCCGGGGGCAATCCGGGACATACCGGGTGGTTGTCCGGGTCAGATCCGGGTCTGGCGGGCCCGGATCAGGCCGTCAGGCCGTACTTCGCCTTCGCCACGCGGGTGACGGCGTCGAAGGTGTAGCCGGAGACCTGGCTGCTGTTGCCGGGCCAGGTCCGCTTCTTCTTCTCCTCGGCGGTGCGGGCCACCAGGGCGCCCAGCTTCTCGGCGGTGACGGTCAGCCCGGCCGCCGTGAGGGCGTCGATCAGCACCGAGCCGGGGAGCCAGTCGAGGGTGGTGTTCTCGACCTCCTCGGCGCTCTTGCCGTCGGCCTCGGCCTGGGCCTTGGCCGCCTTCTCGTACGCATCGAAGGTGTCGGCGAGCACGGCCAGGATCTCCGCGTCCGGCTCGCCCTTCTCACGGAGCAGGGTGCCGAAGCTCTTCTCGCCCTCGGGCAGCGTTCCGGCCTTGGCCCGCAGGTCGTAGGCACGGCTGAGGAGTTCGGCGACCTGGTCGTCGTCGTAGTAGTCGGCGCGGACCATGACGGGGTTCTGCCCCTCGGCCCACAGGTAACCGGCGCCCCGCATCTCCGACTCGACGGTCTTGGCGGAGTAGCCGGCGGCCGCCGCGCCCTTGCCGAGGATGGTGTCCGAGGCCTCGGGGGTGGTGCAGCGCAGCGCCCACCGGATCGAGAGCAGGTCACGCAAAGAGGTGTCGACCACGTCCGAGCCGGGCTTCTGGGTGGCGCAGAAAGTCACGATGCCCGCCGCACGGCCCCGGGATACGAGGTTGCGGAGCGCCTTCGTGATCTTCTTTCCCCACTCCTCGTCGGTCGTGTAGAACATCAGCTCATCGACCCAGAGCAGCTTCTGCCGGAGCAGCGGGTATTTGTTGGCGAGTTCCTCGGTGACCTTGCGCTTTCCCAGCTTCTTCAGGAGCGCGTACCGCGCCTTCATGTCCGCGAGGGCCGCCTGGAGCATCGCGTAGAACGCCTCCGGATCGGCGTCGCCCTCGAACTCCTCGCACAGCTCCTTGAAGGGGTCGAGGTCGCCACCGCCCTTCCCGTCGGCGAGCCAGAGAATGACGCGCGGGTCCAGTGCCGCCGCGAGCAGAATCGTGTTGCCCGACGCCGACTTACCGGCGCCCGGCTCACCGCCGACCAGGCCGGAGCGCTCGACCACGGAGATGGAGATCGGCAGCCCGCGCACGTCGGGGCCGATCGAGATCCGCCCCCAGAAGTTCGCCGCGGCCTCCAGCGCCATGAGCGGCCCGGGGCCGGCCTTCTCTGTGAACGGCATCTCCTTCGTGACGTACAGCTCGATCCGCCCGGCCCGCTTGCCCTTGGACAGCGTGACCTGCGCGGCCTCGACGCCGAACGCTGAGGCGATCTCCTCCTGGGCACGCAGCGCCTTCTTCGCCGGAACGCCCGGCGGCAGGTCAACGATCGCCGACCAGGCCCCGCGGGTGTCGAGCATCGGCATCTGCACGATCCGCAGCGTCTCCTCCGCGCCGATCACCTTCGCGGCCTGGAAGACGGAGTCGAGCATGGGCGCGTTCATCGTGTCGCCGTCGCCGAGCGACCTCCAGTCCTGCGACCAGTCGGTCTCGGTCTCCAGCTGGTGGCGACCCGCGAACGCCCCACCGCCGAACGTCGCGAGGGCCGCGCCGGTCAGACCGAGCAGACCGGTGGTCGCGTAGCCGGTGAGCATCGCTGTGGCCGGCGGGCCGTAGACGACTCCGGCACGCATCGCTCGGGCCTTGCGCCGGTAGGCCTTGGCCTTCTTGTGCGCGGCCACGGCCTGCGTCGCCACCGTCTGGGCCTGGTCCATGGCCTTGAGCGCCGTGGCCTTCTTCTGCTTCATGATGGCCGGGGTCCAGCGTGCGGTGCGGGCTGCGGCGCGGGCCTCCTTGGTGGCGATGACGGCCTGGTGGGCGGTGGCCTGGGTCTGGACTCCCTCGAAACCGATCACCCAGTCATGGAGGCGGACCCGGCCCCGGCGGAACTGCGCGACGTGGCCGTTGACCGTGCGCTGGCGCCGGACCCAGCGGCGGAACGCCCTCTGCGAGGCCCGGTAGCGCTGGCCGCTGTACGCCGCCCAGCCCTCGGCCGAGTGCATCCAGGCCGGGATCAGCGGGCGCTCGGGGTCGAACGCGTCGAGGTCGACCGGCGCCTTCATGACCTCGGCGGCGACGACGTTGTCCGTGCCCAGGTGCTCGGCGAGGATCCGGCGGGCCGCCTCGACCTGCTGCTCCGCCGTGGGCGGGAGGGTCTGGCCAACCAAAGCGGGGGCGGGCTCGGGGGCGGTGCTCGCCGCGGCCGGCCGCGCGGTGGGGAGGTAGGTCACCGTGGCGACCTTGGGGTCCGATACCGGGGTGCTCGGGATGTGGGACATCCTGGTCCTTCTCCTTCGGGAGGGAAGCGGGGCCCGGCGGCGACTGTGGAAGGGAGGCGCCGGGCCCCGCGGCTTTCCGGGGGCAGTGCGGTTCGGGAGGTCAGCCGACGAGGTGGAGCTTGCGCTCGGCGATGACCCGGTCGCGGAGCTTCACCGCGTCCTCGCGGCGGATCTTCAGGCGGCTGGCGAGCGCGGCAGCGGAGATCTGGCGGCCCTCGGCGACCAGTTCGGTGGCCACCTTGTGGGCCTCCGGCAGGAGCTGTTCCAGCTCCTCGTCCGTGCGGCCCTTCACGGCGTTCCCGCTTGCGGAATCGCTGGCGTTCCGGCGGGCGTTCTCGTCGGCCTTGTCGATGGCCAACGACCCAATTCCCGCTTGGGCTGTAGCGCCCCCAGGGGCCTGCTGGAGAGCCTGCGCCGGGACAGTCCGACCGAGCGCGGAGAGGGGTCCCCCCAGGCCGTCAGAGAGCGGGTTGTAGAGGCGGGCCAGCATCCCCGCCCGGACGATCTCGGGGCTGACTCCCTCGGCGAGCTTGAAGGCTGCTCCGAGCGCGACCTTGGCGTCGGTGGCCTTCGCGTACAGCTCCGGCGAGAGGCCCGGCTCGGCCCCCCGGTGGATCCGCCACGCGGCGGCGAACGCCTCCTCCTCGTCGATCGACCCGTACGGCAGCGCGGACAGCAGCCGGTCGGCCTCCTTCGCGATGTCCTTGTGGTCCTTGCGGCGCTTGGCGAGGTGCTCGCGGCGGGCCTTCTCCGCCCGGCGCTCCTCTCGCGTCTTGCCGTGCGAGCCGTGGGTCTTCATGTCCCACAGGTAGATCGCGAACAGGCTGCTCGCCGCGAAGACGACGGCGACCCACTGCGCCTTCGGGAGCTTCTCCGCCCAGTGCCAGTAGTTCACCGCAGCCGCGACGAACGCCGTGCACCAAGTGGCGATGCGGTACTTGGCCGCCGGCCTTCCGGCGTCCTCAGCCGCCTTGCCCATGAACGTGATCGCCCAGGCCCCGCCCTCCAGCATCGCGGCGAGCAGCGCGGCCAGGAGGACGTGCACCCCCGTGTCGCCGAGTGCGCCGACCTGCGAGATGACGGCCGGGATGACCGAGGAGGCCATCACGAACGCCACGAACACCGTGACCGGGTTGGCGTTGAGCCAGCGGGCGAACCTGCCGAGCTTCGCCATCCGGGCCGCACGGGCGCGGGCCTTCTCCTCCTGGCGCCTCTTGGCCTCGGCCTGCTCCTGGCGGCGCTTGAGGTCGCCGTCCTTGCGGGCCTGCTCCGCCTTGCGCTCCTTCTCCAGCCGCTCGTCCTCGGCCAGCTGGCGCTTGTACGCCAGCTTGGCCTCCAGCTCCAGGCGCCGGTCCTCGCGGTCCTGCTCGGCGCGCAACTGCTCGTCGCGCCGCTTCTCCTCGCGGTACGTGCTCATCGGGGGCCTCCAGCGGCGGGGGTCGCGATTCCGGCCAGCAGCTGCGCCAGCTCGGTGCGGAGTCGGGGAGAGATCGGGTCGAGGCGGAAGCGCCGGGCGAGGGAGTCCCCGCCGGCGGCCGTCGCGCGGGCCGCGAACTCGGTGATGAGGCTGACCAGGGCGACGGTCCCGGCGATCACACCGAGCACCATCTCCAGCAGGGCCAGGGCAAACAGGGCGGTGTGACGCAGGGCCGTCTTCATGCCGCCACCGCCTGTGCCTCGTTGCGGACCAGGTGCAGGACGGGGCGGGTGGCGCGGGGCTCACGGGCACGGGCGACGGCGGCGGCCGGGTTGGGCGTGCCCAGCTCGGCGAGGACCTCGTACGAGTCGAAGTCGGCGGCGGTCCAGTCGGCGTAGGTGTCGGTGTCGTCCTCGAAGCCGAGGGCGTTGTCGGCGGCCTCCAGCTCGGCGGCCACGACGGCGGGCTTGCGGCTGCGCAGCTCGCGGGGCATCCGGCGGAGCAGGCTGGCGTAGTAGGCGGCGTCCTCGCGGTCCGTGTCGGTCTCGACGCGGAAGTCGGCGAGGAACGACTGCAGGGCGTCCCGGGCGGCGAGTCCGCCGGCCATCAGGTCGTGCTCGACGTCCAGCGGCTCGATGTCGAAGCCGATGGCGGCCTCGATGTACTCGGCCTGGGTAACGATGCGCTGACCAGCAACGATGATGTTCATGTGGGGTCGTGCTCCTCTCGTGGAACGGCCTCCGACGCGGTCCCTGTACGGACCGCTGTGGCCCCCCGGCCGATCAGGCGCTGGAACGCCCGGTCCGGGGGGCTGCGCCGTTTCCGGCGCAGGTAGGTAGGTGATTCAGACATGGCTGTGCCGTCACGTTTCGTGAGTTGCCCTCACTCCGCGTCGCTTGCTGGAATGACATTCCCAGGATTGCGAGTCTCTGTCAATCATGTGTGCTGCGGTAATCCTGGGAGTGCGTGTCACTGGTCATCAATCCCGGGACTATGGTTCACTGGTCCCGTCGAGACGGAGGAGATCACCGGACATGCCACCCAAGTGGAGAGACCTAGCGGACGAGATCGCCGCAAAGATCAGCAGCGGTGAGTACGCGCCCGGCGATCGCCTGCCGAAGATCGAGGAGCTGGCCCTTCAGGGAAAGGGCTCCAAAACCACGGTCCACTCCGCGTACAAAGCGCTGGAGGCTGACGGCCTGGTCACCTCATCTCGTGGCCACGGAACGGTCGTGCGGGCCCGTAACACCCTGGCCACCGCAGCTGAACGGGAGGAGCGCAGCAAGCTGACTGGCTCGTCCTGGCGTGCGGGCGAGCGGTCCGACTCCCATATGGCCGGGATCGTCGCCGCTCCGGATGACGTGGCTGAGGCCCTGGGCCTCAACGCCGGCGAACCCGTGCTACGACGCTCTCGCACCTATCGCGACGAACACACCAATGCCGTGATCTCGCATTCGACCTCATGGATTCCCGCCAGCATCGCGGAGGAGCTGCCCGAACTGCTCATGGGCAGGCGGCTCAGCGGGGGGACCTCCATCGACCTGATCACTCGGCACACAGGCCGCCCCGTCGCCCGA